>NZ_DBLZAX010000021.1:0-58540 GCF_057607445.1 Xylanibacter sp. | reverse complement strand
TACTACTCTTGTCTCTGTATATTTCAGTATCTCAAAGATCTCTTTCTTCAGTGCTCAGGGAGCGTCAGCTCTCAAAAGCGGATGCAAAAGTACGGGGTTTTGGCCAAACCGCCAAATGTTTTCTGAAAAAAGTTTTAATTTTAGAGCGATTTTAACATCCGTTTACATATTGAGTGCGGATTTTACACCATTCACATTATTATATTTTACTAAAGAAATAAGCAAACTTGTGACACAGGAACGGGAAATAAGACCGGACGGGAAGGATGAAAATCATACGATAATGGCAAAATTTAAAGAGCGATGGCAAAATTTAAAGGTATTTGAATCCCAAAGAAAAAAACAGCCGGCCGGTCACCGGTTACGACAGCCGATGCTACGGTCAAGCCTGTCATGAAGCAGCAATATTCATGAACGGCAGGATTAATGCAAGGCTGTGCGGCAAGCCATACGGGGCAGCTAGCAACGCCATAAAACGCTGACAGAATGGACGTTATAGGCTTTTTAAGCCGGCTGTATGCCAGGTGCAAAACACACCAATCAGAGGGCTGTCTGCAAAAGGACACCTTTTAGGGGACAAAAGCATACCTTTTACACGATAAAAGGATAACAAACGGAACGCAAAAGCATAACTTTTGAAAAAAGAATAAGCATGAAGACTTGCGTGATAATAAAATAAAAAGCGGTAAATATTTGCAAATACCCCAATAACAATCTAGGTTACAAATATTTACCGTAGTATTACTTATATAATAAGGTTCTGAAGTTCAGACCATAATATAATAATTATAATCAACTATTTTATGAAACTAGCCCCTTGCCTCATTATATATTCTATCTTCTTATCTTTACCGGCTACAGGTTTCTTCCACTTTCCCTCACCTACCAAGATAGTTGTCTTAACACCAGAAGGAACATAATCTACAGCCGTTTGCAGATCAAAATACAATCCACTTCCATCTTTTGCAACTGAAGCATCATACTTGCAACGATATTGTTTAAGTTCTGGAACAGCATCAGAAACGGCATCAGCAAGTAATCCGGCAACAACATACGCACCATAAACATTATAGTGAGTATTGTCTTGACGCCCCTTTGGCAATGAAGGAACTTCATTAGGTAGATACCACATATGCAGTTTTTTGGATTTATCCGGCCCTAGCCCCTGTTCCAAATCATGTGTAATCTTATTTGCATCCACAAAAGGCACATTCAACTCACGCGCAACATTACGAGGAGACAAAAGATAGTCACCGTGAGTATCTACCAATGTATCACCTTCAACCAAATCAGCTGACGAATTAGAACGGGTATCATCATCAGCAACAGCTGTTTTACTATTTGTAAAGATTCGCCTTACTACACTATTAAATAAAACAGGAATGCCGCCTCTCATCCTTGTTTCCTTAACAAACTTGCGCAAGTTTTCATCGAAAGTTGTTCCAGGATCAGTGTGTCGTTTAGGATCGTCTTTCTCATCATTATGCCCAAACTGAATAAAGACATAATCTCCAGGCTTTATTTTTTCCACGACCTTCTGCCAATGACCCTCACTAATGAAACTTTTTGAAGAACGCCCATTAAGTGCATGATTATCAACAATTACGTCCTCAGTGAAGAAATTTTTGAGCATCATTCCCCATCCTCGCTCCATCTTTCCACCACTAATATCCTTATTAGCCATAGTGGAATCACCTATCATAAAGATTGTAATTTTTTCATTTTTCTTATATGCAGATAGTGACAACACACACAGGAGAAGGACAAGAAAATATTTTATTCTACCCATAATCACTGTCCAGATTTAACGATTGACACAAGTTCATCAGCATCAACCAGACGCTGCTCACCTGTCAACATGTTCTTCAAAGTTATCTTATTCTCATTTATCTCATTTTCACCTGCAATAGCCACATAATGAACATTGCAGTTATTAGCATAGTTCATCTGCTTTTTCATCTTTGCTGCATCAGGATATATCTCAGTAGCAATGCCGTTCTCACGAGCTTTGGCAGCAATAGGCAAACAATACGCCATTTCCTTTTCCCCGAAGTTAATAAACATCAGACGAGTTCCGCTCATTGCATTTTCAGGATAAAGTTCCAATGCATTAAGGACATCAAAAATTCTATCTGCACCAAAAGAGATTCCGACACCACTCAAACCTGGCATACCGAAAATGCCTGTAAGATTATCATAACGTCCTCCGCCTGTAATACTTCCGATTTGAACATCAAGTGCCTTAACCTCAAAGATTGCTCCTGTATAATAATTAAGACCTCTTGCAAGAGTCAAATCAAACTGTACCTCATTCTTAAGATTAGACTTGTCAAGTACGCCGAATATATAACGAAGCTCTTCAACACCCTTTGTTCCTATTTCTGAATCTTTGAGGATATTGCTTATAACATCCAATTTTTCTTCATTGCTGCCGCTGAGTGATATCACCGGCTGTAGCTTTTCAATTGCTTCTTTACTGAGTCCGTCTTCTGCAAGTTCAGCATTTACATTATCAAGACCTACTTTTTCCAGTTTATCAATAGCAACAGTAATAGGCACTATTTTATCAGCCTCGTTGATATATTCAGCTATTCCTGTTAATATTTTACGGTTGTTGATTTTTATCTGAACGCGCACGCCAAAACGTGTAAACACTGTATCAATAATCTGCATCAATTCAATCTCATTGAGCAACGAATCACTGCCGACAACATCTGCATCACACTGATAGAATTCACGATACCTACCCTTCTGAGGACGGTCCGCACGCCATACAGGCTGAATCTGATAACGCTTGAACGGCAACTGCAACTCATCCCTGTGCATAACGACAAAACGGGCAAAAGGAACGGTCAGGTCATATCGCAAACCTTTCTCACATAATTTTGAAGCCAAATGCAACGGATTTCCATTGACAAGTTCCTCTCGATCAATCTTGCTCAAATAATCTCCACTATTGAGCACCTTGAAAAGAAGTTTATCGCCTTCCTCACCATACTTTCCAAGCAATGTCTGCAATGTTTCCATGGCCGGAGTTTCAATCTGCTTAAAACCATAAAGAGCGAAAACAGACCTTATTGTATCAAAAATATAATTGCGCTTTGACATTTCCAACGGGGAAAAGTCACGTGTACCCTTAGGTATTGATGGTTTGTTCATATCTGTCTTTATTTAAGATAAAACCCAAGAATTGAGAATGATGAATCTGGATATTGAAAACATCAATTATCCACACCACAAATTCTCAATCCTTGGGACGAAATTATACGTATTATTTTCTAACTATTGTCTGGGCACGATCCGGACCTATTGAGATAATCTTAATAGGAGTTTCAAGTTCTGTTTCAAGGAATTTGATATAATCCTTAAATTCCTGCGGGAACTCTTCCTCGCTGGTCATCTTTGTCATGTCGGCCTTCCATCCCTTAAGTTCCTTATAAACAGGCTCGATGCCTTCCTCTATATTATAGGGGAAATCTGTCAAGGTCTCACCATTGCGTTTATAAGCTACACATGCCTTTATTGTATCAAAGCCATCAAGCACGTCGCTCTTCATCATGATTAAC
Source organism: Xylanibacter sp. (assembly GCF_057607445.1). Taxonomy (NCBI): domain Bacteria; kingdom Pseudomonadati; phylum Bacteroidota; class Bacteroidia; order Bacteroidales; family Prevotellaceae; genus Xylanibacter; species Xylanibacter sp. The sequence continues at coordinate 54,974 of NZ_DBLZAX010000021.1, read as the reverse complement.
TGAGTGACTCCATTAACCATAATAGAATAACGCAGCGCAACAAGGTCAATCCATCCGCATCTGCGCTCACGTCCGGTAACAGCTCCATACTCATGGCCAAGCTGCCTTATAAGACTTCCAGTCTCATCAAACAATTCTGTCGGGAACGGTCCGGCACCGACACGTGTACAATAAGCCTTCATTATGCCATACACTTCTCCAATTCTGTTAGGGCCAATTCCCAATCCGATGCAAGCTCCTGCACAGATAGTGTTAGAAGACGTTACAAAAGGATAGCTGCCGAAGTCGACATCAAGCATTGTACCCTGAGCACCTTCACATAATATATTCTGACCAGACTTTAAGATTTTATTAATTACATGTTCAGAATCTACAATATGGAACTGACGGATATATTCTATACCTTCCATCCATCTCTTTTCTACATCAGAAATATCATAGTCAGTATAATTAAGCGATTTCAAAATCTGCTCATGACGTGCCTTATGAGCATTATATTTTTCTTCAAAATTATCAAATATATCACCCACACGAAGTCCATTGCGCGAAACCTTGTCTGTATATGTAGGACCGATGCCTTTACCTGTTGTTCCTACTTTGTTTTTTCCTTTAGCCTGTTCATAGGCTGCATCCAACAGTCTGTGAGTTGGCATAATAAGATGGGCTTTCTTTGAGATATAAAGTCTTTCTTTCAAAGGATGACCGCTTTTCTCCAAGTCTTTAGCCTCATCCATAAACAAATCCGGAGCAAGTACTACACCATTACCAATAATGTTAATCTTGCCACCCTGGAAAATGCCAGAAGGAATACTTCTAAGGACATACTTTTCGCCTTCAAACTCGAGAGTGTGTCCTGCGTTAGGACCGCCCTGAAATCTTGCAATCACATCGTAATGAGGCGTAAGCACATCAACAACCTTGCCTTTGCCTTCATCACCCCACTGCAAACCTAGCAATACATCAACTTTGCCTTTTTCCATATTTATTAATATATTTGTTTTTATTTATATTCTCCTGTTTTTCAGTATTCTCTTTATTTTTCAAGCGCGTAAGCATTGCCTGACAGGTGCTGCATACACCATAAATATGCATTGAGAAGCCTTCTTTGCGAAAGCGCCTCAAATGCGTTCTGTCAATTACATCTGCAATCTCGGGTATTTTTATCTCTGTAACCTTTCCGCAAACAGTACAGACCTGAGTGCAGTGATTATCCGAGTAACACGCCTTATAGCGTATACCGTCCTGCAGTCTCAGGCATATAACAAGTCGTAAACTCATCAACAGCCTTACCGTATTGTAAAGCGTAGCTCTGCTAACGGGAAAGCATCGTTCTATCAGCCTGTCGCTAAGTTCTTGTATTGAAAAATAAGAATTGAAGCTATACACCGCATCGAGAATCGCAAATCGTTCAGGGGTTTTGCGATAATTGTTCTGTTCCAAATAGTTGTCCAGAATCTCCCTTACTGCGTCGCTACAATTATTTTTCATTTTATCCATACTCCGGATTGTCCGACAAAAATACAACAAAATTCCGTATTAGCCGTACAAAACATCAAAAAATATCTAAATCGTATGATTTGAAGGCAGATTTTGTTATTTTATTATACTCGTCGGAAATAGTACAAAAATGTGACAACATATTTACAACTGTATGCTGCAGTGACACACTTCCACCTTCAAGAGCAGTTTTGGCCTGATCAAAAAGCTCATTTATCTCTCGTGAATCAAGCACCTCTCCACGCATAAAAAGCCGTGACAAGATGTTATAACCACACATCTGCTCTAGCTCACTCGCTGACGCAAGCCATTTGAACGCGAGGTCTTTCGCGCTGTCTATATACTGAAACAGATTGAAGGCCACCATAGCTGCAACTTCCTGATTTGGAATCTGTGACACCCAAAGGCAGGCCAAATCAGCTTTCATATCCGCCGGTGGCATAATCAATGTGGCAAGAATCTTACATTCGCGGATGTTTTCTTTCCACAGTTCGATGGCCAAGTCATAGTCTTTGCCATACTCTTCTGCCAGTGTTTTCAAGGCAGGCAGAGATATGCCCCAGTTTATGCTATACCCAAGTCCTTTCTCGCGCATTGACTGAGAAGCCATGCCGTTCATCATCAATCTGAAACGCTGTTTAATTTGTTTCAGTTTGTCTTGTGTTTCCTGTTTCATATTTATCAAATCAATGTGGAGTAATCTCTGCTGTAACGCAACATCTGATGCTCGTAAGTTTCAGAATAATCAACAGTTATGTCCATTATTTTACCATCACAATCAGTAACAGGCATAAGTACCGGATTTATGAATCCTTTATAAGGAGGTATGCCCAGACTATTATATCTGCACAATATTTCATCATGCAAAACCGGATCAATATTCACAGCATAATTCTCGACTATGTCCCGGGCTGCGGCATAATCACCCTCGCTCTTTATGCGTTGAATTTCAGCTAGCAAGGCTGCAAACAGATTGCGGAGTTGCTCATAATCGTTTATACGCACATAAGTTTTCCCGTTTTGACGCACAAGCTCTACAACATTGCCCTCACGTCCTTTTTCATAACACCAACGTGCAACCAGGGCACGGTTACGCATATGGGCCTCCTCTATACAATTGCCTTTTTTAATGCGTGCAAGCTGAGTGAGAAGTCCATTCATCATATATGAATAATACTCTGCCTTATAAGCTTCTGCATCAGGCAGCAGCCCCAATTCAACTAACTTTTTATCTGCTGCATAATACAATCCGAACAAATCAGCACGCGCCTCTTCAATAGTATTGCCGTATGCTTTCAGAGAGTCAGGATCAACACCGGGCAACAATTGTCCGCTACCATGTCCGAGACACTCATGCAGGTCAGTATGTATGATGTCACATATATCTCCATACTGTCTTATAAGCTTTATTGTCTCTTCGTCAATGACAAACTCTTCGTCAAAGCCATTACCACGTGATGCTTCATTATAAGCCGATATGATATTACTTATCGTAACGCTCTTGCTTCCATGGCTTGCTCTAATCCAGTCAGCATTAGGAAGGTTTATGCCTATGGCCGTTGAAGGGTATTCACCTCCGCCGAGAGTTGCCGCACATATTACATTTGCAGACACACCCTTTACCTGCTGTTTCTTAAAACGAGAATCAACAGGCGAATGGTCTTCAAACCATTGAGCGTTATCGCTAATCACTCTGGTCCGCCTTGTTCCTTCTACATCACGGTATTCAACAAGACCTTCCCAAGTGCCTTTCATTCCGAGCGGATCGTCATAAACCTCAATAAACCCATTAATAAAATCAACGGCAGATTCTTTTTCATCAACCCATTTAATGCAATATTCATTAAAGTCTGCCAAATCGCCCGACTTGTAATATTTAATCAAAGCATCAATTACACTGCGCTGCCTGTCATTTTCAGCCACAGTTGAAGCCATTTCGAGCCAATATACAATTTTCTCTATTGCTGCGCCATATTTTGCTCCAATTCTCCAAACATCTTCAACAACCCGTCCATCACATTTTTTCACTGTAGTATTCAGTCCATATGACAAAGGCTCCTTATCGTCTGGATTTTTCTTTGAAGCATAATACTCTTCAACTTCACTCTGTGTTACACCATCATAGAAGTTGCATGCTGAAGTTTCAACCAAATCGAAACCGTCCTTTTTATTCACCTTTACAGGCATTACATCCGGATCAAAAATTATCGGCAGAAGTTCTTCACATAATCCATCCACCGTCTGTCCTTCGTCTAAAGGCAGCAAACTGCCATCAACAGATTTAACAGCATCTATAAAAAATGCTTCAGAAAAACCAGGGACAAATTTATCGCATCCGTAATGATGGTATATGCCGCTAGAGAACCATACCCGCTTCAGATACACAACAAGTTCCTTAAACTCATCAGCAGTTCTGTCACCTTTATAATTAAGGTATATCTGCTCAAACACTTTGCGTATCTTCAGATTATACCGGCCAAACTGATCAAAAGTTATGTCACGGCCATAAAGCGCGGCCTCAGACAAATAATACACTAGCTTTTTCTGCCTCAGCGACAAAGAGCTGAAGTTGTCAAGTTTATACCTGAGCATCAGTATATCCGCAAAACGTTCGTCGGTATATGAAAATTGAGTATTTCTCATTGCAGCATTAATATGTTACGTTATTTTTCCGAATTATCTAACTTATACTTTCGCGGCGTAACACCTGTGTATTTATAGAACGCCGCATAAAAAGACTGTCTGTTTGAAAAACCAACCAAATCACTCACTTCCTCCATTTTAAGCTTTTTATGCTTTTTGTCAGTAAGCAAAGCCTTGGCATCTTCTATGCGATACTTATTTACCCATGACGTATAATTCATGTTGAAGCATATATTAACCACGGCAGATATATACCTAGTATTGGTTTCAAGTTCTTCAGCCAGACGCTTGGCCGAATATTCCTTGTCTTTATATTTTTTCTTTTTTACGATAATCCTGACAATCTTTACTTTCAACTCACTGACCAATTTTGGACTTATAAGCGAACGATATGCAGCGTCCTTCTTATAATTGTCAAAATTCACGTTATACTTTACCATACCTTAAACTTTTAATATTTCCTACTAAAGACATTTTATCGCAGAATTTTCATTCTGCCTGTTCATATTAATGCAAAGGTAATATTTTTTCAGCAAACAGATTGATAAATGGCTTATTTTAATAAAAATTGCATTTAAACATTATCTGTGAATACAATAAATACCGTTCACGAAAACAGTAAACTGATAATATACAAAACTAGGATTTGACTAATGCTTGATGTTATGCCTGCTTTTGGCTTATAAAATGCGACCTTTTACGAGGTGAAAGGGCATCTTTTGCCAGCCAAAAGATATTCTTTTACAAAACACTGTATATCAAGATGTTACGTACACCACACAAATCATGAAAAAAGAACTTTATCAAAAATTAAAAAACCGGCTTAACAGCCGGTATATGTAATCTTAAGTATTTTCTTCGTTGTATCAGAAACCCTGCATCTGTTGTCAGGTCTCTGGTTTACGAGCCATATTATCTTTTCGTCCGAATCAGTTATAACAAGCTGACGGCGCTTATCAAACAAATTAAACTTACGATCTGTCAAATAATCACTTACCAACTTGGAGCCATTCATCCCGAAAGGAATGAATCTGTCACCGGTAGAGGCCCTGCGCACAATAAGCGGAAAAGCGACCTTAGACAAATCTGCAAAAAAGCAATTTCTGTCTCGTACAATTTCTACATTCGACCCGTTATCTATAATCTCTACCCGAAACTTAGAAGACTCATCATATACATAAGTTCCTGTCTCAGGTATAACAAACCGCCTTTGTCCTTCGTCAGACAATGGTTCAATGAAAATATATTTACGGTCGATAAGCAGAGCGTGGGTAGATGAACGAAATTCTGTGCCAGGCCCAGAGTTCAATGAAGAATAAATCTGTTCTATCTGCAACGGGGCAAAAGAATAGTTCTTTAAAATATGAAACAGCACATTCTCAGGAGACGGTCCTGAAGAAAGTATATCCAGTGATATTTTTGCCTCACCTTTATTATTATATGTAACTGCACGCCCGGCAGCCTCGCTGATAGTAGAACCAAAAACTCGAGCGACCTCTTCCATACGCATGGCAGTCTTGGCTATGCTGTTTCCAACAGAAGGATTTATCTGCCTCATAAGAGGAAGAATGTCCAGACGGATTTTATTTCTGACAACATCATCAACCAGATTCGTACTGTCAGTTACATAATCCTGCCCTGCGGCACAAAGCTCGTTTTCGATATCAGCTCTTGAAACGCACAATAGCGGACGCACTATGTCACCGTTTTTCGGAGAGATACCCGTAAGTCCGTCAATACCTGTACCACGGATAAGATTCATCAATACGGTCTCAACAGAATCATCCTGATGATGCGCAACACATATAGCGTCGGCGCAGATGTCACGCTTAAGCTGTGAAAAGTAAGAATACCTGAGATCTCGGGCTGCCATCTCTATGCTTACTTTACGCAACTTTGAATAAGACACTGTATCAAAATGAGCTCTATGAAGCTCTATGCCATTCTGCCGGCAAAACTCGACACAGAAATTTTCATCACGGTCTGATTCTTCACCACGCAGATGAAAATTGCAATGAGCAGCCTCAATCTTGTAGCCCAATTCGCAAAGAGCTAAAGCCAAAGTAACGCTGTCGGCACCTCCCGACAGCGCAACTATATATTTTCCGTCCTTACTAAGTAACTGACGGTCTTTAATAAAATCTGATATTCTTTTTAGGAAACCATTACTCAACATAAAGAACCAATCCCTTTAGATATTCGCCTTCAGGATGATATATGTTTATTGGATGGTCGGCCGGCTGATGCAACTGGTGCAATATCCTGACATTACGACCTGCCAATGCAGCCGCTGTAAACACGGCATTTCTGAAATTATCCTTTGTCACGACCTGACTACAGCTGAACGTAAACAGAATACCACCACTCTTTATCTTCTCAAATGCCTTCACATTAAGCCTTGTATATCCTTTAAGCGCATTATGCAATGCAGCCCTATGCTTGGCAAAAGCAGGAGGATCGAGTATTATCAGGTCATATTTGTCTTTTGCGGCATCAAGAAACTTGAATGCATCCTCACAAAAAGCCTGATGACGCTTGTCGCCGGGAAAGTTCAGTTCCACATTGGCATTAGTCAGTTCTATCGCCTTGGCACTGCTGTCTACTGAATGAACGGCCTTAGCATTGCCTCGCATGGCATAGAAAGAAAAACCGCCCGTATAGCAAAACATATTCAAGACAGTTTTACCTTTTGCGTAATGCTCAAGCAATTTTCTGTTTTCACGCTGGTCAACAAAGAATCCTGTCTTCTGACCTTTTAGCCAGTCAACATGAAACTTAAGGCCATTTTCTACAGCGACATTGTCATCACTTCCCCCATATATAAACCCGTTTTCCTGTCCAAGGTCAGCCTTAAACGGCAATGTTGTCTCACTCTTATAAAAGACATTCTCTATGCGGTTGCCCATAACCTCAACCAGCTGGCGGGCTATGACATTACGGCACACATGCATACCAACACTATGAGCCTGCATGACTGCAGTCTTGCCATAGCAGTCAATAACCAATCCCGGAAGATTGTCGCCTTCACCATGTACAAGCCTGAACGTATTGTTTTCAGGATTGTCTGCAATACCGGCACACTGACGCATGAGCAACGCAGCCGCCAGGCGCTGTTTCCAGAAGTCATCATCAATAGCTATATCCTGAAATGAAAGCACACGCACAGCAATGCTTCCAATCTGATAATGCCCCAAAGCAATGAAAGCGCCCGACTGAGTGATGACTCTTACAATGTCACCCTCCTCTATTCCATCGTCCATATGCGCTATCGCACCAGAAAACACCCAAGGATGAAAACGCTTAAGACTGTCTTCCTTACCTTTCTTTAAATATATGTTCTTATACATCTGTCTCCTTATTTTCTTCTATTTTTACCAACTCATAATCTCCGGTCTTTTCCAGCCGGCACAACTCTTCATATATATTTATACATGCCCACGCATCGGTGGCGGCATATAGTTTCTGTCTGTCGCTAAGCACATCCGACTCCCAGTTACTCAGCCTTACCGACTTACTGATCTTCTGATGGAAGAAATTTGCATATAGCTTTTGCAAGCTCAAATCCTCCACTCCAAGTTCGCAGACATGCTTCTGCAAATCAATGAAATTCCCCGGATGAAAATCGGCACGCTTATGCAATGAATTTATATCGTCGCGCAACGACAAGCCAATCTTCGGAATTGAAGGATCTTCAAGCAGACGGATTATAGCCGGAGTTATACCTGTAAGATTCAATCTGAAAAGAAAACACGTGTCATGAGTTGACACCTGAAGCAATGCTACATTATGAGTCTGTCCCTTTTTAAACGAAGGCCTTGTCTCCGTATCTATCCCCAATATTTTTTGAGACATCAGATAGTCAACAGCCTTCTCTGCCTCCGCAGCAGTATTTATCACAATGATACGTCCGGAGAACAGCACTTTCGGCAGAGCTGTTATGTCATGCTTATCAAACTTATTGTATATGATTTTTCTCATTTGCAAAAATTACAGTTTGCAAAAATATAAAAAAAAGGTGATTTTATAGCTTGATTTGGCAATTTTCAATTACTTTTGCAAATAAAATATTCTAAATACACTGATGGCTAAGAAAAAAAATACGAACACGAACAAATCATTAAGTGAGGTAGTAGGATTTAAAAATATTTTTCAAAATGACTTTATTAATTTTACGGTAGGAATCATTCTGATATTTTTATCCATTTACATAATCATAGCATTTATATCCTTCTTTTCTACAGGCCAAAACGACCAAAGCTTGGTATTGGATTTAAGGCCAGGAGAGATATTTAATTCAAACAGGGCATTTCAGAACAGCTGCGGCCCGTTCGGAGCATTCGTTTCATATTTCTTTATTTCAAGATGCTTTGGTCTTTCAGCCTTTATTGTTCCGGTATTCATGGGCATGGCAGGACTGAAACTTGTACGTGCATATAACTTCAACCTGATTAAATGTTTCTTTTGCCTTTGCATATCTATGCTATGGCTTTCCATAACATTTGCAGAAATATTGACACCTATCATGGGAAGCCAGGTGTTTAATCCCGGAGGCGACCACGGCCAGTTCTGCAGTCAATGGATAGAAAATCTTGTAGGAGCGCCTGGACTGACAGCCATCCTCCTTTTAACGGCTATCATATTCCTTACTTACCTAAGTAAAGAAACCATCACGGTTGTACGAAAGATTCTGAATCCCGTGAACAGCATATCAAACAAAGTGAAATTCGACATCACCAACAATCAGGGAAAAGCCAATAAGTCTAAACCTATTGAAACCCTTGAAGACCCTACTGTATTTGACGATCCGCAGACACAAAGGGTTGAATTTGGTGACAACGGAGAAGCTGTAATAAAACAAGAAGAGCAAGCAGAAGAAACCAAGGTTGAGACAGCTAAAGAAATAAAACAAGCTCCAAGCACTAACGACCTCAAGATAATTATACCCGAGAAAGAGAACCTGGCAGACTCGAAAGACGTATCTGGCAGCAGCAATATCAATACGCCCATCAATCCGAAAGAGCCTTGGACGAAGTATAAATATCCGACGCTCGATTTGCTGAAGAAATACGAGAATGACGGCAAGCCGTACATCGACATGAAGGAACAGACGGCTAATAAAAACCGTATTGTTGAGGTGCTGAACAATTTCGGAGTACAGATAAAGACCATCACGGCTACGGTTGGTCCTACAATCACATTGTATGAGATAACCCCTGCCGAAGGCGTAAAGATATCAAAGATAAGAAACCTTGAAGACGACATCGCCTTGAGCCTTGCCGCGCTCGGCATACGTATCATAGCGCCTATACCAGGCAAAGGCACGGTCGGAATAGAGGTGCCTAACGCACAGAAGAACATTGTCTCTATGGAAAGCATATTAAATTCAAAACGCTTTCAAGAGACAACCATGGACTTGCCTATTGCCATAGGAAAGACCATAACCAACGAGGTATTTATGGCAGACCTTACAAAACTGCCCCACTTGCTGGTTGCCGGTGCTACCGGACAGGGTAAATCAGTTGGACTAAATGCCATAATTACTTCATTGCTATATAAGAAACATCCGAACGAATTGAAATTTGTGCTGATAGACCCTAAAAAGGTTGAGTTCAGCATGTACATGCCTATTGCAGACCATTTCATGGCAAAAATTCCTGATGACAATGAAGATGCAATAATAACTGACGTCACCAAGGTTATACGCACACTGAACAGCCTGTGCAAGCTCATGGACTACAGGTATGACATGCTTAAACTTGCCGGTGCAAAGAACATTAAAGAATATAACAAAAAGTATGTCAACCACCAGCTGCGACTTACAGACGGTCATGAATACATGCCATATATCGTTGTTATTATCGACGAGTTCGGAGACCTAATCATGACTGCCGGCAAAGAAATAGAAATGCCTATTGCACGTATTGCACAGCTTGCACGTGCGGTCGGCATACACATGGTGATTGCAACACAACGCCCGACAACATCTATCATCACAGGAAACATCAAGGCTAACTTCCCTGGCAGAATGGCTTTCAGAGTAAGTTCGATGATTGACTCGCGTACAATACTTGACCGTCCTGGAGCCAATCAGCTCATTGGACGAGGCGACTTGTTGTTCCTCAACGGAAACGAGCCTGTCAGAGTGCAGTGCGCATTTGTAGACACACCTGAAATAGAAAGAATAAATGAATACATCAAACAGCAGCCAGGTCCGATAGAGCCGATGGAACTGCCAGAGCCAACCACAGACGAAGGTTCAGACTCAGGCAAAGGCGGATCGCTTGAAATGCACAGTCTTGACCCTCTGTTTGAAGAAGCAGCACGTACAATAGTGTTAAGCCAGCAAGGCTCAACCAGCATGATTCAGCGCCGTTTCTCAATCGGATATAACCGTGCGGGCAGACTGATGGACCAGATGGAAAAAGCCGGAATCGTTGGTGCGGCACAAGGCAGCAAACCACGTGAAGTATTGATACAGGACGAGAACAGTCTTGAAAATCTTCTGTCTGCATTACGAAAATAGTATTTGAACATTAATTTAGAATAACAATTCAAACAGGAAGCACAATTATGAAAAAGTTTTGTTTGCTAATACTTTTGTTTACATTGGCAGTTGGCATGCATGCACAAAATGCAGCGCAAGCACGAAAGATACTCGACAAGACTGCAGCCGTAGTAGGACGCAAAAGCGGAGCAAGTGCCAACTTCACCATAAGCGGAAAATACGGAAATACGTCCGGCACTATTGCGATAAAAGGAAACAAATTTAATGCACGTACTTCACAGGCCATTGTATGGTATGACGGAAAGACACAGTGGACATACATGAAAAAGAATCAGGAGGTAAATATAAGCACGCCTACTGAAGCACAGCAGCAATCTATGAATCCATATAAATTCATCAATATCTATAAAAACGGATTCAATCTCGGCATGAAAAACGTTGCAGGCGGATGGCAAATACATCTTTACGCACAAAACCAAAAACGGACAATAAAAGAAATGTATATAACGATAAACAAGAATTATTATCCGCAAACAATAAAGATGCGTCAGAGCAACGGATGGACGACAATAAAAGTTTCAAACTTTAAAGCAAAAAATATCAGTGACGCCACATTCCGTTTCAATTCAAAAGATTTTCCTAACGCTGAAATAATTGACCTAAGATAGGAAAAGTTATTTACCATAACAGGAATAAATCAAAGTTCTGAAAGATATCAGCTTAAAAAGAATTTAAGAATAATCATAATCCGGCAGTGTTTTTATTGGAGTTGATAAAACACTGCCGGATTTCATTTTGCATTATCAACATACAATCCTTAATAAAACTCGTATACAAGATTAATCCACACACAGCGTTCTAACTAGATGTTTTTAAGTACGATATTGTCTTCTTTACATGCACTCGGATAGCTTTCTGCCCCAGAAAATATAAAGTCCATAAAATCCGTAACAAATCCGCCCCATTTTATTTCACATTAAACATCTGCCGCGCCCTATCAGCAATTACATTAAACAAACGACGGCTATTTTCTTTCAAACTGTTAATGGCTGAGTTACGCCTCGTAACTCGGCCACTTTTGCATCAAAAGTCACTGCTTTTTTATGCGTAAATCATTGACTTTTTCATTATAATATTATCACCTGCATTTTAGCTGGCATAGCTGACTATATTTATGAGAAACAGATGGCAAGATGACATAGGATAACAAATGATGGGTAAAAGTATCTATTTACTAACAGAATTAATACACAAGCCTGATGCCTGATTTGGGCATAAAGACCTAAAGAAAATGAGTATGCATAAAATACGTAAATTAATAATAAAAAATCATATTTTTAAGTTATATAGTCTATATTTAAAGGATTTAATATTTATATTTGTCGAGGAATAATCTACAAACTATTTAAAAACTTAAATAATGAAAAGGAAAACATTTTTATGTATGTTCCTGATGACATTATTGTCAGGAGGAACAATGTATGCAGAAACAGAACAAACCGTTATAATAAACGGAACTGAAATCGACAAATTCGTAAGCAATCTGACTTTCAATGGGAACAACGTAACACTTCAATTTGACGACAACACTTCACTGACAGAAGACATGTCGAAGGTCAGCATCTCCTTAAGCTATGAAAACACAACCGGAATAACAAATATTACATCTATGGACAATTCCGGAAAGTCAAAAGTCTACAACCTTAACGGACAATACATGGGCAAAGATGCCAATGCCCTTAACAAAGGCGTGTATATTATTAATGGAAAAAAGACAGTCATAAAATAATTTTATCATGAAAGACATATACTCAAAAATAATTATGGCATTCCTAATATGCCTTATGCCATTTTTTACTACTGATGCAGTTGCTCAGACATGGGACTTTCAAGAGGAAGGTGTAAGCAGTACAGACAGGACAAATCTGTCTGCCGATACTGAAAACTGGACATATGATGCCACAAATGACAGATATTCGAACAATAAGGCATTAAACTCTGAAACATTAAAAGCTAACGGCACAGAACTGATATTTACACAGAATATCATATTCACGGCTGAAACATCAGATGCCATTCGAGTGGATATAAAGAAACAATGCCTTACATTGAATAAAGTGTCAACAATAACGATAGACAACCTTGAAAAAGGCTCTAAGATAACTGTTAAATGCAAGACAAGTTCAAAAACAGAAAAAAGAGGACTCAATGTGACAAACATTACTCCTGAGTCAGGATTTTTTAACAGCACAAGTCTTGACGATCAGGTAAACATAGGCACTGTTACCGAAGACGGAAGCATAACGCTGACAAACACAGGAGGACTTTACATATATATGATATCTGTTGAAAAAGAAGGCGAAGGAACAACGCCTGAACCGACAACAGACCACTCCGTAAGCCTCAACAGCCAAAATAATCAAATGCGACTGACACTGACCAGCAACGACATTAAATATTATAATACAGATGAAGTAAAAGTCAGTATAGACAGAGCCAACGGCATAGTAAACGTCAGCCCTGTAAACGGGACATGGACAGACGCATACACAAAGACTGTAAAAAATATCAGCTTTGCAAAAGCAGAAGACAGCGGCAGCGAAGGCGACATTGACAATCCGGAAGGAAAGGTAAAGATTCTTGAGTCAAAAGGATGGCACGAATCAGCCTTCGTAAAATGGGAGCCGTTTGCAGATGCTTCGTCTTACATAGTGTACGTAAAAGGTGGACAATACGAAGAATATACAAAACTTGACGACCAGCTGGTACGCAACTATGGAACATACGGACGGGCAGATGCTACAGGCTTAATTGCTGCAGACAATTATTCATTTAAGATTGTTCCGGTAATTGAAGAAAAAGAACAAGATGATGCAGCTAACGAAGTTACCGGAATAAAGGTAATAAACTATAAACGTGAAGGTTTCTGTTTCCTCAATGGCAATACGCCGGGAGCATATAATGCCGACGGTACGCTAAAAGCCAACGCACGCGTAATATACGTTACGGCAAATACAGCAAAGACTGTAACATGTCCTGTTATTGGTGATAAGGAACAGACTTATACGGGACTGCAGGCAATACTCAACGCATACCAAAAAGGAAAAGAGACACGTCCGCTGTGCGTAAGAATCATCGGCATGATCAAAAACACCGACATGGATGCACTGTTAAGCAACGAAGGACTTCAAATAAAAGGAAAGAACAATTCTGTTGAAATGAATATAACAATAGAAGGCATAGGTGAAGACGCAACAATAAACGGCTTCGGATTTCTTCTGCGCAATGCCGTAAACGTAGAGCTGCGCAACTTCGGCATATTAAACTTCATGGATGATGGTGTTTCGTTGGATACGGACAACAAATACTGCTGGATACACAATCTGGACTTATTCTATGGTCAGGCCGGAGGAGATTCAGACCAGGCTAAAGGCGACGGCACTATCGACATCAAAGGCGACTCTCAGTATATAACCGTATCAAGCAACCATTTCTTCGACAGCGGAAAATCGTCATTATGCGGAATGACAAGCGAGAGCGGACCAAACTATATAAGCTACAACAACAACTGGTTTGACCACTGCGACTCACGTATGCCGCGTATCCGCACGATGTCTGTACATGTATGGAACAACTACTTCGACGGTATTTCCAAATATGGCGTAGGTGCAACATCCGGCTCAAATGTATTTGTAGAAAGCAACTATTTCAGAGCAACAAAATGTCCGATGCTCATATCCAAACAAGGATCAGACATTTCATCTGACCCTAAAGGCACATTCTCTGGCGAAGATGGTGGTATGATAAAGTCATTCGGCAACATCATAACAGAAAAGACACAATATTATAAATATGTAACATACCAGGAAGACAATGTACAATTTGATGCATACGAAGCCAAAACTAGAGACGAGCAAGTGCCGCAGGACATAAAGACCTTGCAGGGTGCAACTTCTTATAACAACTTCGATACCGATGCATCATTGATGTATGACTATGAACCGGTAGAAGCAGCAAATGTACCGTCAGAGGTCACAGGCTGGTATGGTGCAGGAAGAATGAATCACGGAGATTTCAAGTGGACCTTCAATAACAGCATCGACGATACAGACTATAACGTCAATAAAGAACTGAAAGAAGCTGTTACAAACTACAAGTCATCACTTATCGGCATCTTTGGAGACGAAAATGCTTCTAGCGGTGAAACAGGCGGAGGTGAAACAGGTGGAGAACCGGGTGACACAGAAACACCTGTTGAGGGTGAAATAATCTGTGACTTTACAAACGGCACTCCGTCTAACAGCGCCATTACAATGACCGGAACAAAAGAAAATTACAGAAAAGAAGATACTATAATAGATGGTGTTACATATACAAACAGCCTTAAGATGGAGTCAGGCACAGAGATATCATTCTCTACAACTGAAAAGATGACCCTTACAATATACTTTGGCTCGAGCAGCACTAAATACAACATAAAAGTTGACGATGTTAAAATTGAAGGCGACAGCTCTTCTAAGAGCCTGACGACCACAATAGAGCAAGGAAGCCACAAAATAACAAAGGCCGACAGCTGCACTGTAGCCCTAATAAAATTAACGCCTATTGCTGAATAAAGCCTAAACTTGATTTTTAATTATAACGTGAAATCTGATTGACAATTAAATTCTATCTGAAGCGGACCTGACATAAATCAGGTCCGCTTTTATTTTATATGCCTCATAGGCCTATTAATCTTTACGTAATAACTTAATTTAAATTCTATCTCAAAAAATAATAGCTACAAAGACGGAAACAGACAATCATATTATAGGTATATCACGTGAAATAATATAACTAACTTATAAAAATCAAAAACATTTATTTTACAAAAAATATCTTTCTTGGTATTGTCATTCATATCCGATTATTTAGAATAAAATATTGAAAAAATAGAATTTTGTTATTACCTTTGCAATATGGTAATATTGTGAGTTAAGTGAAAATATTTAAATAATATGCTATAAAATAATACACAGAAACGTATCCTAATAAAAAAGGTTGCTTTAAAAGAATGTACTACAATAGTCACAAGGGAAGCGAATAGACTTGCTTTGCATATGTAAAAAAGATCAGCAATAGTATTGATTATGTATACAAACAACATTATGTTTTCAATATTAAAGGTAATAATTTAAGACCGATTGTAGCAATAATATTTACTAAAAATCTATTTATAATCACTTTATTGGCACTCATGCAGAATATGATAAAATAGTTGATTGCTCTAAAATTTAAAGATATGACAAAGATAGAAACAAAAGATCAATATGACAGGGCTGTACAAAGAGTTGAAGAGTTACTTCCACTGATAACAGACAAAACACCTCTCGATGACCCGAACAGTATAGAATTGGAACTACTTTCTAATCTTGTTGCAGAGTATTCGGAAAAACATTTTGCATTGAGAGCACCCTCACTTGCTGATGTTCTCAAATTCCATATGCATGAAATGGGGCTTACCCCAAAAACATTGGCTAAATTGATAGGTGTTACCCCTCCCCTTTTGAATGATTATATTTCCGGTAAATGCAAGCCCACATTGAAGATAGCCCGTGAAATTAGCCGGAAACTGAATGTTGATGTTAATATTGTTTTAGGTGTTTGATATGAGAACTGTTGAAGTCATTGTTGAACATGCATGAAACGACCTAAGTGCTTACATAAAACTTGAGGTGACAAAACATATTTATATCGAGGGTATATGGAAAGTTCAACAAAACATCTAATGTATACATTTTCATGGCAAAAAATAATGCCAAGACTTATAAGAAAGAAATGATGCAGTCTGTAAGTTGTATCATCAATCAATATAAACGCAAATAAGAACATCTATGATAAAAAGAAAAAGGAGCATCACATGATGCTCCTTTTCTGTGATTCCGTTGGGATTCGAACCCAAGACCCACGCCTTAGAAGGGCGTTGCTCTAATCCAACTGAGCTACGGAACCCCTAAATCGAGTGCAAAGGTACTCAAAATAATTCTTATAACAAAATTTTTTAGTAAAAACTTTTAAATAAGAATACAAGTACCTCTAAAATATTTATGAATTCATCGTTGCAAGGAACTCATCGTTATCATAAGTACGAGCCATACGATCATGAATTGTATTCATAGCCTCAATTGGCGTCATGTCAGAAATATACTTGCGTAAAATCCACATGCGGTCGAGAGTTGTCTTGTCCTGCAACAGATCATCACGTCGTGTACTTGAAGCAACAAGATTAACAGACGGGAATATTCTCTTGTTACTGAGGCTTCTATCCAACTGGAGTTCCATGTTACCAGTACCCTTGAACTCTTCGAAAATAACCTCATCCATCTTACTGCCTGTGTCAATCAATGCTGTTGCAACAATAGTGAGCGAACCTCCACCCTCTATATTACGTGCCGCACCAAAGAAACGTTTCGGCTTCTGCAGAGCATTAGCGTCAACACCACCGGTAAGCACCTTACCACTAGCTGGTGAAACCGTATTGTATGCACGTGCAAGACGTGTGATAGAATCAAGGAAGATCACCACATCATGACCACACTCAACCATACGCTTTGCCTTTTCCAATACAATACCGGCAATCTTTACATGACGTTCTGCCGGTTCATCAAACGTAGAGGCAATAACTTCTGCATTAACCGTACGCGCCATATCGGTAACTTCCTCTGGACGCTCATCAATAAGCAACATCATAAGATATGCTTCAGGATGATTTGCCGCAATTGCATTGGCTATGTCCTTCATAAGGATTGTCTTACCTGTCTTTGGCTGCGCAACGATAAGCGCTCTCTGTCCTTTACCGATCGGCGAGAACAAGTCAACAATACGAGTGCTGAGGTTTGTAGTTGAACGCTCACCGCACAAAGTAAACTTCTCATCCGGGAATAAAGGAGTAAGATGGTCAAACGGTATACGGTCGCGTACTTCAGCTGGATCACGGCCGTTAATCTTATCAATGCTTGTCAACGGGAAATACTTCTCTCCGTCATGCGGTGGACGCACGTGGCAATTTACCACATCGCCAGTCTTAAGTCCATAACGCTTAATCTGGGCTATAGAAACATAAATGTCATCAGGAGAAGAAAGATAATTATAGTCGCTCGAACGCAGGAATCCATAGCCATCAGGCATTATCTCAAGTACACCGTTGGCAGTGATAATATCCTCAAAATCAAATTGCGGTACACTTTCCGGCTCCATCTGAGGAGCATACATAACATTATTTAAGTCCATAGGACTTGTCGGATTGTCGAACATATCAAATCGCGGCACAGCCATCTGATCCTCAATCGGCAAGTCAACAATAGGAATAAAGTCTGTTCCGTCTCCGGGATCGCCTTCCCACACACCTGATGCAATAATCTCACGTTTCTCGTCAGCCACTTCGTTGTGTGCATTCACCTTGGCCTGCAACTGTGCTATAAGATCTGTTGAGTTGTCATTCTGAGTATCAGGAGCTTCTGCGGTTGCAAATTCAGCTTCAGGAACAATGGCCAAATCTGTTTCTTCCGGCATGTCATCACTTATTGCTTCAGGAATTTCGCTGACACCTTCAACAACATCCTCTGATATTGCTTCGGGAACTTCAGGCGCAGCCTCAACTACATTATCAACAACAGGCTGCAATGGCTCAGGCTGTTTTTCCGGTTCAACAGGCACAACATCTTCCACAACAGGAACTGCCTGCGGCTGCTCAACCTCAGCCACCGGTTCGGCAACAGCCTTGCTCTTAGCCCGAGAACGTGTCTTGGCGGGCGGAGTAACCGGTGCATCATTAAACAATGACGGAGTCTCAGCCTGAACTTTATTCTTTTTCAAGTCGAAGTTTTCGCCTTCCTTTCCGTTTACAGAATAAACACGGTCGGTGTCCTTCTTTACAATACGAACTCTGCGACGCTTCGTGCCAAGCGGGTTCTTGTTTCCTTCAATTTCGGCCTGCTTATCAAGGATCGAATATATTATTTCTTCCTGAGTTTCGCCAGACTTGATTTTAGCACCCACTTTCTCTGCTATCTCTTCAAGCTCGGAAATATCTTTAGATAATAATTCGTCTTTGCTATACATATTAGGTTTACGTATATAAGAAATTTATTGATTGTATTCGTTTCACGAGTGGAAACAAATTATGATTTTTTAAATTTAATGCAAAAGTAATAATTTATATTGATTAAAAGAAGTAACGGCTCTGAAGACTTATTCATTTTAACTTAATTTTAATATTTAAGATTCTATTTCTGAAAGCTCCAGCCACCGCATTTCCTTAAGGTCAAGTTCTTCCTTTATCAACGGCAGACGCTTACTTTTTTCAGTCAGTTCGCCTACCGGCAGCTTACCGCTGCAAAGCTGCTCTTCTATTTCCTTCTGCTCTTTTTCCAGTTCGGCTATTTCTTTCTCAAGCTGAGCAAACTCCATCTTTTCTTTATACGACATCTTGCGGCGCTCCTGATGCCGTTTTTCTCTTGGACGACTGTCTTTTTTAGCCGCCGTTTCTTCGTCACGGCTCTTAAGCGAACACCATTCGCGATACTGTGTGTAGTTTCCGGGGAAATCGTTTACTACGCCATTGCCTTTGAACACAAGCAAATGGTCTACCACTTTATCCATGAAATAACGGTCGTGACTTACGATTATGACACAGCCGGGGAAGTCGGCCAGATACTCTTCAAATATCTGCAGAGTCTGTATGTCAAGGTCATTTGTCGGCTCATCAAGCACCAGGAAGTTCGGATTTTTCATCAGCACTGTACACAGATACAGCTTGCGCTTCTCGCCTCCGCTCAACTTATACACATAATTGTGCTGCTGTTCGGGAGTAAACAAGAAATGCTGCAGGAACTGTGATGCCGACAGATGCTTTCCGCCTCCCATGTCGATATAGTCGGCAATGTCGGTTATCACGTCGAGCACTTTCTTTTGTTCATCAAAGACCATGCCTTCCTGAGAGAAATATCCGAAACGTACGGTCGAGCCGATGTCAAAACGGCCGCTGTCAAGCTTCTCTTGTCCCAACAGCAACTTCAGGAATGTTGTCTTGCCTGTGCCGTTGTTGCCAACAATACCCATTTTCTCAAAACGGGCAAAATTATAGTAAAAGTCTTTGAGAATAACCTTATCCGGCGACCAGCTCTTGGAGATATACTGGCACTCAAATATCTTGCTTCCGATATAGACGTTTCTGACTTTAAGCCTTACCTGGCGGTCCTCAATCCTCTGCTTGGCCACTTTCTCAAGTTCATAGAATGCGTCCTCTCTGTATCTTGCCTTATGGCCTCGTGCCTGGGGCATTCTGCGCATCCAGTCGAGTTCCTTTCTGTACAGGTTGTTTGCACGTGCTATTTCGGCGCGCGTGTTGTCTATGCGCTCCTGACGTTTCTCGAGATAATAGCTGTAGTTGCCGCGATAGGTGTATATTTTCTTGTCGTCAAGTTCCAATATCACCGAGCATACCTTGTCGAGGAAAAACCTGTCGTGGGTAACCATGAGTAAGGTTTTGTTGCCACGGGCAAAGAAGCCTTCCAGCCATTCTATCATGTCGAGGTCAAGATGGTTGGTTGGCTCATCCAGGATAAACATGTCCGGGTCGGTCAGCAATACGTTTGCCAGTGCCACACGGCGCTGCTGTCCTCCGCTCAGAGTGCCCATCTTCTTGTCAAGGTCATCTATCTTAAGCTGTGTAAGTATCTGCTTCGCACGCAGAATCTTCGCCTCATCTCCTTTATGATTAAAGCATGCATCCAGCACAGTGTCGTCGGGATCAAACTTGGGCGACTGTTCCAAATAGCCAATCTTAAGCTCGCGTCTGAAGATAATATTGCCCGAATCGTAGCCTTCGCGCCCTGTCAATATGGAGAGCAGCGTCGACTTGCCCGTGCCGTTCTTAGCAACAAGACCTATTTTCTGTCCTTCGGCAACACTGAACGATATGTCCTGAAACAGGACATGGGCTCCAAACGATTTAGTAAGATTCTGTATGTCAAGATAAGGTAACTGACCGGCCATTTCTGTCTTTATTTATTATTTACGCCTTACTGTTTAAGCGTTTTATTTATATTTTCGATATAATCAAGAATTTCGTCGCGTCCGCGCTTTGTCTCGCTGCTCGATATGAAATAAGGAGGAAGCTCATCCCAAGTTTCCTTCAGCTTGTCCATATATGCGGCTGCCGTAGGCGCCACCTTAGACGAGCTAAGCTTATCGGCCTTTGTGAACACTATCGAGAACGGTATGCTGCTCTGCCCGAGCCAGTTGATAAAGTCTATGTCGATAGCCTGCGGCTCGTGTCTGATGTCTATCAGCACAAACACGTTTACGAGCTGCTCGCGCTGCAGGATGTAAGACGTTATCATCTGCTCCAACTTCTGCTGAACCGTCTTTGAGCGCTTGGCAAATCCATAGCCGGGAAGGTCTACCAGATACCACTCATTATTTATAATAAAGTGGTTGATAAGCAGAGTCTTGCCCGGGGTGGCCGATGTCTTTGCAAGATTTTTGTGGTTGCAGAGCATGTTGATAAGGCTTGATTTGCCAACATTGCTTCGTCCGATAAACGCATACTCAGGCTTTGTGTCTTTAGGACAAAGCTGTATGTTAGGACTGCTCACTGAAAATTCTGATTTTGTTATTATCATTTAGTCGTCGATAAATTTATGAAAAACCTTTGCAAAGGTAATAAAAATATCAGAAAAATACAACCGCCGGCACAATGTTATATATAAGCAACGGATAAAATCTGCAGACAATACCCTGCATGCACCCAGGCACAATGACGACGGCGCATACGCGAAAACGCACCCGGACCGGCATGTGTGCAATAAAAATTCATGACAAATTATTTTTCAGAAACAGACAATCACAAATGCAAAAATGGCATACAGAGATGACAAAACAGGGGATATTTTACACAAGAAAAGCCAACTTGCAGTCATAAAACAGCCAATATCGCCGCTGAAACACACTTAAATGCGATGCGAAACACACTGAATTACGAATCAAAAAGCATGCTTTTACGACCTAAAAGGACACATATCAGCAGTCAGAAAGTGGCATGCGTGACTACAATAGCACATAACACGCTGGCTTACAATTAATTACGCAAAAGCCACTATTTTTCGATTAAAACACAGCAAAACAGTCAAGCTGCTAATACGGAGGCTGCCTGAGAGGCTTAAAAATCTGCATTTTGTAAAGAAATAAGAAAGTGTGCATTCTTCATATACGATACACTCTTCATGCCTGACATCAATAGTCGATATGCAGAAGACATTAATAATGCGCAAAACAGGCTGCCACAGCGCACAAAACAGCAGCCACGCAACCCGCAAAAGACATTCAAAGGAAAATAAAAATAAATTTGTTTTGAATTTTACTACTATTGAAGTAACTTTGCCGACAAAAACATTTTAGCAAAGTATGACCCAACAATATCCGTCGGCATTGCTCGAAAAGGCAGTGGCAGAATTTTCAAGCCTGCCCGGCATAGGACAGAAAACAGCCCTAAGGCTGGTGCTGTTTCTGCTGAGACAGGACAAGGACAAGGTGGAAAGGTTTGCCCAGACCATAAGCGAAATGAGGCATAAGATAAAGCACTGCACCGTGTGCCACAACATAAGTGACACGGACGTCTGCCCTATCTGCTCCGACGCAAGGCGCGATGACACCACTGTGTGCGTGGTTGAAAACGTGCAAGACGTAATGGCCATCGAAAACACTCAGCAGTACAACGGGCTTTATCATGTACTCGGAGGCGTAATATCGCCCATGGATGGCATAGGTCCTAACGACATAGAGATAAGCTCGCTGGCAGAAAGAGTTGAGAGCGGAAAGATAAAAGAGGTGATTCTGGCGCTTAGCTCCACAATGGAAGGCGACACCACCAACTTCTACATCTACCGCAAACTGGCAAAATTCGACATACGCCTGAGCGTGATTGCACGCGGAATATCTGTGGGCGGCGAGCTGGAATACACCGATGAGGTTACGCTCGGACGCTCTATCATTAACCGGCAGCCGTTCGACGGCAGGCAATAGCAGATGACGCCACCTGCCGGAAAACTGCTTAAAGCGAAAATATTAACCAAGAAAATGAAAAGAACAAAAAACATACTCTCGGTAATCATGTACGTCAGCATAGCTTTGCTGCTGGCCATAACCGCAATATTTGAAACCGAGACGCTGCTGCCGGGAGACCTGACAGCAAGCAAGAACGCCGAATTTCTTACCGTGTCGCTAATGGAAGTCATTACAATATGCCTCATTCCTGCGTCACTGAGGCTGTTCAAGGTCAAGAAAATCAGCATGAAGCTACAGGCTGAGCCAGAGAAAGAGCTGCTCCGCTGGGGAAGCATACGCATGATGATGCTTTGTGTCCCGATGGTGGCCAACACCCTGCTCTATTACCTGTTCATGAACGTGGCATTCGGCTATATGGCAATTATCGGACTTATCTGTCTGATTTTCGTCAACCCTACAATGGCAAGATGCATATCTGAAACAAGCTACAAGAAATGAAACTTGCAATAATAATCGTCAGCTACAACGTAAGACACTATCTTCAGCAATGTCTCGACAGCTTATACAGAGCCGTTGAGGGCATCGACGCAGAAATATACGTAATCGACAATCATTCAAAAGACAACACCGTGAAGAAGCTTAAAGGCAAGAACCGCGGTGTGAAGTTTATTGCCTGCAATCACAATCATGGCTTTGCAAAAGCCAACAACATGGGCATAAGGCGCACAAAGAGCGAATACGTGCTGCTGCTGAACCCCGACACTATTGTTGGAGAAAACACCCTGAAAGAGTGCATCAGATTCATGGACGAACATGAGAATGCGGGCGGACTGGGCGTAAGAATGCTGAAATGCAACGGCAGCGACGCCATGGAGAGCCGGCGCGGTCTGCCGACACCGATGACCGCTTTCTACAAGATGTGCGGACTGTGTGCCAAATATCCCACACATAAGAAACTGGGAAAATACTACATGGGATATCTTCCGTGGGACGAACCGGCCAAGATTGAGATAATAAGCGGAGCCTTCATGATGATGAGGCGCACCGCACTTGACAAGGCAGGACTGCTCGACGAAGACTTCTTTATGTACGGTGAAGACATCGACCTGTCATACAGGCTGCTGAAGAGCGGCTTCGACAACTGGTATCTGCCAACAAAGATACTGCATTACAAAGGAGAAAGCACGCAGAAGTCATCGTTCAAATATGTACACGTGTTCTACGAGGCCATGCTCATCTTCTTCAAAAAGCACTATGGCCATCTCAGCATCTGGCTGAACATGCCAATAAAGGCTGCAATATATCTTAAAGCCACAACGGCTCTTATAAAGACTACGTCAGAGCATATACAGAAGACACTGGGATTCATGCCCGACAGAAGACGCAAGTCGCCACTCTACATATTTATTTCTACAAAAGAATCAATATCAAGATGCCGAAGCCTCGCCGACCGTAACGGCCTGGACGCACAATATATAGTAACGCAGACACCGGCAGACCCGGCTGCACATGCCGAAGCCGTAAAAAACATCAGTTGCAAGACGCCCGTATATCTTGTTTATGACACAGGCTTATGCAGATATGAAGACATTCTTAATCTATTCTCTAAAAACAGCAAGCCCAATGTAAAAATCGGCACATACAGTCCGAGATTCAACATAATAATAACAGACAACGAGATAATAGCCTGATGACAGACATTCTACCGACAATACATCTCAGGGCGATAGAGCCGGAAGACCTCGACGTGTTGTATACCATCGAGAACGACACTAAGGTTTGGAACGTTAGCACAACGAACGTGCCATACTCAAGGTACGTGCTATATGACTACGTCGCAAATGCAAAAAACGACATTTACGCCGATAAGCAGGTGAGGATGATGATAGAAGACGAACATCATAACGTTGTGGGAATAGTTGACATAATAAACTTCGACCCTAAGAACATGAGAGCAGAGGTAGGCATAGTAATAAAACAAGACTACAGAAACAAAGGCTATGCCCTGGCCACTATAACAAGAATAAAAGCTTACGCCGCAAACATCCTACACCTGCATCAGCTTTATGCGTGCATAAACAAGGATAACGAGAGGTCGTTAGCCCTGTTTGAGAAGAGTGGATTCATAAAGTCAAATGAGCTGAAAGACTGGCTCTTCGATGGCAAAAAATACCATAATGCACTGCTAATGCAACTTTTTTTGTAAAAAATCGCCAAAAAGTTTGGTAGATAAAAAAAATATTCATACCTTTGCAACCGCAATTGAGACAGATACCTAATGGTGCGTTAGTTCAGCTGGTTAGAATGCCTGCCTGTCACGCAGGAGGTCACGGGTTCGAGTCCCGTACGCACCGCTCTCAAAAGAGTGGTATTCTCATCTCAGGGTGCGTTAGTTCAGCTGGTTAGAATGCCTGCCTGTCACGCAGGAGGTCACGGGTTCGAGTCCCGTACGCACCGCCAGAAAACATATAAGTCCGCAATCAAGATTGTGGACTTTTTTATTTATTATCACTCATTATATATCATGCGAACGGATCACCCGATAAATATAGAGCACATTATCATTGGCTATGTCTTTTTACAATCATATGCATTACAATAAGATTTAGCACACATAAGATAATGCCTATAAACGCATAAACAAACATTTCGTACAAGGAAAAAAATGAATATGTTTTAATCATTGCCCAAAAACAATATGGCAAACAAAACGCTGTTGTAAAGATGGCAGGAATATATCCTTTCCACACAACGAACTGTATAAAATGTACTACAAGATGAATCGCAAATGCCGCCAGACAACAATACCATACAACAATCTTGCCGAAATAAAGACACATTAATGTACATAATGAAACAATAATAAATTCTTCAGCAGCAACAACTATAAACCTTCTGGTGGTCATTTGTTCCATCCACACAATAATATGTCCCAGATTTGAAAAACGCTCACGTAAAGCAGCCTGATTTTTATCCAACCATGAACGCACCATTATTATTTCCTCCAACTCATGCAGCAAAAAGAATAATGGCAATAACGATACTACAATAGAAACATCCATCTTATATTATTTTTCGCATCATAAAATTTGTCATAATCATACGATTGGCCTGAACACGCTGCTCACGCTCAACCTTATAACCATGGTGTTCAAAAAACGGACGGGCAGTAATACTCACCTCAGATGTCATTTCTTTTATTCCATGCTCCGATGCATAAGCTTCTATTTTCTGCAACAGAGCCGTTGCGATGCCCTGACGCTGGTAATCTTTATGCACAAACATTGAATGAAGATAGCCATCCCCTCTAAGGGCTGTAAAACCAAGCATCTGGCCTTCAACATCAGTAGCAACAATAAAATACAAAGTAGAAAGCAACTGTTCCCAACGTCCGTCGCTTTCACAGCACGACGCCCAGTCTGCCACTTCTTCTGCCGTATAGTCACGACGATTAACTGCCATAACAGTATTACAAAAAAGTTTTTTAAGCTCCTGTATGTCTTTCATCGTAGCAGTACGAAATTTACATTCTATTTTCATTGCATTATCATTATTTTTCATTACACAACTTAACACAAACAGATGTTTCTGTTATTATTACAGAAATACATCTAAGAACAAAGGTATAAAACTTATTCGTTATTCCGGCATTAAAGGACAAAATCAACAAATATATTTTATTTAGTTATAGCATATTTTTTAACGACATAACAAGAACAAAAAGAAAATTGTTGTTTACGGACAAATATATTCACCGACAGACATCTCATACAGACAAATTGGTATTCCATTAGTTTTCATAGCATCTGTAAACTGTTACATCGTCTCTTCCATCAAAAGTTTTCTCCATATCATCCATAACTTCAATGGCTCTGACATCAGAATAAAGACTATAAATTTAGGGCATATTGCAACATACATATTCCAAAATGCGCAATTGCAACTAAGTTGCATCCGTTTTACGTTATTTTTGCATAAATAATAAATATGACAAAACATTATTAATAAAGCTACATAAAATAAACATGAAGAAAAACATCTTAATTACATCTGTACTAAGCATGCTGGTCATGGTTTCATGTCAGCACAAACACACACACAGCGAAGAGGCAGACGCACACGAAGGTGAAGAAAAAGGCCATTCAACCGAAATTGTTATTAGTCCGGAGCAGGCTCACCAGGCAGGCATAGTTGCCGAGATTATCAAGCCGGGCAACTTCAGCGGAGTTATTCCGGCCGGAGGCAAGATTCTTGCAGCATCCGGCAATGAAGCCACAATAGTGGCAACTGTGCCAGGTATAGTAAGATTTCAACGCGGCATAACAGAAGGAACAGCCGTAAGCAAAGGAGGAACGGTGTTCACTATCTCAGCAGACAAGCTTCAGGATAATCCGGCAAAGCAGGCTGCAATCGCATATCAGACAGCCAAGAAGGAGTATGAACGCGCAGCAAAGTTAGTGAAAGACAATATCGTCACACAAAAAGAATTCAACAGCATAAGAGCCAACTACGAATCTGCAAAGATTGCCTACGAGGCATTCTCTGGAAGCAAAGGCGGAAGCGGAGTGGCCGTAACATCTCCAATAAGCGGATATGTAAAGACATGTCTCGTAAAAGAGGGCGACTATGTAAGCGTCGGACAGCCTATGATGAACGTCACTCAGACACGCAAGCTATATCTAAAAGCCAACGTTCCAGAGCGATATTACTCAATACTTGGTACAGTCAAGTCAGCTAAGTTTAAGACAGCATACAGCGACAGAATATACAACATAGGAGCAATGAACGGCCGTCTTGTTGCCACCGGCAAGTCAACAGGCGACGGATCACCCTATATTCCCGTAACATTCGAGTTCAACAATCAGGCCGACGTCATGCCGGGAGCATTCGTTGAGACTTATCTTTTGACGTCAGAACGCCCCGGAGTAATAAGTGTTCCAGTGTCTGCACTTACCGACGAGAACGGAGTAAACTTTGTTTATATACAGACAGATGCCACTTGCTATGAGCGCCGTGAGGTGGAAATAGGCGAAACCGACGGTGAGAGAGTTGAAATAAAAAGCGGCCTGAAAGGAGGCGAGAAAGTAGTTACCAAGGGCGCAACTCAAGTAAGACTGGCATCAGCCAGCACTAGTCTGCCCGCACATTCGCATCAACACTAAACCAAGGATAAGCAATGCTGAACAAAATAATAAAATTCTCACTGCAAAACCGCCTGCTTATACTTGTCGCAGCGGTACTGTTGATTATTGGAGGCATCTACACAACAGGACAAACCGAGGTAGATGTATTTCCCGACCTTAACGCCCCTACTGTAGTTGTCATGACCGAAGCCAACGGCATGGCGGCAGAAGAGGTGGAGCAACTTGTAACATTCCCTATCGAAACAGCAGTGAACGGAGCCACGCATGTACGACGTGTGAGGTCTTCTTCAACGACGGGATTCTCTGTTGTATGGGTTGAGTTCGACTGGAGTACTGATATTTATCTGGCACGCCAGATTGTTTCAGAGAAACTTGCTGCTGTAAACGAGACCCTACCCGACAACGTAGGACAGCCAACCTTAGGTCCGCAGTCGTCCATCTTAGGAGAGGTTCTCATCGTTGGCCTTACAGCAGACAGTACATCAATGACCGACTTGCGCACATTGGCCGACTGGACAGTGCGCCCCCGACTGATGTCTACGGGAGGTGTGTCGCAAGTAGCTGTATTAGGAGGCGACATTAAGGAATATCAGATTTTACTTCATCCCGGCAGAATGAACCATTACGGAGTGACACTGGCTGAAGTTATGGCCGCAACTGACCAGATGAACCGCAACACCAATGGAGGCGTGATATATGAATATGGCAACGAGTATATCGTTCGTGGCGTTGTGTCGACAGAAGACGTAAAAGAAATGGGCAATACCGTCGTAAAGACAGTCAACGGCGATGCAATAACCCTTGCTGACGTGGCAGACGTACAGACCGGGCCACAGGTTCCGAAACTCGGAACAGCTTCTGAGAAAGGAAAACCAGCAGTATTACTCACCGTAACCAAGCAGCCCGACACCGGCACCATAGAACTTACGGAAAGACTTGAGGCTGCACTAAAAGACCTTAAAAAGAATATGCCGGCTGACGTACATGTATCTACCGACATATTCCGTCAGTCACGCTTCATCGAAAGCTCTATAAACAATGTTAAGCAGTCACTTTACGAAGGTGCTATATTTGTTGTCATAGTTCTGTTCCTCTTCCTTGCCAACGTCCGCACCACTGTCATTTCACTGATAACACTGCCGGTATCGTTGCTCATATCGCTCATTGTTCTTCATTATTTCCACATGAGCGTCAACACGATGAGTCTCGGCGGACTCGCAATAGCCATAGGTTCACTTGTCGACGATGCCATAGTGGACGTTGAAAATGTATGGAAACATCTGCGCGAAAACAGAGCATTGCCAAAGGAACAACGGCTTCCGGTGCTGAAAGTTGTATACAACGCTTCACGCGAAGTACGAATGCCTATCCTCAACTCAACAGCAATAATCATCGTAAGCTTTATCCCGCTGTTCTATCTAAGTGGAATGGAAGGACGCATGCTCATACCTCTCGGCGTGGCATTTATCGTAGCACTAGTGGCATCAACAATCGTTGCACTCACGCTCACGCCTGTACTGTGCAGCTATCTGCTAGGCCGCGACACCAAAAAGGGCATGCCAAAAGAAGCATTCGTAACAGTATGGCTCAAGAAGCACTATGAACACTGGCTCACATGGGCACTTGCCCACAAGCGTCCGGTTGTAGCATCAACGGCAATACTTTTTGTTGCTGCTCTTGGATTGTTCTTTACTCTCGGCCATAGCTTCCTTCCGAAATTCAATGAAGGCTCGCTTACAATAAACATCAGCTCTTTACCAGGAATATCACTCGAAGAGTCTGACAAAATAGGACGTCGTGCCGAAAATATCCTGCTGTCAATACCTGAGATACAGACTGTAGCAAGAAAAACAGGACGAGCAGAACTTGACGAGCATGCACTTGGCGTAAATGTGTCAGAAATCGAGGCACCATTTGAGCTGAAAGACCGCTCGCACGAAGAGATGCTCAACGACGTGAGAAAGAAACTTTCCGTAATAACAGGTGCCAACATCGAGATTGGCCAGCCTATCAGCCACCGTATTGACGCCATGCTCAGCGGTACACAGGCCAGCATTGCCATTAAGCTATTCGGTGACGACCTTAACAAGATGTTTGAAATTGGCAACCAGATAAAAGATGCCATAGGTACAGTAGACGGCATTGCCGATCTCAACGTTGAACAGCAGATTGAGCGTCCGGAACTCGAAATAAAGCCTAAACGCGACATGCTGAAACTCTACGGCATCTCAATCGCCGACTTTAACACATTTGTCCGTGTCAACATGGCAGGCGAGACTGTATCACAGGTATACGACAACGGCAGCAGCTTTAATCTTGTGGTACGTGCTGCCGAACACGACCGTTGCGACATGGAACGCATACGCGACCTGATGATAGACACGCCCGACGGCCGCAAGATTCCGTTGGCGAATGTTGCAGAAGTAAAATCTGCCATGGGTCCAAACACAATCAACCGCGAGAACGTAAAACGTAAAATTGTCATCTCTGCCAACGCGAGCGGACGCGACTTGCGCAGCGTGGTGAACGACATCCAGAAACGAATAAACTCAGAGATAAAGTTGCCGGAAGGCTATCATGTTGAATACGGAGGTCAGTTTGAGAGCGAGCAAAACGCAAGCCGTGTACTTCTGCTGGCATCATTGCTCAGCATAGTCGTAATATTCCTGCTGCTCTACATGCAGTTCAGAAACGCCCTCGAGAGCGGAGTAATCCTGCTCAACCTTCCTCTTGCACTTATCGGAGGCGTATTCGCGCTGGTACTTACCACAGGAGAAGTCAGCATTCCTGCCATAATCGGCTTTATCTCGCTGTTTGGTATTGCCACGCGTAATGGAATGTTGCTCATCAACCGATACAACACCCTCCGCGAAGAGGAACATCTTCCGCTGAGAGAATGCATAATGAGAGGCTCACTCGACCGTCTTAATCCTATTCTTATGACGGCATTATGCTCGGCTCTCGCCCTCATACCGCTGGCTCTGCGCGGAAGCCTGCCCGGTAATGAAATACAAAGCCCTATGGCAAAAGTCATACTTGGCGGACTTCTCACGTCTACTTTCCTCAACGCATTCATCATTCCTATTGTATATGAGTGGATGAACCGAAAGAATATTATCAAAACAGACAACCAAAATAAGGAACAATGAAAAAAATAATATTGGCCGCCATGGCCTTTGCCGCAGTTGTCAGCGCAAAAGCTCAAGACATAAACGCCGTACTGAAAAGCGTTGAGCAGAACAACATGGAACTGAAAGCACTGCTCAAAGGCAATGAGGCTGCAGACATAGAGAACAAATCGCAAAACACACTCGAGGACCTCTCGATAGAATACAGCCCATTCTTTCAGAGCGAAACAAGCGGTATCGCAAGTTCAGAGCTAGTCATTACCCAGGGGTTCGACTTCCCTACCCTTTACGGAGCGCGCAAGAAAGCCGGACAACTGCAGCGTAATGTGCTCGACATGCAATATCAGACGGCACGGCGCGACATTCTGGTCAATGCCAAGAAGCTCTGCCTTGACATCATCAACTACAACAAACAGAAACAACTGCTGCAGGAAAGGCGCAAGAATGCCGATGAACTGTTGGCCATGTTCGAACTTAAATTCAAGAACGGTGACGCCACATCACTTGAACTTAACAAAATAAAGCTCGACAGGATGAACCTTGAGACAGAACTTGTTCAGGCTGACACCAAACATGCCAATGCCATGCAACAGCTGCAGGCTCTTAACGGAGGACTGCCGATAGAGGTAAACATGACAGAATATCCACAAGCCCCGGCTGACGACGAAGTTACGATGTATGAAAAAGCCGTTGCCACAGACTGGACTGTCCGCACAGCACAGGCTTCTGTGCTTGCCGCAGAACAGGATGTGAAGGTGAACAAACAGAGTTGGATTCCTAAGTTTGAGATAGGTTACCGCCGAAATACTGAGGGCGACAATGCAAGCAACGGTTTCCTGATTGGAGGTTCGATACCTTTGTTCTCAAGCAAGAACAAGGTAAAAATCGCAAAGGCAAGACAGACTGAAGCCGTAATGCAACATGCAAATGCACGTATTAACGCCGAGAACTCGGCACGCACTATGATAAACCAGATGAAGCAGCTGAAAGCTTCGGCCGATGCATACGACGTGCCTTTGATGCGACAGACACTAAAATTGCTGCGCACTGCGGTTGAAAATGGAGAAATTTCCGTAACAGAGTATTACGTGGAAGCCGACAACATCTACAAAAACATGATTACGTATATGGACATTGAGCGCCAATATCAGGACGCCTTGACTGAAATATACAAAAACGAACTGTAGAGATAAGATGAAGAGAGCCTGACAAATAGGCCAAAAAACGACAAAAGAAGCATTCGGGAAAAGGTGTCAACATCAGTCGCTGGTAAATGCTTAATGCCATACCATGATGTCTACCGCCTTTTCCGAATGCTTCTTTTTATCTAAATACTCTATACATCTAATGCATTGTCCGGATTATATCGCCGGCCCAGTCTGCAAGCATCAGACTATACCCGTCAAAGCAATCACTGTTGCACCCGTCAGCCACAGAAGCAGCACAGAGCAAAATCTGCCTGTCTTCATCAGGAACAACATCTTTCAACCTGCTGAATGAAGCGACATAGTCGCCTGTATCATAATAATGTTTCATGCGAACTGTAAACCTGGCCGACTTAAAAAGTTCCGCAAGAACGCCCTTGTTCCGCGCATGAAGAAAATTGTGCAGACAAGCGTGATAAATATTACATGCCCCTATCTTTACTGCACGGCGTATATCTTCTTTGGTGAAAAAGACACCAAAGCTGTCAAGCGAACCAATGATAGGCTGCGTGTCAAGAAAGAGCTGAAGCAAATCAGACTTCTCCCATCCACGCAATTCCTCCGAACCGGCAACAAATCCACAAATCATGCTGCTGCGGTCCATCGTATCAAGCATATTGCGATATGCAAATATGTCACGACGGCTCATGCCGTCAATGACAACAACAACATCTATATCACTGCCGGCTGTCTGCTCTCCACGCCCATAACTTCCCTGCAATCCGAAGAAGCGCAGACGCCTGCCGAAGAGTGAAACAAGCTTAACTCTGAAACACTCCAGCCATACATTAATATCAAAATCCTGCGACATTTTCTTTATTACTTGTATTTTTCCACTCACTTAACGTCATAAGCATAAAATGTTCTGTACGTATATCGCCCAATGGTGAAATCTTTCCGCATTCTGTATGATGAAAAGTAAACCCACACTTCTCCATAACACGACGCGACTTCACATTTCCATCGTAATATCCACACCAAACCCGCTTTACGCCTAAGTCATCAAAACTATGGCAAAGCAGACGTTTAACAGCCTCAGGTATCAGGCCCTGACCCCAATATGGGACACCAATCCAATAGCCTATTTCGGCATCATCCTCATTCATATCCGCACTATGTACTCCATTGCCAAACATTATGCCGACACTTCCAACTGGCTCCGCCGTAGCTTTCAATACAACAGCATACGTTTCTGGAGCAGAAAGAACAGTGCGTATAATATCACAACTGCTTTCTACAGACGTATGAGGCGGCCACCCTGCAACAGGCCCAACCAGCGGACTGCTCGCATATTTGTAAAGTGCCTCTGCATCATCCACATTCCAAGGACGGAGAATCAGACGTTCGGTCTCAAAAAACTTATCAATCATTTAATACTAAATCATTTATGCAAAATGTAAATACTCTATTCACCAAACACAATTGACTAGAAATCTCCAATGCTGTATTTCAAGCCAGGCACATATTGTATACTTCCAATCAATAGATTTTAATGTATCTTCAGTTATTAATAAACACCATATTGTTGGATACGTCTTATTTTATATACAAATAACGGAGCAAAAAATGTTGTCAGAACCACCAACAGCCACAGATTGCCAGTCATAGGATTGTATGCAACAAGCATATCTCTGAACGAAAGACCTGCAGACATGCTGAAGACAACTTCAAATACTACAGTCAGAATCATCCACAATCCACCTATTATCAAACATTCTTTTCTGCTTAATTTTACCACACGCGGCAACAGAAAACATGATATGAGCAATATAAACAGACTCAGCAATACACCGCTTAACGCCATTGCACAAGCATTGCCCATATATTCAGAAAGTACGTGTTGACGAAACCCGCCATTGAGAATGGCTGCCGGAATAAAGCACAGCCATACAAACAACGATTTTAATACATTAATCATCACGCGCTATACGCAAAATATTCAATAAAAAACTACTTTAAATGTTTCAACAAACAGCAACAAATACTGCCATGCATAAATAAACGGACAAGCCCCCACTTAGAAAACGTCCTGTTCACTTGCAAACATACGAAAAATCACCGGGGCGTCATTCAAATGACATTCGATCATCAGACAGCAAAAATACAAAGAAAACGAACACCCCACTATGAAAAGATAAAATATTTTTCTTTGAGAATTACATTGACAAACTCATTCAAAAAGTCATATCTATGCAAACATTATAAAATGCCTGCAAAAAAGAAAAGACATAAAAGCTGAAACCATCTGCAATTTCAGCAATTGCTAAAAATGCCAAAACGCTAAAGGCTGATCTCGAAATGCTGATAATCTTTAGAGCGGCGCCATGCTCCACCCCATGTAAATCCGGCCTCGATAAACAGCTTGTATACCAGATCATTACGGTCTATCTTATAAGGAATATCCTTACGCTTATCTCGGTTGAAGGCATAAGGGCGCCCTTCTTTCGGCTCAATAGTCCATGTGCCGTTGCTGTTCTTGCGGACATAAGGATTATAAAGCGCATTAATGTCTATTGCCAGTCCCTGACCATGCTTAGAAACCCGTGTCCTTGAACCTGTCATAAACCTGAAATTAAAGCACGAAGTGTTGTTGGCACGCATCGAGGCCTGATCGTCTGCGTCATAATCGTCGATGAGCACCATACGTTCAATGCGGTAACCTGAATCATAAAGTTTTCTGAAAATTCTCAACACCTTACCGGCTATAGCCCTGTTTACAACCATCTCGCCGAGCTGTGTCTGCCCCTTGGCATTACGGTGCAGCATCTTCAGATAGCACAGCTGGCTGCGCTTCATCGTGCAGTTGCGTTTCCACGACTTGAGCCACATGCGTTTGAACACCTTGTCACTAATATCTTCGCTTACAAAGCATCGGGATATGCCTACCGACTTGACATCTGAATCAGACACGACCGTGCCTGCACGCCATGACGACAGCCACAAAGGATCTGATGATGCAGCCTCTGCACTTACTGATGACAAACACGCTAGAAACGATACTACAAAAAACAATATCTTATTGACACCTTGCTTAAACATATTCTACTGATTAATCTGTAATTATTTACTTAGCCACAGCATGACGGAATGTCCATACGGCACAATCCGCCCAATATATTTTGTAGCACTTAAAAGCACATCGCGGCATTATGTCAGAATATTGGCACAAGCCGAATAAGCCCAACAATATCTTTTATGGCCAGAACGCACGTATAATTTCATCACCAAAAATCGTGCCATCGGTATAAACATGAAACATCATATTTTGACAAAAATACAGAAGCCGCCGTATATGCCTCAAGGAGTTATAAGGATTATGACAAACTGCTGTTTTTTATATTGGCAAATTGCTGTCGATATTTTTACAGACTCTGCTGGCAATGCCCATAAAGGCATACAGCAAGATGTCTACTGGAAACAATAAACAGACGGAATAAATGAATATACAAATTATACATGCCTCAATACGGATTAAAGACATATTAAACTCATTAATAATGCTAATTACATATGACGGAAAGAAGTAAAAGAATTTTACTTTTATAACATTGATAATATTTCATATAAAGAGAGAAAAACTCAATAGAAAGCAACAACTGACAAAATGAAGAAAACGGTAAAAAATCAGGACATGAGTTTTCTTTAATCTAGAAATCATAATGTTAATAG
The DNA here is from genome assembly GCF_057607445.1 of Xylanibacter sp. NCBI lineage: Bacteria > Pseudomonadati > Bacteroidota > Bacteroidia > Bacteroidales > Prevotellaceae > Xylanibacter > Xylanibacter sp. The sequence goes on along the minus strand of NZ_DBLZAX010000021.1, from coordinate 19,138 downwards.
ACATTTATTTTCTATCTGCATAGACGTCAAATATTAAGACATATTCACATTTAGCATACAGAAAAGTCAATAAAAAGGCACATTTTTAATTAAAACTCATGCATATTCAAGACATAAAAGCATGAGTTTGCCTTGCTAAATGAGCCGTTTCTGACCGCCAAACGGCATAGTAACATTTTTTAACTCTTCTTGTCTTTACCAAGAAACAATGTAAGTTATTGTATATCAACATATTGTCAAATATATACTATATTTGATATTTTTCGCTCAAAATCATTGGTTTGCAGAGAGCATGGCCACTCTGAGAGCGTTAAAAATAAAAAGTTTTCTGTCTGAACAGAGAATTATATTTACAAAACAGCGACAACGTAACAATGAAATTTCCATACAAAAAGAACGACAATAGACGAGACAATATAAAAAAACAGGAACAACTCAAACAGCAGACATCATAATTAAACAGAAAGAACCATTATATCAAAACAAAGATAAAGAAACGCCACGAGCATCATATCCCACAAAAGGAGGCACAGCAGAAATAAAAAAAGCAAAACAACCTTAAGACATAACAGAAGAAAGAAAACAAAAAAGCCGGCTCAAATGATGAGCCGGCCCTATTCTAAAATCTCTTTTTAAGAAAATTAAGCCTCAGCAGGTGCCTCTTCAGCAGAAGCCTCTGCATTTGCAGCAGCCTCGGCCTCAGCCTTAGCAGCAGCTGCAGCAGCCTTCTTCTCAGCTACCTTCTTAGCTATCTCCTCATTTACTTTCTTCTCAGCGTCAAGAGCTTTAGCAGCAGCGTCTTTCTTGCTCTTAGCCTCGTTTTCACGAATCTGGTCAAGACCCTTAACCTTGTTAGCTTTCCAAGCGTCAAACTTGCTCTGAGCTGCAGCCTCGTCGAAAGCGCCTTTCTTTACTCCACCGCGAAGATGCTTCATCATATAAACACCCTCACCTTTAAGGATATTGCGTACTGTGTCTGTTGGCTGAGCGCCTGTCTCAACCCAATAGAGAGCACGGTCGAAATTCAAATCTACCGTAGCAGGATTGGTGTTAGGATTGTATGTACCAATCTTCTCTGTAAACTTACCATCACGTGGTGCTCTTACATCTGCGATGACAATGCTGTAGAAGGCATAACCTTTACGGCCACCTCGCTGTAATCTGATTTTTGTTGCCATTTTTTATTTGTAATTAGGTTTGAATTTATGCTATCAACTCGTAATAGCGGCGCAAAGGTAATGCTTTTAGCTGATATAAGTGTTATTTTGCCTCGTATTAACTAAACATTTAACTATTTTTATTCAATATCCATGCCGGCATCACCTCTTAGAGCTGAAATTTACTGCTTAACCAGCTTCAGTCCGCACTCAAGACCATCCATTCCGCCTATAAGCGAAGCAGCTGTCTTAAGTGTTGAGTTCTGTGACACAGAACCAAGTACGTTTACATACTCAAGAAGCTTTGACGCATTCATAACGATAAGAAGATTGTCGCCGTCAAGCTGTGTTGTTCCTACTATCTGTGAAATCTTGCCGCCGTATTTCAGCACAATGTTCTTATCTTCAATGGTGTATGTACCGGTAACTTTCTTTCCCATAAGCGTCTGGGTGAAGTTTCCCGACTTGTCAAAAGTCATGGTCACGCTGCCTTTCTTAAAGCCATAGCCTTCCAGCTTGCTCTTCAGCTGAGTTTCTACAGCTGAAGAAGCCACCTTTCCGCCTATGTTCTTCAGCATGTCATCGCTCGACAGCACAACTGCCGGCTCTTCATAAACCCATGTGCCTATGATTTTATCCTCCGTAGCCACCTTGTTTGATGAGAAAATACTCGTAAGCGACGATAACAAGCCGCCAACGCCTGAATTGTCTGAAGATGTTGTCTCAGTGGTTGTCTTTTCTGATGAGCCACCAGACACTACATTTTTCAGGATATTACCCAAACTGATCTGAGCGTCGGCCTGAACCGTGAAAAACAATGCGGTGCATAACAATGCACCCTTAATAAACAACTTTTTCATTTCAATCCAATTTAATCATTTAAGTATATATGCCCCACTTGGGCTGTTCCTTTTCAATACATCTACCTTTAGCTGTGCCAAATCAGGATTACCAGAGCCTGCCAATCCCATTTCAACGGTCTTGCGGGCTAGTTCTGGATGATTGTTCTCCTCGCTTAAATGGCACAGCCACACATGATTGAGCCTGCCCGTGGCATTGGCTGCAAGACTTTGTGCACACAGTCTGTTTGACAGATGGCCGTTGCCGCCGGCCACTCTCTTCTTAAGGTATTCGGGATATGGGCCAGTCCGCAACATTTCTTCGTCATGATTAGCCTCAATGACCAAATAGTCGGCGTCATTAATAGCCTTTGTCATTTCGTCGGTAACATGCCCGACATCTGTCATCAGGCAGAAATTGGTATTCTCGTACTTGATTTTAAAGCCTATATTGTCGCGACTGTCATGAGGCACATGAAATGCCGACACCGTGAAATCGTCCAGAACGATGTCCTTACCTTTCTCTATTATACGAACGTTTGCCGCATCTATCTTTTTCCTTACACAATAGTTGCTTCTTATACCCTCATGAACTTCTTTCGTGGCATATACAGGCACACCAAGACTGTTGCTGAAACTGCCTACAGACTTAACATGGTCTGCATGGTCATGAGTTATCAGCACATACCTTACGTTTTTTACGCTAAGGCCATAATCATGAAAATATTTTTTTAGCTTTCTTATTCCTATACCGATATCAATAAGTATGCCGTATGTCTCGGTATATATATAATAACAGTTTCCACAACTTCCACTACCGAAAGATATAAAATTAAGCATCTTGATATTTTTTGTCTGCAAAGTTACTACAAAAAAGTGAAATGCGGAAAGATATAGTGATAGAATTGAGTTACAAGGGTTTTGGTTGAAGTGGCGATAATCCGTGAAGCCATTACAATCCCTGCCGAAGCCAAATCCTGACGCCGCTACGTTACTTGTTCGTAACCATGCCCGAAAATGCGACAAACGGGTACGAATAGCGAAACAAGGCTCTAAGGAATAGTGAGTTATCCATAACTCATGCGAAAAATCAGGTTACGGAAAAAGATTGCGCCGTTCCTCCCCGTTTTGCGTACCAACACCGGACTCTTCACCAACTAATTTTGAAACCCAAAAATTAAGGACAATGAAGAGTACATTTTCAGTAATCTACTACCTCAAGCGTCAGGTAGTGAAAAAGGACGGGACAGTTCCCGTCATGGGACGCATCACGGTGGACGGCAGCCAGACACAGTTCAGCTGCAAACTGACTGTCGATCCGAAACTGTGGGACACCAAAGGTGGACGTGTCACGGGCAGAAGCACGGCGGCACTCGAAACGAACCGTATGCTTGACAAGATGCGGGTACGCATCAACAGGCATTATCAGGAAATCATGGAGCGTGACAACTTCGTCACGGCGGAGAAGGTGAAGAACGCCTTTCTCGGACTGGAACACCGCTACCACACGCTGATGCAGGTGTTCCGCCAGCACAACGAGGACTACGAGAAGCAGGTGGAGGCAGGCATGAAAGCCAAAGGCACGCTGCTGAAGTACCGCACCGTTTACAAGCACATGCAAGAGTTCCTCGACATCCGCTACCATGTGAAGGACATCGCCCTAAAAGAGCTTACCCCGGCTTTCATCTCCGACTTCGAGATGTTCCTGCGCACGGACAAGCACTGCTGCACCAATACCGTGTGGCTGTACGTCTGCCCGTTACGGACGATGGTATTCATCGCCATCAACAACGAGTGGCTGACGCGCGACCCGTTCCGCGAGTATGAAATCAAGAAGGAGGAAACAACACGCAGTTTCCTGACCAAAGATGAGATCCGCCTGCTGATGGAGGGGAAACTGAAAAACGCCAAACAGGAATTGTACCGCGACCTCTACCTGTTCTGCGCCTTCACGGGGCTGTCGTTCGCGGATATGCGCAACCTTACGGAAGAGAATATCCGCACCTACTTCGACGAACACGAGTGGATAAACATCAACCGCCAGAAAACGGGCGTGGTGTCCAACATCCGCCTGCTCGACATCGCCAACCGCATAATCGGCAAATACCGGGGACTGTGCGGGGACGGCAGGATATTTCCCGTTCCGCATTATAACACGTGCCTTGCCGGTATCCGTGCCGTCGCCAAGCGTTGCGGCATCACCAAGCATATCACGTGGCATCAGAGCCGCCACACGGCAGCCACGACGATATTCCTCTCCAACGGTGTTCCCATCGAAACGGTCAGCTCCATGCTCGGACACAAGAGCATAAAGACGACGCAGATTTACGCAAAGATAACCAAAGAGAAGCTCAATCAGGACATGGAGAACCTTGCCGCAAGATTGAACGGCGTCGAGGAATTTGCAGGTTGCACCATCTAAAAAGAAAAGCCATGAAACGTGACACAATCATCATCGAGGACAAGGCAGTCAGCGTAACCGGTAACGACGTGTGGATGACCGCCACCGAAATAGCCGGATTGTTCCATACGACCGTCCCGGCAGTGAACGCCGCCATCAGAGCCGTCCGCAAGTCGGACGTGCTGAACGACTACGAGGTGTGCCGCTACATGCAGCTTGAAAACGGGCTGCACGCGGACGTGTACGCCCTTGAAATCATCATCCCGGTCGCTTTCAGGGTGAATACCTACAACACCCACCTGTTCCGCACATGGCTGGTGGGAAAGGCACTCTCACAAGAGAAACGGCAGACATACGTGATGTTCATACAGAACGGAAAAGCCGGGTATTGCTGATTGCACATACCCCATAAGACAAGTAAACGGGTAGCACCACAAAAGGTGTCACCCGTTTACTTTTTCATGAAACCGCCTCACTCCAGCGGCTTGCGGTAGTTCGCTTCCAGTACCCCGCGCAGCCCCGTTTCCGGGTAAAGCACCTTCCCTCCCAAAAGTATGAAGGGCAACACGCGGTTGTTGCGGTATTCCTGCAAGGTGCGCCGGCTCACACGGAGCAGTTCCGACACCTCGCCGTCCGTCAGGTAACGTTCCCCGTCCAGCGGAGGACGGTAGCTTTCCAGAAATGCGGACAGCCATTTCGAGCCTTTGCGCATATCCTGCACCACAGAGGCTATCGGCTCGTCTTCCATCGTAAAAACATCGTTGTTCTCGTTCATCATAACTTCGGATTCAGTGGGTGAATAAATCAAATCATCTGCCGTGCGGATAGAGCGTGCCGACAAGCGGTATCAGCCGCTTCACCTCCTCTGGCTTGTAATAGAACCTGCGGTTTATCTGCGAGTAGCCGATAAGCCGCCTGTCACGCAGCGTCTGCAACGTGCGCGGGCTTATTCTCAACTGCCCGCAGACCTCCTCGCCCGTGAGCCATCTTTCCATGCGCCCCGTGTCGCTTTTGCGCCTCAGGGCGGCGACCTTCTCCGAGAGTGCGCCGAATGCCGCCACCATCATCTCGAAAGTCTTTTTCTCGATAGATACTATTTCCATATTCATGTCATTTAGAGTTTGCCGCAAAGGTAACGAAACGGCATACAAGACGTATCGTTTTCCGCTGAAAGGCTGCCTGTTGCGCCGTTTGACCGGGTTACGGAGCCATCTTCCGCAAAAATCTTACGTGAGTCACGTAGTGAGTTGTTAAAGCCCCTTTTGTTTATTGCCGAATTTTGTCGCAGAAACAAAAAGAAAGGACTGAACATGAAAGTGATAACAATGGAAAGTTCCGCCTACAAGGAGATGATGGCGCAGATTGCGAACATCGCAGGGTACATCCGCGAGGCAAGGGACGAGAAGAAACGGAAGCGGGAAACCGAAGACAAGCTGCTTGACACGGCACAGGCGGCGAAGATGCTCAACGTGAGCAAGCGCACCATGCAGCGTATGCGCACCGACCACCGTATCGAGTATGTGGTGGTACGCGGAAGCTGCCGCTACCGCCTTTCCGAGATACTGCGGCTATTGGAGGACAACACAGTAAGGAACGAGGAAGGGACAATAGACACCCTGTTCCACAACCACACGCTGCGCACGGGCGGCAAACCAAAAGGAAGGAGGACATAGGTCATGGAACTGCTCACACGAAACAACTTCGAGGGCTGGATGCAGAAGCTGATGGAACGGCTCGACCGTCAGGACGAACTGCTGCTGGCGATGAAGGCTGAGGGGAAACAGCCCACTATCACGGAAAGCATCCGCCTTTTCGACAATCAGGATTTGTGCATGTTGCTCCAGATAAGCAAACGCACCCTCCAACGCTACCGCAGCGTAGGCGCATTGCCCTACAAGACGCTGGGCAAGAAGACCTATTACAGCGAGGAGGACGTGCTGACATTCCTTTCCAACCATATCAAGGACTTCAAAAAGGAAGATATAGCCTTCTACAAGGCTCGTATCCATAATTTCTTTCATAAATAACCCATTAAAACATTTTTCAGATGGCAAAGAAAAAAGACGAAAAGGACGTGCTGGTAGTCCGTGACGAGAAGACAGGCGAGATCAGCGTGGTAGCCGGGCTGAACGCGGACGGCACACCCAAGCGCACCCCCGCAAAAGCGGAGAACGCGCAGAGTTTCCTGCAATTCGACCGACATGGCGACGTGCTGGACAACTTCTTCAAGAACTTCTTCCGGCAGTGCAAGGAACCCAGCCGCTTCGGTTTCTACCGCATTGCGGCAGACCAAGCTGAAAATCTCTTAGAGGTGATGAAGCAACTGCTGAAAGACCCCGAAGCGAACAAGGAGCTGCTCGCCCCTCACAAGGTGGACACCTCCGACTATGAGAAGAAGGTGCAGGAAGAGATGGCAGCACAACAGACAGAGAAACAAGAACCTCAAAAACAGGAGAACATGGAACAACGGAAAGAACAGCAACAGGACAAATCCGAACAGATGCAGGGCAAACGTGGCTACCAGCCCATCGACGAGAGTAAAATCAACTGGCAGGAGCTGGAGGACAGATGGGGCGTAAAGCGGGACAACCTTGAAAAGTCCGGCGACCTTACGAAGATGCTCAACTATGGCAAGTCCGACTTGGTAAAGGTCAAACCGACCTTCGGCGGCGAATCATTCGAGCTGGACGCCCGCCTCTCCTTCAAGAAGGACGGTGAGGGAAACATCAGCCTCGTGCCGCACTTCATCCGCAAGGAGCAGAAGCTGGATGAGTACAAGGAACACAAATTCTCCGACAATGACCGGAAGAACCTCCGCGAAACGGGCAATCTCGGTAGGGTCGTGGACATTGTGGACAGGGAAACGGGCGAGATCATCCCCTCCTACATCAGCATCGACCGCAAGACGAATGAAATCACGGACATTCCGGCAAGCAGGGTGCGCATCCCGGAGCGCATCGGCAAGACGGAAATCACCACGCAGGAGCGGGACATGCTCCGCGCCGGACTGCCCGTACGCGACAAGCTCATCGAGCGCAACGACGGCAGAAAGTTCGTCACCACCCTGCAAGTGAACGTGGAGCAGCGCGGCGTGGAGTTCGTGCCGGGAACCGGCAAGTCGCCCCGTACCGCACAGACACAGGAAACCAAAGGCGACACATCGAAAAGTCAGGCGCAGGGCGGGGAAAATGCCGCACAGACCAAGAAGGAGCAACGCCGCAACACGTGGACGAACGAGGACGGCAGCATCCGCCCCATCAGCAAATGGAGCGGCGTGAGCTTCACCGACCAGCAGAAAGCCGACTATGTGGCGGGTAAAGCCGTGAAGCTGGAGAACGTGACCGACAAGCAGGGCTTCCATGCCACGATGTATATCAAGTTCAACCCGGAGAAGGGACGCCCGTACCGCTACGACACGAACCCTGACAATGCACAGCAGGTTGCTCCGTCCAACGAGAGCCGCACGCAGGTGGCGGTGAACAACGATGGCAAGACCAACGAGGCTACAAAGAATCTGAGAGAGCCGTTGCAGAAAGGTCAGACCAACCCGAAGGACGCCCGCCAGCAACAGCAGCAGGAGAAGCCGCAGAAGAAAACGGGCAAGGGCATGAAAATGTAATCCCGTGTCCGCCACTGAATCCAAAATAAAATCCAAAGTATCAACAAAAAAGAAGAAGACATGAAGACAATCATTGCAGAAAAGCCCTCCGTGGCACGTGAAATCGCCCGCATCGTGGGCGCGACAAAGAGAGAGGAAGGATATTTCGAGGGAGGCGGTTATGCCGTGACATGGGCATTCGGACACCTCGTTCAGCTTGCCATGCCCGACGGCTACGGCGTGCGCGGATTTGTCCGTGACAACCTCCCGATTATTCCCGACACATTCACGCTCGTCCCCCGTCAGGTCAGGACGGAGAAAGGTTACAAGCCCGACAGCGGCGTGGTGTCGCAGATAAAAGTCATCAAAAGACTGTTCGACACAAGCGAACATATCATCGTGGCGACCGATGCCGGACGCGAGGGAGAGCTTATCTTCCGCTACCTCTACCACTATACGGGTTGCACCACTCCTTTCGTGCGCCTGTGGATCAGCTCTCTCACCGACAAAGCTATCCGCGAGGGACTGCGGAAACTCGAAGACGGCAGCAAATACGACAACCTCTACCTCGCCGCCAAAGCGCGGAGCGAATCCGACTGGCTCGTGGGCATCAACGGCACACAGGCGTTATCCATCGCCGCCGGACACGGCACGTATTCCGTGGGGCGGGTGCAGACACCAACGTTGGCTATGGTATGTGAACGCTACTGGGAGAACCGCCGCTTTACGTCCGAAGCATTCTGGCAGCTCCATATCGCAACGGACGGTTGCGACGGCGAAGTCGTGAAATTCTCATCCTCCGAGAAATGGAAAGAGAAAGAACCGGCGATGGAACTATATAATAAGGTAAAGGCGGCAGGTTGCGCCACTGTCACGAAAGCCGAGCGCAAGGAGAAGACGGAGGAAACTCCCTTGCTCTACGACCTGACCACGCTCCAGAAAGAAGCCAACGCCAAGCACGGCTTCACGGCGGAACAGACGCTTGAAATCGCGCAGAAACTCTACGAAAAGAAGTTGATAACCTATCCGAGAACGGGAAGCCGCTACATACCCGAAGACATGTTCGCTGAAATCCCCAAGCTGCTCGCCTTCATCGGGGCTTTGCCCGAATGGAAAGGCAAGGTGCAGCCGAAAGCGCAGCCGACACGCCGCAGTGTGGACGGCGGCAAGGTGACGGACCACCACGCCCTGCTCGTCACTGGCGAGAAGCCGCTGTTCCTCTCCAAAGAGGACAGCACCATTTATCAGATGGTTGCCGGGCGCATGATTGAGGCTTTCTCCGAGAAATGCGTCAAGGACACCGCCACCGTCACGGCGGAATGTGCCGGAGTGGAGTTCACGGTGAAAGGCAGCATCATCAGGCAAGCCGGATGGCGTGCCGTCTATGGCGGGGAGGACAAGGAAGAAACCGCCATCCCCGATTGGCGGGAAGGCGACACGCTGACGCTGAAAGGCTGCTCCATCACGGAGGGCAAGACCAAACCCAAACCGCTGCATACCGAAGCGACACTGTTGTCGGCAATGGAAACGGCGGGCAAGGACATAGAGGACGACGCATTGCGTCAGGCGTTGAAGGACTGCGGCATCGGCACGCCCGCCACCCGTGCGGCGATTATCGAAACGCTCTTCAAACGCGGCTACATGGAACGCTGCAAGAAATCGCTTGTGCCGACAGAAAAAGGGCTTGCCCTCTACTCGGTCGTGAAGACGATGCGCATCGCCGACGTAGCCATGACGGGCGAATGGGAGAAGAATCTGGCACGCATCGAGCGCGGGGAACTGCCCGCTGACACCTTCCGCAGGGAGATAGAGGCGTACACACGTGAAATCACCTCCGAACTGCTCTCGTGCGACAAACTGTTCTCCCGCAGGGATTCCGGCTGCAAGTGTCCCAAGTGCGGGACGGGCAGCATGCAGTTCTACGGCAAGGTGGTACGCTGCGACAACGCGGAGTGCGGGCTGCCCGTGTTCCGCCTGAAGGCGAACCGCACCCTTTCCGACGACGAGATCAAAGAGCTGCTCACCGACGGGCATACGAAGCTGCTCAAAGGCTTCAAAAGCAAACAGGGCAAAAGCTTTGATGCCATAGTCGCCTTTGACGGGGACTATAACACGACTTTCGTGTTCCCCGAAAGGAAAACGAGCAGGAAATTTTCAGGACGGAAGAAATAGTATTACCTTTGCCACTGGTTCAGAGTAATGAATTGTTCTTCGATACCGGATTACACTCATACTTTGGATTTAGTGGTGGCACTCGGAGGGATACCGAGTGCCTTTTCTTTCTCCTTTCCAGACGATTATCCACGTCATTACCAATCCACTAAATTCCAAAGTAATGAACAACAAGAAGAAAAACGAGGGTCAGACCGACTTTTCCTATTACGGTCTGTACCTGCTGGACTACCTCCGCACGAACAGGTTTGAACAGGCTTCCGATGATGCCTTCATCCGGGAGCGTGCCGACCGTGCCGCCGAAACGTATGAGCGTGTGCGGCTCGAAGGCTATCCGCCCGAAGGGGCGCAGGAGTTGGCGATGGACACGCTCCTGCGGGGGCTTCGCTATTCCAAGTACGCCATCCTCCGCGAAGTCGTGGAAAACGAGTTTGCCAACGAAGTGCCGGAAAAGAAACGCGAAGCCTTCATCCGAAAGCTGCTGCCGCCTGTCGGTAATGTATTCTCCGCCTATGACCTTTCGGACGACAACTTCGCCCTGTCGCCCGAATACGACCTGCTCTACACGGAGCTGACGGGAGCCGCCGTCCTTTATATCGACGAGTATGGCGTTTAACCGCAAACAACGGCTGCGGGACAACATCGAGGCGATACGGACGGCATTCATCCTTGACAGGGAACGGAGGACGGCAACCGCCGAGGAACAAGCCATACTTCGGAAGTATTGCGGTTTCGGCGGATTGAAGTGCATACTGAACCCGGCAAAGGAACTGACGGATGCCGTGCATTGGGCGAAATCGGACCTCGAACTGTTTGCCCCTACGGTGGAGCTGCACAGGCTGGTGCGTGAAAACAGCAAGGACGATACGGAGTACAAGCGGTACGTGGATGCCATGAAGCAGTCCGTGCTGACCGCTTTCTACACCCCGCCGGAGATAACCGGCACTATCGCGGATGTACTGCATGAACACGGCATACGTCCCGATCGCGTATTGGAGCCGTCGGCGGGCGTGGGCGCATTCGTGGATGCCGTGCTGGAAAACAAGCCGGACGCGGATATCATGGCTTTCGAGAAAGACCTGATGACGGGCAAAATATTGGGATACCTGCATCCAGACCAAAAGGTAAGGGTGCAGGGATTCGAGAAGATAGAGAAGCCATTCACGGACTATTTCGACCTTGCTATCTCGAACATCCCGTTCGGCGACGTGGCTGTGTTCGACCCGGAGTTCACGGGCAGCCAAGACCCGGCAAGGCGTTCCGCACCGAAGGCAATACACAACTACTTCTTCCTGAAAAGCCTTGACGCGGTGCGTGAGGGCGGCATCGTGGCGTTCATCACCTCTCAAGGGGTACTGGACGCACCGTCCAACGCGCCCATACGCGAGTATATGATGCGTAATGCCAATCTGGTGGGAGTCGCACGCCTGCCGAACAACCTCTTCACGGACAACGCGGGTACGGAAGTGGGTAGCGACCTGATTATCCTGCAAAAGAACAGCGGCAAGAAACGGGAGCTGTACGATTATGAAGAGTTGTTCGTGCAGACGGAAAAGACACCGATAGGTAGTTTCCAGAACGGGTATGTCGGCAGCATCGGCATGATTCCCCACTCGGATCTGATAAGCGGCACAGACCCTTACGGGAAACCAGCCTATAAAGTCATGCACCGGGACGGCATCGAGCAAATGGCGGAGGATTTGCGGGAACATATGGATATTGAGCTGTATAAGTTGGACAAAAAGCTGTATGAAATGCACAGCCTGCATCCGGCACAGGGGAAAAGCACGGTGACAGAAACCATTTCCACACCGGTTGTCACTCCTGAGATACAGCCACGTCATGAAATGGCAGTGAAGCCCGAAGCGGCAACACCGCAGCCGGAGGAAGAAAAGTCGGAGATAGAGCCGCGCCGCCCCGATTATTCGGAGGGCGTGCAGCTCTCCCTGCTCGACCTCTGGGGCATGACGGAGGAAGTACGCAAGCAGGAAGCACCCGCCAAGAAGAAAAAGACGGCGAAAAAGGAAAGCCCGGCAAGGCGCATGCCTCCCAAACCGCAGGCGCAGGTTACGCCGAAGGTTACGACCGCACCGCCACAGCCGTCTGCCGCACCGCCGACGGAAAGCAGGGACAGCCATGAAACAAAGCCGGTGAGTGTCGCAGCCAAAGCCGATCCGGATGATATTTACGCTACTTTGGATTGGGACACCAATCCGCCCATCAACGGCTTCTATGAAATGATGATGGACCTCACGCCGGAGCGACGCAAGGAACTTCGCAGGCTGGCGGCACAGCATCAGGAGAAACGGCAGCATGTCCCGGACGTGAAAGCCGCGCCGGAGCAGGAAACACGGCAACCCGAAACACAGCCGGAAGTTGCCGCCATTCCTGTCGCTCCCGCAACGGAAGCGGCTGCAACCTCCCTTTTTCCCGAAATGGAAGCGGAAAAACCGAAAGAGGAAGCTCCCGACCTGTCGCCGCGTCCCTACCACCGCACGCCGGAAATGCACTTGCGTGAAGGCTCGTTAGTGGCTGACAGTGGGCGTCGTAACATCGGTTATCTGAAAGACATCACGCCTTACGGCGCGACATTCCAGCCGCTTGGACTGACAGGCTATCAGAAAGAGAAGGCGTTGCTGTATGTGTCGCTCCGTGACGCATACGAGCGTCTGTACCGTTATGAATCGAACAGGCGCGAGGAAAACCCGCAGTGGCGTGAGCATCTGAACACCTGCTATGACGAGTTTGTCATGCGCTACGGCAACCTCAACGCCAAGCAGAACGTGAAACTGGTGGTGATGGATGCAGGAGGACGCGACATCCTTTCGCTGGAACGTGCGGAGGACGGCAGGTTCGTCAAGGCGGACATTTTCGAGCGTCCCGTTTCCTTCTCGGTAGAGAGCCATGCCAACGTAAGCTCTCCCGAAGAGGCACTCTCCGCATCGCTCAACAAGTTCGGCACGGTCAATCTCGACTATATGCGGGAGATAACCGACAGTACGGAGGAGGGATTGCTTGACGCCCTCAAAGGACGCATCTTCTACAACCCGCTCGTAACCGGTTACGAGATAAAGGACAGGTTCATCGCCGGGAACGTGATAGAGAAGGCGGAACGCATCGAGGCATGGATGGGCGACAACCCCGAAAACGGGCGTATGCCGGAAGTGAAGCAGGCGTTGGAGGCTCTGAAAGAAGCCGAGCCGCCGCGCATCGCTTTTGAAGACCTCGACTTCAATTTCGGGGAACGCTGGATTCCGACGGGCGTATATGCCGCCTACATGAGCCGTCTTTTTGACACGGACGTGAAAATCGCCTACTCCGCAAGCATGGACGAATTTTCGGTGGCGTGCGGCTACCGCACCATGAAAATCACGGACGAGTTTTTAGTGAAGGGCTATTACCGGAACTATGACGGCATGCACCTGTTGAAACACGCCCTGCATAACACCTGCCCGGATATGATGAAGTCCATAGGAAAGGATGAACACGGAAACGACATCAAGGTACGCGACAGCGAGGGCATACAGCTCGCCAACGCCAAGATTGACGAAATCCGTAACGGGTTCTCGGAATGGCTGGAAGAGCAGTCGCCGCAGTTCAAGGAACGGCTGACGACGATGTACAACCGCAAGTTCAACTGTTTCGTGCGCCCGAAATATGACGGCTCACACCAGACCTTTCCGGACCTCAACCTCAAAGGGCTGGCAAGCAGGGGTATCAAGAGCGTCTATCCGTCGCAGATGGATTGCGTCTGGATGCTCAAACAGAACGGCGGTGGCATCTGCGACCACGAAGTCGGTACAGGCAAGACGCTGATAATGTGCATTGCAGCGCATGAGATGAAGCGTCTGAACTTGGCGCACAAACCGATGATTATCGGGCTGAAAGCCAATGTCGCGGAGATTGCCGCCACCTATCAGGCGGCATACCCGAACGCGCGGATTCTCTATGCCTCGGAGAAGGACTTTTCGACCGCCAACCGCGTGCGTTTCTTCAACAACATCAAGAACAACGACTATGATTGCGTCATCATGTCGCACGACCAGTTCGGCAAGATTCCGCAGTCGCCGGAGTTGCAGCAGCGCATCCTGCAAGCGGAGCTTGACACGGTGGAGGAAAACCTCGAAGTCTTGCGGCAGCAGGGCAAGAACGTATCGAGGGCGATGCTGAAAGGTCTGGAAAAGCGCAAGCACAACCTTGAAGCGAAGCTGGAGAAGGTGGAACACGCCATCAAGTCGCGCACGGACGACGTGGTGGACTTCAAGCAGATGGGCATCGACCATATTTTTATTGACGAATCGCATCAATTTAAGAACTTGACTTTCAACACGCGGCATGACCGTGTGGCTGGTTTGGGCAACTCGGAAGGAAGCCAGAAAGCCCTGAATATGCTTTTTGCCATCCGCACCATACAAGAGCGCACGGGTAAGGACTTGGGGGCGACGTTCCTATCCGGCACGACCATCAGCAACTCGCTGACGGAACTGTACCTGCTCTTCAAGTACCTGCGCCCGAAGGAACTGGAACGGCAGGATATCCGGTGCTTTGACGCATGGGCGGCTATCTTCGCCAAGAAGACGACCGATTTCGAGTTCAACGTGACGAACAACGTGGTGCAGAAGGAGCGTTTCCGCTACTTCATCAAAGTGCCGGAGCTTGCCGCCTTCTACAACGAGATAACCGACTACCGCACGGCAGAGGATGTGGGTGTGGATCGTCCGCACAAGAACGAGATACTGCACCATATACCGCCCACGCCGGAGCAGGAGGACTTCATTCAAAAACTGATGCAGTTCGCCAAGACGGGCGACGCCACGCTGCTCGGTAGACCGCCCCTGTCGGAAACGGAAGAGAAGGCAAAGATGCTGATCGCCACCGATTACGCACGGAAGATGGCTCTCGATATGCGCATGATAGACCCGAACTACGAAGACCACCCCGACAACAAGGCTTCCCACTGTGCCAAGACGATTGCGGAGTATTACCATAAATACGACGCGCAGAAAGGCACGCAGTTCGTGTTCTCGGATCTGGGGACGTACCAGCCGGGCGACGGGTGGAACGTGTACAGTGAGATAAAGCGGAAGCTGACGGAGGACTACGGCATACCGGCAAGCGAGGTGCGCTTCATTCAGGAGTGCAAGACCGACAAGGCGCGCAAGGCGGTGATAGACGCCATGAACGCCGGAACGGTGCGCGTGCTGTTCGGTTCCACCTCCATGCTCGGAACGGGCGTGAATGCGCAAAAAAGGTGTGTCGCCATCCATCATTTGGATACGCCTTGGCGACCGTCCGACCTGCAACAGCGTGACGGACGGGGAGTCAGGGCAGGCAACGAGATTGCCAAGCATTTTGCCGGGAACAATGTGGATGTCATCATCTACGCGGTGGAAAAGTCGCTGGACAGCTACAAGTTCAACCTGCTGCACTGCAAGCAGACGTTCATCTCGCAGCTTAAAAGCGGGGCGATGGGCGCGCGTACCATCGACGAGGGGGCGATGGACGAGAAATCGGGCATGAATTTCTCGGAGTACATGGCGTTGCTCTCCGGCAATACCGACCTTTTGGACAAGGCGAAACTGGAGAAGCGTATCGCATCGCTTGAAGGGGAACGCAAGTCGTTCAACAAGGGCAAGCGCGATTCGGAGTTCAAGCTGGAAGCCAAGACGGGGGAACTGCGTAACAACACGGCTGTCATCGAAGCCATGACGGAAGATTGGAACCGCTTTCTTTCCGTTGTGCAGACGGACAAGGAGGGCAACCGCCTGAATGCGGTCAAGGTGGACGGCGTGGATTCTACCGATGAAAAGGTTATCGGAAAGCGTTTGCAGGAGATAGCCAAGAACGCCACTACGGGCGGGCTGTACAAGCCTGTCGGGGAACTTTACGGCTTTCCGATAAAGGTGGTAAGCGAGAGGATACTCAAAGAGGGGCTGGAGTTTACCGATAACCGCTTCGTGGTGGAGGGAAACTACAAGTACACCTACAACAACGGGCATCTGGCGATGGCTGATTCGGTAGCCGCCGCACGTAATTTCCTGAACGCATTGGAGCGGATTCCGTCCATAATCGACCAGTACAAGGGAAAGAACGAGGTGCTGGAAAAGGAAGTTCCGCAGTTGCAGGAGATAGCGGGCAAGGTATGGAAAAAGGAGGACGAACTGAAACAGCTTAAGTCCGAACTTGCCGCACTTGACCGAAAGATACAGCTGGAACTTGCGCCGCCTACGCAGGAAGCCGACGAAAAAGAAAAGGATGGACAGGAGGTCAAGCCTGTTTCGGAAGGTGTACGGAGCATATCGCCACAACAAACTGATGATGCACCGCAGATACGCAGCCCGGTGAATGAGCGAAATCCAACGGGCAACATCATTGGCGACCATGTCATCATCGGACGACCGGGTTTTCAGTTAAAGAATAAAAACCGATCGAAAGGGATAAAAATTTAAAATTAGGAATTTTATATAAAATATTAATAGGGGCTATCCAAAAGGTCTAAAAGTAAATCATATCCCCTCTGCAAGTATCTGTAGGAGAGTGATTGCAAGACTTTCTTTCTTTTTGGGCAGCCTCTATTAAATTTATTTGCTCTTTCTTGATTTATGTTTATAAACATTATACCAAAAACATTCCAACTAACCTTGTTTATGTTTTGTCAGCCACCATTTGCACAACCATATTTGACTCCCAAAGAGAATGAATTCGATAAGATAACTTGCTGCATACCCACAATAAGGGGCTAAATAGAATACGAATGGGAAATAGATAACAGCACCGACAACAGATTGCGTTATGTAGTTGGTTAAACTCATTTTACCATAAAGCTGTAATGTGGAAACCGCTTTATTTGACACATTCCTTATGACACAATAATATGAACGAGAATATTTCTACAGAATCATCAGTAAAACAGAAAAAAATACTAATTTTGTTTTTGATGATCCTTCCAAAAGGAATTAGAAAAAATGTCTAATTCTAACTTATAGAGGAAAAAGCAACAATTAAATATTAAAGAATAAAAGATACGAAAAATATGACGCCAAAAGAGATACTACAAAAATGGATTGACTGCTTCAACGCCGCCGATGCAGTCGCTTTGGCAAACTTATACGCTCAGGATGCCATAAACCATCAAGTCGCAAACACCCCAGTTATAGGAAAAACAGCTATCCATGAAATGTTTGTAAATGAATTTGCAACCTCAAAAATGGTTTGTATTGTTGAGCATATATTCGAGGATGGAGAATGGGCTATCATGGAATGGAAAGATCCGCTCGGGTTGCGAGGATGCGGATTCTTTCATGTGCAAAACGATAAAATAGTTTTCCAAAGAGGTTATTGGGATAAGCTCAGCTTTCTCAAACAGCACGGTTTACCCGTAGAGAATAGTGATGAAAATCCAAACACATAACACCGTCCGATATGGGAATCATCATTCATTCTTTAGAGTCCGTTTCTTTCAAAGATTTGTATGCGGCATTCTCATCTGCATTCAAAGATTATGATTTCTCTTTGAATGCGGATGAATTGCGACGCATGCTCGACCGACGAGGATACAATCCACAACTATCTTTCGGAGTATTTTTCGAAGGACGGCTGATTTCTTTTGTGCTTAACGGAACAGGCATGTACAACAACATCTTGACTGCCTATGACACAGGGACGGGAACCGTACCTTCATTCCGGGGATTACACCTAACCCAAAAAATATTCACTTTCAGCCTCGAATTGATATGTCAACAAGGAGTTCGGCAATATGTACTGGAAGTTTTGCAACACAATCACAAAGCAATAAAAATATATCGCAAATTAGGCTTTGAAACACAGAGAAATTTCAACTACTACTCTGCCAAACTGAGCGATATTGTTCCTGTATTGCAAGTAAACCATACCGCATGTCGCATACTCCCATCGGATTTAAAAAACTGCCTTAACCAAACGGCCTGGTTCGATTTTCATCCTTCATGGCAAAATGACAGGGCTTCACTGGAACGCGGAATCGACAATTTGGACATATTGGGAGCTTATGAAAGAGAAGAACTTGTCGGATTTGTTATCTTTGAACCGGCATCTGGCGATATTTCATCCCTCGCAGTTGCAAAAGATTACCGGCGTAAAGGAATAGGCAAGTCTTTGCTTAAAAGTGCTGTCAGTCATTTTCAAAGCGATGTACTCAAATTTACTAATGTTGATTGCGATTGTGAATCAGTCACTGGTTTCTTGTCATCATTAGGACTTACCCCAAAAGGACAACAGTTTGAAATGGTCAGAAAAATTTAACCTACATTTATATGAATAGCCCTCATCATCAAATAACAAATTAATAATACCAAATAAAAATACGTATAGATTAAAAAAGTTTAAAAAAGTTCTTTGTGCTTTTGTCAGGGAACTTTTTTTTCGTAAATTTGCGTTCAATTATGCGGCAGTAATAATATACATATTAATACGAGTTAAGAATCCTGTAGTTTTCTACATGCTACGAGGAGGTATTAAAAGGTGCGTTTCGGCAATGCATCTATTGTAGTATATTATTGCTTAATCAAATGAACATTATAAATTTAGGAATTCTTGCTCACATTGATGCAGGAAAAACTTCCGTAACCGAAAATCTGCTATTTGCCTGCGGAGCAACGGAAAAGCGCGGCAGTGTTGATAAAGGTGACACCATAACAGACTCTATGGATATAGAAAAACGTAGAGGAATTACTATTCGGGCTTCTACGACATCTATTGTTTGGAATGGTGTGAAATGCAATATCATTGACACTCCGGGACACATGGATTTTATTGCAGAGGTGGAGCGGACATTCAAAATGCTTGATGGTGCAGTCCTCATATTATCGGCAAAGGAAGGCATACAAGCACAAACAAAGTTGCTGTTCAGTACTTTACAAAAGCTGCAAATCCCGACAATTATATTTATCAATAAGATTGACCGTGCCGGTGTGAATTTGGAGCGTTTGTATAT
>NZ_DBLZAX010000020.1:0-61000 GCF_057607445.1 Xylanibacter sp. | reverse complement strand
GCGAGGTTCAAAATGGACGTCAGCGGATATGTGTCGCTGATGAAAGGAAAGATGAACGTGAGCCTTCTGTACGAAAACATACTCTACAACACAAAGAAACTTACTATGTTCGGTGAAGGCTGGGAGAAGAGACGCACTTTGCTTACACCGGATTCGCACGTAGTGCTGTTTGTTACATGGAACTTCACGGCAGGAAAGAAGATAAATAATCAGACACTGCCTACGGTTAAAAACAAGCCGGTGAATACACCGACGTTCTGAGAAGTGAAGAGATAGGAGTGAAAGATAAGAGTGAAGGAATAAGGTTAGATGCCGGTCATTTCAAATGTTGTATTGTAAGATGTTGTACAGATGTAAATTGGCATAACATTTGAAAACTTCGCTCTTCACTCTTATCTCTTCATTCACATAATGTATTTCAATTTAAATAAAATGTGCCTATTTATTTTGAAATTAACTTTACATGCATTATCTTTGCAACTGAAACAATACGGTTTAAACCATTAATGGAAGAAATTATAATTATTCTGCTATTGATATTTTTCAACGGAATATTTTCAATGTCCGAGATAGCAGTTATATCAGCGAGAAAGGTAACATTAACAAACGACGAGAAGAAGGGGAGCAAGGGCGCAAAGACCGCCCTCAGGCTGGCCAACGACCCCGACCGGTTTTTATCCACCGTACAGATAGGCATCACGCTTATCGGCATTCTCACAGGTATCTATTCGGGTTCGGCCATATCGGGCAAGTTTGCTGACGTGCTCGAGCATGTCGGTATGTCGGCATCATGGGCCTATCCCGTGGCACAGACAATAATAGTAGTCATTGTTACATATCTGACGATAATTCTTGGCGAGCTTGTTCCAAAGCGCATAGGCATGAGCGTTGCCGAGCGCGTGTCAAAGGTAATATCGCGCCCTATGTATGTGCTGTCGCTCATAGCCAGTCCGTTCGTATGGATTCTGTCAAAGAGCACAGAGGCAATAGTCAACCTGCTCGGAGTGAAGAATGCGGAGAGCAAGGTTACAGAGGAGGACATAAAGTCGATTGTCCAGGAAGGTAAGGAAGACGGCGAGGTGCAGGAAGTTGAGCAGGACATCGTTGAGCGCGTGTTCATGCTTGGCGACCTTAAGGTAAATTCGCTTATGACACACCGCTCAGAGGTGGTTACGCTTGACGTGAACATGACTAAGGACGAGATAAGACAAGTGCTCAACGACGACCTCTATGAGTCGTATCCCGTGATAGACCACAGCCTGGAGAACATCGTGGGCGTGGTGTCGCTTAAGGATCTTATCTTCAGGCTCGACGCAAGCACTCTCAACCTGAAGGAGATAATGCGTCCGGCTGTTTATTTCTACGAGAACATGAGCGTGTATAAGGCTCTCGAACAGATGAAGGAGAAACGCCTTACGCAGGCCTTTATCTGCGACGAGTTCGGAAGCTTTCAGGGTGTAATCACTCTGAGAGACATCCTTGAGGGCCTTGTAGGAACTATAGACGAGGTGAACAACGAACCTGACATCATAGAGCGTGAAGACGCAGCGAGCTGGCTTGTTGACGGACAGTGCTCTTTCTACGACTTCCTGTCTTATTTTGACAAAGAAGACCTGTACGACGGCGAACAGAACTATAACACCTTGGCCGGACTGATAATAGAGCAGCTGAAGCATATACCGCAGTCGGGCGAGCGTGCCGAATGGAACGGGTTCAATCTCGAGATTGTCGACATGGACGGTGCGCGTATTGACAAAGTGCTTGTAACACTGAAAAAAGAAGAATAATACGCTATAAATATTAAGCGCCGGCTGATTTTGAGTAATAGATTTTGTAGATTGTATTATTTTCAGTATTTTTGCAACGAATGATATAATCTAATCTTTTGCAATGGAAATACAATCAGCTCAGAAATTTCAGGCTCTTTCGATAGCAAGACTGATAATGCAGGCTATGAATTATGAATGTTGCCAGTATTTTGTCGGTCCTGACCACACTCTCGATGATTTTGAGCGTGTGATGACAGAACTCGTGCTTTCGGAAGATTCGCAGTACAGCTATAAGAACACCATGGTGGCTATAGACGAGGACGGCGGAGTTTGCGGTATGTGCGTGTCTTACGACGGCGGACATCTGCACGACTTGCGCAAGGCTTTTGTCAAGGCCATGAATGACAACTTCGGCCGCGACTTCAGCAATATAGCTGACGAGACTGGGCCGGGCGAGCTGTATATCGACAGCATAGCCGTACCTGAAAACTGCCGTGGCAAGGGCGTGGCAACCGTATTGCTCAATGCCGTTATCGAAAAGGCCAAGGGCATGGGGCTGCCTGCTGTAGGACTGCTCGTAGACACCGGGAATCCGAAGGCTGAGAAACTTTATGGCAGGGTGGGATTCAAGTTCGTAGGCAACAACACCTGGGGCGGACATCCCATGAAACATTTGCAGTATGTAATTAACTGAGAATAAATTGACGCATGCAGGACAGTAAATATTTAGTAGCTAACGACCGTGACGCCCAATGGGGACTTGTCGTAAATACTGTGGGATACGACGAAGTGGGCCCTGACGAGGACTATCCTACCAAGGGGCATGGCGACGGATATTTTTTTGATGTTGAGCGCGGCCGCGTGCTTGATGAATATCAGATGCTCTATCTTATAGAAGGCGAGGGCATATTCTCGTCGGAGCATGTAAGGAATGTTCATATCAAGGCCGGTGATATCTTCTTGCTGTTTCCGGGAGAGTGGCATACGTACCATCCTCTGCCGGGAGTGTTCTGGAAGAGCTATTGGATTGGCTACAAGGGCCGCAACATGGACGACCGTATGCGCTACAACTTCCTGTCGCTCGAGAAGCCCGTATATCATGTAGGTTTCAGCGGCGACATCGTTTATCTGTATAACTCGGCCATAAAGGCTGCAAAGGAGGAGGCTGCCTATTCGCAGCAGATACTTGCCGGCATCGTGAACAATCTGCTCGGCCACATGTATGCGCTTGAACGCAACATGGAACTTAACCGCCGCGGCGGATACGTAGACATGATAAACAAGGCACGCCTGCGCATACGCGAGGGTGTGGAGTCGAAGATAACGGTGCAGGAGATTGCGGCAGAACTTGGCTCAAGCTATTCTAACTTCCGCAAGCTGTTCAAGGAATACACCGGCATGTCGCCGGCGCTTTATCAGCAGGACCTGCGCCTGCAGCGTGCAAAGGAATTGCTGTCTACCACAGACATGAGTATAAAGGAGATTGCCTACAGGCTCAACTTTGATTCGCCCGACTATTTTTCAAGTAAGTTTAAGGTGAAGATAGGCTGTAAACCAAGCGAATATAGAGCCGGCACAAGATGACAGTGCGGCAGAAGGCTCTTTAGAATAGAATCGGTCATTAGTCATAATCAATGTCTAATGGCCGATTTTTTATTGCGGCATACCTTTTTATTATATGCCCGTTCCATGACAATCTGCTCAATGTCAAAACGGAAATTTTATATGACCGGCTGGGGGATAAATTCTGCCTAGGCAGAGCAAGTGGATATATAAAAAGAGGAAATGCACGCTTATGATGCATTTCCTCTTTTTTTGTATTTTGTGCACCCCATGCACGGTTACGTCATGAGATGCGTGCCGTTATCGACGGATGACTATGTTATAGTCCGATGAATGTCTTTTCTACCCAATAGATCAATATTCCGGCCATATATCCTGCAAATGCTATAAGAGAAATCCTCTTCATATACCAGCCGAAAGTAATCTTTTCGAGACCCATGACAACAACGCCTGCGGCAGATCCGATGATGAGCATAGAGCCGCCCACGCCGGCGCAGTAGGCCAGGAGCTGCCAGAATATGCCGTCCTGTGCCATGTCGCCCACTTCGGCAATAGGATACATACCCATGCATCCTGCTACGAGAGGCACATTGTCAACGATGCTCGACAGCACGCCGATAATGCCTGTTACGATATAATGGTTGCCGTTGAATGTTGTGTTGAGGCCTTCGCCCAGAGTGGCCAGCACGCCTATTGTCTCAAGACAGGCAACGGCCATAAGTATGCCGAGGAAGAACAGAATGGTGCTCATGTCGATGCGTGAAAGGATGTTTACAACTCTTTTCTGCATTGCACCCCTCTCCTCATTTTTGTGCAGATGGCGATAGAACAGTTCGGTTACGGTCCACAGCACGCCGAGCACCAGCAATATGCCTACAAACGGAGGCAGATGAGTTATCGACTTGAATATAGGAACGAAGATAAGACCGCCCACACCGATGAGGAACACCGTCTTGCGCTGTTTCTTTGTCAGTTCGTTGGTTTCAGCCGTCTTGCCTCCGGCTATTGCCGGAACAGCTATTTCGCCTTTGAGCGACAGCGACAGCAGGTAGGCAGGCAGAGCCACAGAAACAAGTGACGGCACAATAAGTTCCTTTATAACTCCTGCAGCCGTTATCAGACCTTTGTTCCACAGCATGATTGTCGTAACGTCACCAATAGGCGAGAAGGCACCTCCTGAGTTGGCCGCTATAATCACGAGCGACGCATATATGAGTCTGTCTTTACGTTCCTGAATCAGCTTTCGCAGAATCATTATCATAACGATGCTGGTCGTCAGGTTGTCGAGGATGGCCGAAAGGAAGAACGTCATGAACGTTATTCGCCACAAGAGAGTCTTCTTGTTCTTCGTCTTCATCATGTCGCGGACGAAGTTGAAGCCGCCGTTCTGGTCAACCACCTCAACGATGGTCATTGCACCCATAAGGAAGAACAGTGTGGTTGAAGTGCTTCCCAGATGCTTCTCAATTATTTCATTTACAGCAAGCGATATCTTATCGCCGGCAACACCGGGCAGGTAGCTTCCCGGATCGAACATAAATATTGTCCAGCAGCCCACCAGCATAAGCAGCGCAATGGCAGCCTTGTTCACCTTGGTGAAGCTTTCGAGGGCAATACACAGATAACCGATGATAAATACGGTTACGATAGCTAATGTTAAAGTTGACATTTTTAATTATTTAAGATTAGTTCATATTATCGTGCAAATTTAGTAATTATTTTCTACTCCAATAAAATATTTACCGAAAAATACTTTGTTTGTGTTATAATCTGGTCCTGTTTTCTGCCTTTTTGTGACGTGTTGTTATGCTTGTTTTCTTCATCTTTGTCTGTTTGTGCCGTTAGTCATCCCGTCGGCAGTAACAATATGTCTGTCCGTTCCGTGAGCCGTGATTTTGCCCTCTGGACGATATGCTTGTCCTTACGAAAACGTTTGCAAAGAAGTGATGCACAGATGCTTTCATAATGTTAAGCTAAGTTTTATTCTCAAATCTTATTGTCTAAAAATCAAATTGTTATATTCACTTATTTGAAATAATCTTTATCTTTGCAGAAATTAATTTAATACGCTAAAAACATACTAATATACTAAATGGGCAATTCAAAATGTTTCTTTGCTGTCGACCTTGGAGCTACAAGCGGCAGGACTATCGTCGGCACTCTTTCAGACGGTAAGATAAAGTTAGAGGAGATTACACGCTTTCCTAACAACCTGATAGAGACCGGCGGACATTTTTACTGGGATATTTACGCTCTTTATTTCGAGATAATAAAAGGCTTGAAGATTGTGGCAAAACGTAACGTCGAGATAACCAGCATCGGCATCGACACATGGGGCGTCGACTTCGTATGTGTGGGCGACGACGGCGCGCTGCTGCGCAATCCGTTCTCATATCGCGACCCTCATACGTTTGGTGCGATGGAGGAGTATTTCGAAAAGAAAGTGTCAAAGGAGAAAGTGTATGGCGCCACAGGCATACAGTTTATGAACTTCAATTCGCTGTTTCAGCTTTATGCCATGAAACGCGACGGCAATTCGGCTCTGAAGAATGCCGAGAAGATACTCTTCATGCCTGATGCGCTCAGCTGGATGCTCACGGGCGAGGCTGTCTGCGAATATACCATAGCTTCAACAAGCCAGATGCTCAATCCGGTTACGAAAGAGCTCGACGAGATGCTGCTCGAGAGTCTCGAACTTCCGCGCGGCAAGTTTGGCAAGATGGTTGTTCCCGGCTACAAGATAGGCGTGCTCACTGATGAGGTGCAGAAGATGACAGGGCTTGGCCCCGTGCCGGTGATAGCCGTTGCCGGTCATGACACGGCAAGTGCCGTGGCTGCCGTACCTGCTGCCGACGAGAAGTTTGCCTATCTCAGCAGCGGCACATGGAGCCTTATGGGCATTGAGACCAAGAACGCCATAATTAACGGGCGCAGCTATGAGCTGAACTTCACCAATGAGGGCGGAGTGGAAGGCACCACACGCTTCCTTAAGAATATCTGCGGCATGTGGCTGCTTGAGCGCTGCCGCAAGGAGTGGGGCGACGAGGCTCCGTCTGACTATGGCGTGCTGCTGGCAGACGCAATGAAGGTTACTGCCTTTCAGAGCATCATAAACCCTGACGACGAGATGTTTGCCAATCCTGCCGACATGCAGGCTGCCATAAAGCAGTATTGCGCAGAGACAGGTCAGCACGTACCCGAAGGCTATGCCGAGATATGCCGCTGCATACTCGACAGTCTGGCGCTGCGTTACCGTCAGGTGTTCGGCTATCTTAAAGAAATGTCGGTGTTCCCGATAAACACTCTTCATATTATCGGTGGCGGCTCGCTCAACGAGTATCTCAACCAGTTTACGGCCAACGCCACAGGCGTCACCGTGCTTGCCGGTCCGCAGGAATGCACCGCTCTTGGCAACATCATGCTGCAGGCTAAGGCTGCCGGAGCCGTTGAGGATATCTTCGACATGCGCCGCATCATAGCCGACAGCGTGAGCATGAAGCGCTTCGAGCCTAAGGACAAGGCTGAGTGGGATGCTGTTTACGAGAAATACCTGAAAGTGGTAGAGTCAAAAGAAAATAAATAATAAAACGAATAAACCAAAAAATTATAAAACTTATAACTTATGAAAGAAGAAATGATAAATAAGGCTTACGAGATAGCCAAAGAGCGCTATGCCGAGCTTGGCGTTGATACAGAGAAGGTGTTGAATCAGATGCAGGACTTTCATCTCAGCCTGCATTGCTGGCAGACAGATGACGTTATCGGCTTCGAGAACCTTACAGGTTCGCTGAGCGGCGGTATCGCTACAACCGGTAACTATCCCGGACGCGCACGCAACATAGACGAAGTAAGAGCTGACATAATAAAGGCTAAGTCGCTCATCCCCGGAACTCACCGTCTGAACCTTCATGAAATATACGGCGACTTCAAGGGCGAGACTGTCGACCGCGACCAGGTTGAGCCTAAGCACTTTGCAAGCTGGATAGAGTGGGGTAAGGAGAACAACATGAAGCTCGACTTCAACTCTACTTCATTCTCTCACCCAAAGAGCGGCAACCTTTCTCTGGCAAATCCTGACGAAGGCATACGCAACTTCTGGATTGAGCACACAAAGCGTTGCCGTGCCATTGCCGAGGAAATGGGTAAGGCACAGGGCGATCCCTGTATCATGAACCTCTGGGTGCATGACGGAAGCAAGGACATGACAGTGAACAAGCTGAAATACCGCGAACTGCTTAAAGACTCTCTCGACCAGATCTTCGCAACAAAATATGACAACATGAAGGACTGCATAGAGAGCAAGGTGTTCGGTATAGGTCTTGAAAGCTATACTGTAGGCTCAAACGACTTCTACACATCTTACGCTGCGCAGAACAACAAGATGATTACACTCGACACAGGCCACTTCCATCCTACAGAGAGCGTTGCCGACAAGGTTTCGGCCATGCTGCTCTATGTGCCTGAGCTGATGCTGCACGTAAGCCGTCCGATCCGCTGGGACTCAGACCACGTTACAATCATGGACGACCCGACACTCGACCTCTTCAGCGAGATTGTACGTGCAGGTGCTCTCGACCGCGTACACTATGGCCTCGACTACTTCGACGCTTCAATCAACCGCATCGGTGCTTATGTCGTAGGTAGCCGTGCCGCACAGAAGTGCATGCTGCGCGCCCTGCTCGAGCCGCTGGCAACACTGCGCAAGTATGAAGACGAGGGCAAGGGCTTTGAGCGTCTGGCTCTGCTCGAGGAGGCTAAGGCTCTTCCGTGGAACGCTGTTTACGACGAGTTCTGTCTGCGCAACAATGTGCCTGTTGGTCAGGCTTTCATTGCCGACGTAGAGCAGTATGAAAAAGACGTAACATCAAAAAGAGGTTAATATAGTAGACAGAAAGACAAATGAAAAGAGTTGAGAATCGAGAAATATTTCTCAACTCTTTTTTAATTAATAATCCATAGTTTATAATCTTTTCAGTTTCTTCTGATGGAAATAATAATAGGACTGATAATAATAGCTGTGGGCGCATTCTGCCAGTCGAGCTGTTATGTGCCCATCAACAAAATAAAGAAATGGAGCTGGGAGTCTTATTGGCTTGTTCAGGGTGTCTTTGCGTGGCTCGTGTTCCCGCTGCTCGGCGCCTTGCTGGCAGTGCCTTCAGGCCACAGTCTCGCTGAAGTGTATATGGCCGACCCCGTGGCGGCTTTGTGGACAATGTTCTTTGGCGTACTGTGGGGCATCGGCGGCCTTACGTTCGGCCTTTCTATGCGCTATCTCGGAGTGGCTCTCGGACAGAGCATCGCTCTCGGCACATGCGCCGGACTCGGAACCATACTCACCCCCATATTTACGGGCAACACACAAGACCTTACGATGCCCGTTATCGTAGGCGTGGTGGTTACGCTGATAGGTATTGGCGTTATTGGCGTAGCTGGCAACATGAAGTCGCAGTCGCTCAGTGACGAAGAGAAGAAGAAGGCCGTTAAGGACTTCAACTTCACCAAGGGCATCATCGTTGCGCTGCTTGCAGGATTTATGAGCGCATGCTTCAGCATAGGTCTCGGCTTTGGCGAGCATCTCAACTTCGGCGACGCCACCGACCCGATGTTCCGCACGCTGCCCGCAACGTTCCTCGTTACGCTGGGCGGCTTTGTCACCAACGCGGTATACTGTTTCTACCAGAACGGCAAGAACCGCACATGGGGCGACTATTCGCAGACAAGCCTTTATCTTAACAACATCGTGTTCTGCGCCCTTGCCGGACTGCTGTGGTACAGCCAGTTCTTCGGCCTTAGCCTTGGCAAGGGATTCCTGACCGATTCGCCCGTGCTGCTCACATTCTCATGGTGCATACTGATGGCCCTCAACGTAACCTTCAGCAATGTATGGGGAATAATACTGAAAGAGTGGAAAGGCTGTTCGCAGAAGACCATCGCCGTGCTCGTGGCCGGCATTATCATACTTGTTGTGTCTTCGTTCCTTCCCCAGCTGTTGAAGTGAGTCGGGCGAATGACGCAAATAAGGTAAAAAAGTTTTTCCTGAAAACTCATCACTCGTCACATCAGCGTGTAACTTGTTGATTTTTACTGACTTGTGGCGTGATGAGTTGCAGCTGTAAAACGTCACCATATATCACCTGCCTTGCTTGGGCGTGATGTTTGGTGACGTTTTGCTTATTCAACTCGTCACACGTTATGTCTCTGTCTGTCAGAGGGTTGCGTGCAGATGTGATGAGTGACGAGTTTTTTCTGAAAAAATATATTGTTTGGCTGTATAACGCAAGTGGTCTGATTTGGCTTAAAAAACTTCTTGTATTTATCAGTGCTGTTTCATGGCATGCAATATGTGGCTTTTCGCAATGTAAAAAGCCGCATATCAGCCTGTAAAAAGCCACCTTTTACAGGGCAGAATGCCGTCTTTTACAAATCTTGCTGTTTCAGGATAAGTCTGCCGTCATGAGGTGTGGATAATCGTCTCTGTAAAATCAGCCGTAACATAAACTTTTATGTAGCTACGTCCTGTTGGCCTGTGGTTTCAATCCAAATCGTTATTAGTTTTCAGTCTGTATTTTTGCTTTATTTTGAGGGGATTTTAGTTAGATTTTTCGCAGGCATGGCGGGCTATGCCAAGAAAAAGTGAACATAAAGACGGGCTGAAAGTATGAATGCACAAAATAGATAAAGCTATGGCGGCCTGATGCCGATTGAGGTTTAATTTTATGGTGTGTCAGCATGTCTATTCAGCCGCAAATATGGTCCTGCCTGATATTGAAACCCCATAAAATAACAGAATCCCAATGCTTCACAGCATCAGGATTCCGCCGTCTAAATAGACTCTTAAACTAATATTATCTGAGAATGATAAGATTTTTATTCAAACTTTATTTAGGCAAGTTAAATGCCTTAGACATTTCAGCCATCTGCTCGTCGCTCATGCCTTCAGGCTCTTCGCCCATGTTCTTGGCAGCGATGTATATCAGGGCGCTCTTGTTCAGCACGTCAACCTGATCGAATGCCTGCATGATGTCGTTGTCGATGGCAAACACTCCGTGCTTCTCCCACATTGCCACGTCGTAGTCGTCAAGCTGTCTTACAGTTTCTTCTGCAAGCTCAACGCTGCTGGGCAACTGATAAGGAATGATGCCCAATCCGCGCGGACAGAAAGCCTTTGTCTCCGGAATCATGCTCCAAAGCAGCTTCGTTAGCACGTCTTTGCCCAAGAACTTGCGTATGTGTGTCATTGCAACAAGCTCAATCGGGTGAGTGTGCAGCGATGCGCGGTAAGGAGAGCCTTTCTCAATCAGATGGTCGTGCACCATGAGATGCGAAGGCAGCTCGCTCGTGGGATTAACCACGTTGTCGGCTATGATCACATAGCTTGCGCAGTCGTCAAGTATACGGATTACGCTTCCGTTCTCCATTGGCCAGCGGGCCAAGTCGCGCATTCTGCGGTTTGTTCCTTTACAGAAGAAGTATGTGCCTTTAAGATGAGGCAGCGTTACTCCTATTTGCTTCACTTCACTTATGGCCGGCATCTGTCTTATTTCGTCGTCAACCAGCTCTGTGATGTTTATTGTAATGTTTCCTCCGTTTCTTTCAGCCCATCCCTTCTGCCAAAGATAACCGGCTACTTCAGCCACTTTGTCAATTTCTTTTTTCAATGCGGGACGTCCGTCAAGTATACTTTTCATATTTTGATTATTTTGACTGCGCAAATTTACAAAATTGAACATAATGACCACTTCGTGATTTGATATTAAAACTCGGATTTTTGACGGATGATTTTTTCTTGCCTTTCAGCGTATGTAACCATGATTCTGAATCCGGATGTTCATTTTTCGAACATGACGATGTGTTTAGTAAAGTATTCCTGATGGAAGCCTGTCTGCGGAGAGATAATCCGCGCCATGCGGTTTTCGCTCACAAGCGATGTGCAAATATACGTTCTTTTTCTTGAAAATCTATGGATACAACCTATAATTTTTGTCAAAAATGTAAGCATTGACATGCGTATTATGGCTTTATCCGTGTATTTATAAGGTGTGGCAATGCCTGTGATGCGGTGGCTGAAAGTGCTTAAAAAAGCATGATTTGGCAGGTTGAGTGAAGAAAGACATAATAATTTAAACAATTTTAATATGACATTTTCCATTGCCTTGCGTCATATCGTAAGATATAAATATTTCTACTATGATCTACAATGAATTAGGAAAAACAGGAATGCGTGTGTCTAATCTCAGCTTTGGCGCCTCTTCTTTAGGCGGCGTCTTTCATGACATACGCGAGTCAGAGGGCATAAAAGCAGTCCATACGGCAGTTGACAACGGAATTAACTTTATAGACGTATCTCCATATTACGGTCATTACAAGGCCGAGATGGTATTGGGAAAAGCCTTGAAGGAAATACAGCGTGACAGATATTATCTTTCGACAAAGGTGGGACGCTACGGCGAGAACGGCGTCAACACCTGGGACTATTCTGCCAAGCGCGTAACCGACAGTGTCTACGAGAGCATGGAGCGCCTCAACATTGACTACATCGACTTGATTAATGTTCATGATGTTGAGTTTGCCGACCTCAATCAGGTTGTCAACGAGACTCTGCCCGCACTGGTGAAGCTCCGCGAGGAAGGAGTGGTGAAGCATGTGGGCATCACCGACCTGCAGCCCGAAAACCTTAAATGGGTGATAGAGCATGTTCCGGCCGGAACGGTTGAGTCTGTGTTGTGTTTCTGCCATTACAGCCTCAACGACGAGATGCTGCTCGACTATCTCGACTTCTTTGAGGCAAACAATGTGGGCATAATAAATGCTTCGCCGTTCTCGATGGGACTGTTGTCGCAGCGCGGTGCACCGGCATGGCATCCGGCTCCGGTGGCTCTTAAGGAGGCTTGCATGCGTGCTTCTGACTACTGCACAGAACACGGCTATCCGATAGAAAAGCTCGCCGTGCAGTATTCTACAAGCAATCCGCGCATCGCCACCACGCTGTTCAGCTCGGCTAATCCTCAGAATGTGCTGAAGAACATCGACTATGTAAATTCGCCGATGGACAGCAGCTTGGTTGAGGAAGTACAGAAGATAATTGGCGACCAGATGCGTGTGCGCTGGGCTAACACATAATATCGCAGGGCAGACATGGACTATAAGATTATAGATGCGCATTCACATTTGTGGCTGCGCCAGGATACTTCTTGGAACGGAATGCCGGTCAGGACATTGAAGAATGGCCGGTCGTTCTTTCTTACGGAAGAGGTGCAGATGGTTCCGCCATTTATGATAGACGGCGTAAACAGCGCCGAGGTGTTCCTCTCTAACATGAACTACGCACAGGTGGGCGGAGCTGTTGTCGTGCAGGAGTTTATCGACGGCATACAGAACGACTATCTGGCAAAGGTGAAGAGCGACTATCCCGAACGCTTCTTTGTGTTCGGTATGTGCGATTACTTCAAGCCCGGATTCTATGACACTGCAGCTTCGCTTATCGATAGCGGCTTCAAGGGTATTGCCATACCTGGCCACAGGCTGATATTGAGCGACGGAAGAGTAAACCTGAATTCTCCCGAAATGATGAAGATGTTTCATCTGATGGAGGACAAGGGCGTCATCCTGTCGTTATGTCTGGCTGAAAACAACTTGCAGAACGGCGAGATCAAGGAGGTGATAGAGGAGTGTCCGCGCCTGAAGATTGCTATAGGACATTTCGGCATGGTTACCGCCCCGGGCTGGGAAGACCAGATAAAACTCGCCCTTAACGACAACGTGATGATAGAGTCGGGCGGCATAACATGGCTGTTCAATAAAGAGTTCTATCCCTTTAACGGAGCCGTCAGGGCTATCAGGGAGGCCATCGACATGGTTGGTGCCGACAAGCTGATGTGGGGATCAGACTATCCGCGCACCATAACGGCCATAACCTATAAGATGTCTTATGACTTTATCCTAAAGACCAATGACCTGACAGACAGGGAAAAAAGACTGTTCCTCGGCGAGAACGCTGAAAAGTTCTATGGCTTCAACAACCTGCCTGACCTGCCATACGTAAAGAATATGTCGGAGTAAATAATATGATGTCGTTATGAAAAAAAATAGCTATATAGTGCCTTTGTCGCTGATATTCTGCCTGTTTTTTCTATGGGCGATAAGCAGCAATCTGCTGCCGACGATGATAAGGCAGCTGATGAAGACCTGCGAGCTCAACACTTTTGAGGCTTCGTTTACAGAGACGGCTTACTGGCTGGCCTACTTTATCTTCCCTATACCAATAGCCATGTTCATGAAGCGTTACAGCTATAAGGCCGGCATCATCTTTGGCTTGTGCCTTGCCTCGCTGGGCGGCTTCCTGTTCTTCCCGGCAGCTATGATCAAGTCATACTGGGTTTATCTGTGTGTCTTCTTCATTATAGCCACGGGTATGTGCTTCCTTGAGACGGCTGCCAATCCGTATGTAACAGTATTGGGCAAGCCGGAGACGTCAATAAGGCGTCTTAACCTGGCCCAGTCGTTCAACGGTCTTGGCGCGTTTATCTCTGCCATGTTCTTGAGCAAGCTGGTGCTGAGCGGCAATAATTACACGCGTGAGACATTGCCCCTGAGCTATGAAGGCGGCTGGGAGGCATACATTCAGCACGAAACCGAGTCGATGCGTCTGCCGTATCTGCTTCTGGGCACGCTGCTGATTGTCGTGGCGCTGATATTCGTCTTTACGAAATTTCCTAAAATAGCAGATGAAAGCAAGTCGGGCGAGGCCCGCGGCGAAGGCAAGCTTATCGACTTCTCCGTGCTTAGACATTCACACTTGCGCTGGGGCGTCATCGCACAGTTCTTCTATAACGGCGGACAGACGGCCATCAACAGCCTCTTCCTCGTTTACTGCTGTGTGTATGCCGGACTTGATGAGGCCACAGCCACAACGTTCTTCGGATTCTACATGCTGGCGTTTCTGGTAGGCCGCTGGGTGGGCACTGCGCTGATGATAAAGTTTAAGCCGTCGCACATGCTTATGGTATATTCAATCTTGCTGATAATCCTGTGTGGCGTTATCTGCGCTTTTGGCGGACATGTAGGCATTTATGCCATGCTTGCCGTGTCGTTCTTCATGTCTATTATCTATCCCACACAGTTCTCCTTGGCCCTGCAGGGATTGGGCGACCAGACCAAGAGCGGTTCGGCATTTCTTGTCATGGCCATTGTCGGCAACGCCTGTCTGCCGCAGCTTACGGCATATTTCATGCATGCCAACGAAGAGATGTACTACATCGCATACATTGTGCCAATGATATGTTTCGCTTTTTGCGCATATTATGGCTGGAAAGGATATAAAGTGATAAATTAAAATAAAAACAAACGTAGAAAAAATGAAAGCAGTTCGTATTGCCGCACCTCAGGAGATTGGTGTGGCTGAAATAGAAAAGCCGGTGATAAAGGCTGATGAGGTTTTACTGAAAATAAAATATGTAGGATTCTGCGGATCCGACCTTAATACTTACCGCGGCAACAACCCAATGGTGAAGCTTCCTGTCGTTCCGGGACACGAGGTGGGTGCCGTTATTGAGGAAGTTGGTGCCGACGTTCCCGACACACTGAAGAAGGGAATGGTTGTTACGCTTAACCCTTACACAAATTGCGGCAACTGCGCCTCTTGCCGCAACGGACGCTATAATGCCTGTGAGCACAATGAAACTTTGGGCGTGCAGCGTCAGGGCGTTATGTGCGAATATGCAGCTCTGCCTTGGACAAAGGTCATACCGGCAGGCGATATTCCTGTGCGCAGCTGCGCCTTGATAGAGCCTATGAGCGTCGGCTTCCATGCCGTGTCGCGTGCCGAGGTTACAGACAACACCTTCGTAATGGTTATCGGTTGCGGAATGGTGGGCCTTGGTGCTGTTATGCGTGCGTCTTTGCGCGGTGCAATAGTCATTGCTGCCGACATTGACGACGAGAAACTTGCGCTTGCCAAGGAGGCTGGAGCAACATATGCTGTTAACACCATGACAGAGGATGTTCATCAGCGCATACAGGAGATAACCGGAGGCTATGGTGCCGATGTTGTCATCGAGGCTGTAGGCAGTCCTGCCACTTACGTTATGGCTGTCAACGAGGTTGGCTTTACCGGGCGTGTGGTTTGCATAGGATATGCCAAGAGCGAAGTGGCTTTCCAGACAAAGCTGTTCGTTCAGAAGGAACTTGACATACGCGGCTCTCGCAATGCAACTCCGTCTGACTTCAGAGCCGTTATCAACTGCATTAACACAGGACGTTATCCCATCGAGAAGTTTATATCTAAGGTCGTTACTCCCGAGGAAACTCCTGATGCAATGAAAGACTGGAGCGAGAATCCCGGAAAGATTTTCCGTATTCTTGTTGAGTTCTGATCTAACGGCTGATATAGGCGTTATGCCGGTCAGCGCAAGGTCCTGATGATGTTCTTTAATTCTGACTTATAAAGACCGGTTGGGATTAAAAGTATTGCGGCCTGCGTCAGACTCACTTTATGAAAGTTGTATGGTTTAGTTATTATAAGCTGCCGGAAGACAAGGCTTTATGCCTACTCTTCCGGTTTTTTCTTGCCTCCTTATCAGCAGATTTTGTGTTCTTTTATATCGCTGTTATTTACAGACGTTTCCTGTCTCATGTTTATTCATATTATTCTGTAGGCGCATCCTTTTGTTGTGCGTGAAGGAGTCGGCCGTTTCTCTCACTGCATAAAATAAAATGTAAAAATAAGCATTTCTTTCATTTTATCGTTATAATTTTGCAGGCGAAATAAAATATATTCAATATGGTACAAACATCTAAGGTAAATGCTACGGCGGGAGTGAGCAAAGCCGGATTTGCCGGAATACTCATGACGCTGGGAATTGTTTTTGGAGACATCGGAACGTCACCCCTGTATGTGATGAAAGCAATAACACACACGGGCGAAGCTCTGACAGAAAATTACGTGCTGGGAGCGCTTTCGTGCATAATCTGGACGCTTACGTTGCAGACTACCATAAAGTATGTGCTCATAGCATTGCGTGCCGACAATCATGGCGAGGGCGGAATATTGGCTCTCTACGCACTGTTGCGCCGGCATAAGCGGCGTTGGATTTATGCCATAGCCGTTATAGGAGCCAGCACGCTGCTGGCCGACGGCGTGATAACGCCTGCCATCACCATTACCACAGCCATAGAGGGACTGCGCGGCATCAATCCCGATATACCCGTGCTGCCTGTTGCCATTGCCGTCATCACTGTTGTGTTCTTCGTGCAGCGTTTTGGTACGGAGCATGTAGGCCGTTCTTTCGGCACATTCATGCTGTTGTGGTTCATGCTGCTCGGTGTCGTTGGCCTTATGTGGCTTATAGGCTGTCCGCAGGTTCTCAAGGCTTTTAATCCATATTATGCGGCGCGTCTGCTTATAGAGTCGCCTGTGTGGTTCCTCGTGCTCGGAGCCGTTTTCCTCTGTACCACGGGTGCCGAGGCCCTTTATTCCGACCTTGGACATTGCGGTAAGCACAACATCGCCATCAGCTGGATTTTTGTCAAGATTATGCTCATCCTCAACTATCTCGGTCAGGGTGCGTGGGTGCTTGCCAATCCGGTGCGTGCAGCCGGCAACGACAATCCTTTTTATGCCATCATGCCCGACGGCATGCTGCTCTTTGCCGTGTTTATGGCAACGGGTGCGGCCATCGTGGCGAGCCAGGCGCTCATCAGCGGTTCGTTCTCGATATTGAGTGAGGCGATGAACCTCAACTTCTGGCCCCGCATGAGGATAAAGCACCCTACCAACGTGAAGGGACAGATATATATTCCTACGGTAAACGGATTTATGTATGTGGCCGTGGTGTTTACGGTGCTTCTCTTCGGCGATTCTTCGCGCATGGAGGCAGCCTACGGACTGGCTATCACCATAACCATGCTGATGACAACGCTGCTTCTGGGCTTCTATCTGCGCAAGATGTCAGCTCCGCGTTTAGTCGTAATCATTTTTCTCGGTCTTTACTGTGTGCTCGAAGGACTGTTCCTTGCTGCCAACATGTCTAAGTTTGTTGCCGGCGGATGGTTCACCCTGCTCATAGGCGGCTTGCTCTGCTTCATTATGTTTGTGTGGATAAGTGCACGCAAGATACGCAGCCGCTATCTGCGCATAAAGAAACTCAGCGACTATCACGACATAATATCTGCGATAAAGGCAGACAACAGCATACCCAAGTATGCCTCAAACCTTGTGTATGTAAACCATGCACCGACTGAAGGCGGAGTGGACGACAAGCTGCTTTATTCGATAATAAACAAGCAGCCCAAGCGTGCCGACCATTACTGGCTGCTGCACATTGAGTTTGTTGACGCGCCCGACACGCTCGAATACACCTGCAAGGCACTCGTGCCCGACACGCTGTTCAGCATAAACCTGCGCATCGGATTCAGAATTGAGCCGCGCGTCAGCCTGTATCTCCGTCAGATAATAGAAGACTTGGTGGCTTCAGGCGAGGTAGATCTTACCAGCTCTTATCCTTCGCTGCGCAGCAAGGGCATTGCCGGCGACTTCCGCTTCATTATAATCCACCGCATATATTATCCCGAAGATTCGTCAGACCGCCGTCAGAACTTGCTGATGAGCCTCTATGCTATAATAAGACGCATTGGCGTAGACGAGCCTAAGGCGCTCGGTCTCGACACGTCGGTGGTTGTGGTGGAGCGTGTGCCGCTGATTATTTCAGGACAGCGCGACGGCAGCAGAAGGCGTATAGCAAGGGCTGAGCCGGCAGAATAATGCCGCAGAATGTGCAAAAACTATAATAGTTTAGTCTGAAAACATGAGTAATGTGTCTTTCGCTTTGAAAGACACATTACAAAGAATATCAAAAAGTCAGTTTTTTTGTCTAACGGTGTGTATTCTCATTATTTTTGTGTAAGTTTGCATACATGAATAACAATTTGGCAGGCACCGCAAAATGGTGCGAGAATGTTATGGTGGTAGACGCCGACTATATAGATAAAGTGGCGTTCGACCTTATCGTTAATTTTGAAAGGATGATAGAGCGGCGCATCCCGCAGGCCGACATGGCGCGCTGGATTGACTGCATCGGTCTTGACGGAGGACTGCGCGAGGGTGAACACCAGACGCAGGTGATTCTGATACACGGCAAGAATAGAGACAGACTTGACAATTTCAAGCCGTCTGAATATGCCCATGAACTTGACGGCATGGCGTTTAAGGACAACCTTGGAGAGTTCCTTATCAGTGCGCTTCCCGTTGAGGACATTGTCAGCAAGGACGATTTCTTCGTTGAGACGGTGGAGCTTATATGCGCACAGAAAGAAGTGAAGCGTGTTATGGTTGTGCCCGATGCCGAGCGCATCTACGACCGTGTGCGCCATGCCCTGAGAAATGTTGACGACGAAAAGCGCGTAACCGTGTTTGCCATGCAGCCCATGCAGGGCGGCAACTTCCGTCAGGAGATACTCGGCTACTCGCTGATGAGCGCGCTGGGCATAAGGGCTGATGAGATAAAATAGGGAGCGGCAGGGATTATGGCGGAGCGGCAGCCTTGGCTGCCAGATGTCTGTCATCGCCAATTACCCGCCCAATAACTCCCATTCCTCCCATAAGTCCCATCCCCAATAATTTTATAAGACTAATAACAAAAAACAAGCA
The DNA here is from genome assembly GCF_057607445.1 of Xylanibacter sp. Lineage (NCBI taxonomy): Bacteria > Pseudomonadati > Bacteroidota > Bacteroidia > Bacteroidales > Prevotellaceae > Xylanibacter > Xylanibacter sp. The sequence continues at coordinate 42,025 of NZ_DBLZAX010000020.1, read as the reverse complement.
AAATAAATTTTTAAAATGGGAAAAGTATTAATGATTGGAGCCGGTGGCGTAGCTACCGTTGCAGCGTTCAAGATAGCAAAGAATGCTGACGTGTTTACCGAGTTCATGATTGCAAGTCGCCGTAAGGAGAAGTGCGACCAGATTGTCGACGCCATCCACAAGGCCGGAATTAACATGGATATAAAGACGGCGCAGGTTGACGCCGACGACGTTGAGCAGCTCAAGGCTCTGTTCAACGACTATAAGCCCGAGCTGGTTATCAACCTTGCCCTGCCTTATCAGGACCTTACCATAATGGACGCCTGTCTGGCTTGCGGATGCAACTATCTCGACACCGCAAACTATGAGCCTAAGGATGAGGCTCACTTTGAGTACAGCTGGCAGTGGGCATACAAGGAGCGCTTCGAGCAGGCAGGACTTACAGCCATTCTGGGCTGCGGCTTCGACCCGGGCGTGAGCGGCATATACACAGCTTATGCTGCAAAGCATCATTTCGACGAGATTCAGTATCTCGACATCGTTGACTGCAACGCCGGAAACCACCACAAGGCTTTCGCAACAAACTTCAACCCTGAGATTAACATCCGCGAGATTACTCAGAAGGGACTTTACTATAAGGACGGTCAGTGGCTTGAAACCGAGCCGCTCGAGGTTCACAAGGCGCTCACTTATCCTAACATCGGTCCGCGCGAGAGCTATCTGATGCACCACGAGGAGCTGGAGAGCCTCGTTAAGAATTATCCTACAATCAAGCAGGCACGCTTCTGGATGACCTTCGGACAGCAGTATCTTACATATCTCGACGTTATTCAGAACATCGGCATGTCTCGCATCGACGAAATCGAGTACGAAGCACCGCTGGCCGACGGCTCAGGCAAGACTGCCAAGGTTAAGATTGTTCCGCTGCAGTTCCTCAAGGCCGTGTTGCCTAATCCGCAGGATCTCGGCGAGAACTATGACGGCGAGACAAGCATAGGCTGCCGTATCCGCGGACTGAAAGACGGCAAGGAACGCACATATTATGTTTATAACAACTGCTCGCATCAGGAGGCTTACAAGGAGACTGGCATGCAGGGCGTTAGCTACACAACGGGTGTGCCCGCCATGATTGGCGCAATGATGTTCTTCAAAGGTCTGTGGCGCAAGCCGGGCGTATGGAACGTAGAGGAGTTTGATCCGGATCCATTCATGGAGCAGCTCAACAAGCAGGGACTGCCCTGGCACGAAGTGTTCGACGGCGACCTGGAACTGTAATTTAATTCATAATTCACAATTCATAATTCATAATTGGAATGGTGAGTTTTGAAATTTATAATTCATAATGGGATAGGAGAATTTGATGTTCATAACTATTTAGACAGACATTGGAGATTAAATGCATTGCAACAATGCAAATCATAATTCTCCATTCTCCATTCTCCATTCTCAATTAAATAATTCGAGTGGAACTGTTTAGACAGACATTGGAGATTAAATGCATAGCAACAATGCAAATCATAATTTTCCATTCTCCATTCTCCATTCTCAATTAAATAATTCGAGTGGAACTGTTTAGACAGACATTGGAGATTAAATGCATTGCAACAATGCAAATCATAATTTTCCATTTTCAATTCTCCATTCTCAATTACTAAAAAACGCTTTTATATGGCAAAAGAAAAAGATACAGAGGGCATGAGCATACAGGAAGGCAAACTGAAAGCCTTGCAGGCTGCCATGGCCAAAATAGAAAAAGACTTCGGCAAAGGCTCGATAATGAAGCTCGGAGACGAGAACATCGAGCAGGTTGAGGTCATTCCCACCGGAAGCATCGGTCTTAACGCCGCTCTCGGTGTGGGCGGATATCCGCGCGGACGAATAATAGAGATTTATGGTCCTGAGAGCAGCGGTAAGACTACTCTCGCCATTCACGCCATTGCTGAGGCTCAGAAGGCGGGCGGCATTGCAGCCTTTATCGACGCCGAGCATGCCTTCGACCGCTTCTATGCTGCTAAGCTCGGAGTGGATGTCGACAACTTGCTGATATCTCAGCCGGACAACGGTGAGCAGGCTCTCGAGATAGCCGACCAGCTTATACGCTCTTCAGCGATAGACATCCTGGTGGTCGACTCAGTGGCTGCGCTCACTCCGAAAGCCGAGATTGAGGGCGATATGGGCGACAACAGGGTTGGTCTGCAGGCACGACTGATGAGTCAGGCGCTCAGAAAGCTTACGTCTACTATAAGCAAGACCAACACAACGTGCATCTTCATCAACCAGCTGCGCGAGAAGATAGGCGTTATGTTCGGCAACCCCGAGACGACAACCGGCGGTAACGCGCTGAAATTCTATGCCAGCGTGCGCCTCGACATACGCCGCGTTACGAGCATAAAAGACGGCGACAAGGTTATCGGCAATCAGGTTCGCGTAAAGGTGGTTAAGAACAAGGTGGCTCCTCCGTTCCGCAAGGCTGAGTTTGAGATTACCTTCGGCGACGGAATCTCTAAGGTTGGCGAGCTTGTTGACCTCGGCGTTGAGTATGGCATAATACAGAAGAGCGGTTCATGGTTCTCTTATCAGGGAAGCAAGCTGGCTCAGGGACGCGACGCAACCAAGACTCTGCTGAAAGACAATCCTGAACTGTGCGAGGAGATTGAGGCACTGATAATGCAGGCTATATCAGACAGCGTGGAGTAATACGCCGTCTGTCTTGTGTTATAAAGATTTTTGAATATACATCCGGCATGGGCGCAACGGCGTCTGTGCCGGATTTTTTTATGTTCTGTAGGGACACACACTGGGTGTGTACGCATTTCAGTTTTAGTGTAAATAAAGATTATTGTATAAAATAATTATGCCAAAATCACGTTAATATTATATGGAATGTGCATGAGGATTAACAACCTACAAATATGAATATTTAATTTAAAATGAATTGCAAGGGATAAAAATTTATAAAGATAATTATAGCTATGATTTTGAATATCATTATATTTAGCATTTAGAATATAAGGTAAAGATATACGGATTGTATATTTTTAATGAATACGCATTTTTTAGGTCTGAATAATTTAACTTAATCTTGACTTTATTATGTTTAAAGACTATTACTATAATAATTTTAAAATTGATTTATTTCAATCTATTCGTAACAATTCATACCATCATGAATTCCGCCAAATACATGTAGGTGAGGTCATTTGGGTAGATGTATCAGAATTATTTGGTTTGAGGGCAAATTCGTTGCTCGTTAAAAGAATGATTAACGAAAATACATTTTTTCCTAGTGTCGCGATATATTTTACAAGTATGATACCACAGGTAATTATGCATATAAAAGATGAAGAGGCTATGAATAATTTTTATAAAAGTAGTTCATGGCCACTTATTTCTTGCGGTTTAGGGGGAATTATGGATCCTATTCATACTTTATGGGAAGCTCATTTGATGCCTTCTAAAGGATGTGATGTTAAGCAGTTTATAGATACAATCAAAGAAGGAGAGAAAATAATAACAGCTGATGTGATTGAATTCCTACATGGTGGCCAACCTAATGTTAATGAAAATGCATATCAGAGACTTGTTGATAGTATGGATGGCAAGATAGATAAAGTAGAAGAGTGTATTCATGATGCTGTTTTATACTTTATAGATTGGATACTTGCGCCTACTTTGAATAAATCTCCAGAGTCTTTTCTATATAACAAGAAAAAGTATGGAAATGAGGTTTAGTTATCTTGATTTTTTATACATTTACTGATATATTGTCAATAGTTTTTCCAATTATTGGTTATGCATTACCTATCATATGTATTCTTGGCTATATAATCTGATGAGTTCAGCATTCAGAATGCTTGTCACATAATTTTATTATATCGAACTTATTCGCGTTATAAATCATGTGCCTTTATCATCCGGACGTACCTCGGGTACGTCCCTACGGTTATCTGTCATATGTCTTGCATGGCTCTTTATTTTTGAAACTTGCAACGCTTTATTGCCTTTCATTTTGTCATCGTGTTTATGTCAAGATTTTCATGCAAAATAGAAATCGCTTAGGCAGAAATATGGTTTTGCAGGTAAACAATATTTACAAAACATCGTTAAAGGCATGTTTTTGTCTGATTAATATGCCACTTTTTGTGCGTTAATGCACTGTTTTTTCATCTTTAACTGGCAGGTTTTGGTGCCAAAAAGCAGTGGTTTTTGCCCGTTTTTCAGGCAAAATCGTTGCACACAACGCTGTAGATTGTCTGTAATGTTCTGATGCGTCGCAGCTTATGTTTGCACACGATTTTTGCCGGTTTTTACGGCCGGATAATTTTATTTTCAGAATATCGCAGTATGAGAGCGTCAGCAAAAGTCAGAGTGTAAGCGTAAAGCCCAGAATGTGTTGCAGAGTGTTATCTGTGCAAAACCTTTGTCTGAAGGGCTTTGTGCGTGCAATCATGTGCGCGCCAGTATTGTTTTTGGGCTGTTATATTTATCTATTCTGGTGATTTGTTGCAGTGTAAATTTATATGTATTTGTGTGTTTTTTTTGTTAATATTTTGACTTCTGAGTTGTATATATAGCATTATTTTCTTATCTTTGGAGAAAACTAGCGGTTATTTATTCATTTTTTATTATATAAGTTTGTTTTGTTGATTTTAATCAGAAGGAGGATTTTTATGGAAAAGACACGAAAAGAAACTGGGTTGAAGAGATTAATGTTCAATTATATTAAACTGCTTTTCTGTGCAGTTGTGTCAGTGGCTCTTTTTTATGGGTGTGATAATAATGATGATAACATCATTCCCGGAAAGCCTCCAAAAAAGCTTGAAAATGCTTACATATCAAATTATGTAATTGTTGATCAGTTGAGATATTTTTATATGAGCGACACTTATGATAGTATACCGACCGATCCACATATACAATTTTGGCTTGTTGGTAGAAGTTGTAGTGATGATGAACTGGAAAAACTGTCAAGAGAGTACGGCGACACTACCTATAACGGCAATAAAATTAGAAGCTATTTTGTTGGACCTGTTGTCAGCGACTCAATAAAAAAGATAGACGTAACATGTAGGTCAGATTATGATGCACAGCATCCCAAGGGTACGTCGCTGGCAGACATTGTGCTGTTCTGCGGACATTCTTATTACAACTTTATCCACAACGGATATACTATTGTGGATGCAGAAAAGAATAAGCCTGAAAACGAGAACTTGTGCAAATTTGTCGAGGCAAGATGGAGTCCTTCTGACGATAATGATATAGCCGATCCGTGGGCAACAGTTGTGTCAGACACCCTTAAAAACATATCTTATGCCGACACCAAGCTGCTTAACGCGCGTAAGACAGTTTTATGGTTTACCAAGCGACCTGAAGGTCACGGCACATTCTGGTTTGACCTTACTGTAGAGATGTCGTCTGGATTAAAGTTCAGCGTGCCTGTAACGTATCAGTATGACAGATAAGGCTGTATGCCGGTGCAAGTCTGATTGACATCAGCGTAAAAACAGATATTGTTGTCAGCAGTATGAACTGTCATGCTGCTGACAATTTTTATAGAGCAAGGCATGGCTATTATATTTATGGCTGCGGCGTTGGTGTGCAGGTTTGTTTGTTGTCGGTCGGGGAGAGAATATTCTTTCGTGCTTAAGGTGGGTTCTATAAATTCGCTTTTTCAGATTTTTGATTTTAGGCGAGAAGATTTTGTAAGTGAATAAAGGAGTGTAGCGGGCTATACGACTGAATGAACTTGAAAAATGAGCCGCATAAAAACAAAAAGATGAAAAAAGTCATAAGCCCATTGAAAGAAAAAATAAAACGTGGGAATTTATAGAACCCACCTTAACCCTATTTGGGGCATTGTGATTCAGCATCAATGCACAAAATTGAGAAAGTAATATGCGGTCTAATGACCGATTTGGGCTTATGCAAAAAGTTGCCGCAGCGCTTGCTCTTGTGTCGCAGATGTGCTAACTTTGCATCCATGCAAGTAAGCGTAGAACTTCTTAAAGAATGGTTTGCCGACTTTAATGTGCGCTATTTCGGCGGCAGTCTGCCCGTGCCCGCATTTGCAGTGGGGCGCTCGCGCACGCAGCTCGGATGTATGTCGTGCAAGGTGAGGCGCAGGATGTTTTCAAAGTCGTACACCGACTACACAATACGCCTGAGCAACTATTATGATGCCGACGAGCGCCATTTTAAGAACGTTCTGCTGCACGAGATGATACATCTGTGCATAACGTCGAGGCGGATAAAGGACACGTCGCCGCACGGCGAGGTGTTCCGCAGGATGATGCGCGCCATAAACGCCGACGGCTGGAGCATAAGCGTTTCTACAAAGATGGACGCCGTACAGAGGTCTGCCGGCAAGGCGCGTAAGCGCATGAGGGTGGTTTTGGCAGTGGCTATGACCGACGGGCGCTGCCTGCTCTCTGTGGTTAGTCCGCGTTATGTGCCGGCGATAGACAGAACTATGAGCCGTGCGCGTGGCATTGTCAGATATGACTGGTATGTGTCAGACGACGACTTTTTCAGTTCGTTTCCTTCTGTGAGGACTCCCCGCGGGCGCATTGTAGGCAAAGACATGTTTGCCGAGCTTACGGGCAGAATGAAGCCTTTAGACCGGGCGCGGGCAGGCATCAGCCAGCGCTGACGCCATGCTGCGTTGTCTGCCGTGTTGGTGGCTTGAGTGTGTGCTGCCCATATTAACCCCAATCTGTCATCATGCCGCACATAGCTTTATCTGTTTTGTGCATTCATGTTTTCAGCCTGTCTTTATTGTTCATGTTTGCGTCTTTTTGTTCGCTATTCTTGGCAAAGCCCGTTATTCCTGCAAAAAATCTAACGAAAATCAGCTTAATATAGAGCAAATATTCAGACCGAATGACCGATTTGAAATAAAGCAATGGGCGCCCCTGCATCAAGCAGAAGCGCCCACCTCGTGTCGGTTTTATTTATCTGAAAGTTTAAGAAGTCTTTTTTTATCCGTTTTTGAGCTTGTCGCTATATAGTTTAAAGAAGTCAAAGTTCAGTATTCTTGATATTTTCATAAGCTCATCAGTGTCAATCGACTTTTTTCCAAATATTTTATAAACATTGGTCCGGCTGCATCCCAACTGGCCGGCCAGCCACACCACAGACTGTTTTCTTTCTCTTAGCTTGGCCTTTATCAGCAGGCCTATTGTTGTCTTATCTGTGTTTGTCTTTTTGGTATCTTGCATTTCCTTTTATATGTATTGGTGGTGTGGTTCCCTTTTTCTTACTTATCTCTCTGCCGGCACATTCATGTCCGTAAGCTGCCGGCCTGTTTTTTACGTATACAAAGTTAAGCCAAAGAATCATATTGTGCAAGTGCTGTTTTGCCGGTGTTGGAGTGAGGCTGACACAGGAGTGATTATCAGGTGATTTTTTGTGATTATCCGGTAAAAAGAAAATGCCCCGGCAGCATGTTTTGCTGTCGGGGCATATGTCGTTTTATGGTTTAGCCTGCATTGCAGCAGCTATTTTCAGCTGTGCCCAGTGGCTTTGCCGGATGTATTTATTGCAAAGCAGGCTTGTGGTCTTGTTAAAGATTAGCCAACTCTATCACTTTGTCTACTGCAGCAGACAGTCCGTCGATGTCTTTTCCGCCTGCAGTTGCGAAGTGAGGCTGTCCGCCGCCGCCGCCCTTTATCAGCTTGGCTGCTTCGCGCACCATCTGTCCGGCGTTGAGTCCGTGTTCCTTCACGAGGTCTTCGCTTATCATGACGCTGAGGGTGGGGCGTCCGTCAAAGGTGCTTCCCACAACGCAGAGCATGCGCTCAGGTTCGGCTGCACGTATCTTGAACACGAGGTCTTTGGCTGCGTCCTGCTTCATTATCAGTGTGGAAGCGATGACCTTCACTCCGTTTACGATGCGGGCCTGAGATATGAGCTTCTCCTTAACTCTCTCAACTCTCTCGGCCTGGAACTGCTCAATACTCTTCTTCATTGAGTCGTGCTCCTCGATATATTTCTCTATCACGCCGAGCAGATCCTTGGTGTTGTTGAACAGAGCCTTTATTGCCTTCATTCCGTCCTCAAGGTCGTACATCAGCATTTCGCACTCTTTTCCGGTCTTGGCCTCTATACGGCGAACTCCGGCGGCAACGCTGCTCTCTGATATTATCTTGAACATGCCGATGCGGCCTGTAGAGTGGGCGTGGATACCGCCGCAGAACTCAATGCTCGGGCCAAACTTAACCACGCGTACCTTGTCGCCGTATTTCTCACCGAACAGGGCAATGGCACCCATCTTCTTGGCTTCGTCGAGCGGCATGTCGCGGTGTTCGTCGAGCGGTATGTCCTGACGTATCATGTCGTTGACAAGCATCTCAACCTTGCGTATCTCCTCGTCGGTCATCTTCTGGAAGTGAGAGAAGTCGAAGCGCAGCGTGTCGTGTGATACGAATGAACCCTTCTGCTCAACGTGGTCGCCCAATACCTGCTTCAGGGCATAGTCGAGCAGGTGGGTAGCCGTGTGGTTTGCGGCGCTTGCCTCGCGCTTGTCGGTGTCTACGCATGCCATGAAGTCAGCCTCAGGATTCTTTGGCAGCTCCTTAACGATGTGTATCGACTGTCCGTTCTCGCGCTTGGTGTCTATGATGTTCACTGTTTCGTTCTCGCTTACCAGCACTCCGCAGTCGCCAACCTGACCACCCATCTCGCCGTAGAATGGTGTGTTGTCGAGCACGAGCTCATAGAAGGTGTTCTTCTTCTGTGTCACTTTGCGGTAGCGCAGTATGTGGCATTCGTATTCAGTGTAGTCGTAGCCTACGAAGTTTTGCTCGCCCTGGCTCAGCTCGGTCCAGTCGCTGTTTTCAACGGCAGCGGCGTTGCGCGCTCTTGCCTTCTGCTTCTGCATTTCTTCGTCAAACTGTTTCTCGTCAACGCTGAGTCCGTTTTCGCGGCAGATGAGTTCAGTGAGGTCGAGCGGGAATCCGTAGGTGTCGAACAGGCGGAATGCCTTTGTGCCGTCGAGCACGGTCTTGCCTTCGGCCTTAACTTCCTGCATGGCGTCAGACAGCATGTTGATGCCGTTGGACAGCGTGCGCAGGAACGATTCTTCCTCTTCCTTTATCACCTTGGTTATCAGTTCGCGCTGTGCGGTAAGTTCGGGATAAGCCTCGCCCATCTCGTGTATCAGCGTAGGCATGAGCTTAAACATGAATGCCTCTTTCTGGTTGAGGAAGGTGTATGCGTATCTTACGGCGCGGCGCAGTATGCGGCGTATAACGTAGCCTGCCTTTGCGTTGCCCGGCAGCTGGCCGTCGGCTATTGAGAAGGCTACGGCACGCAGGTGGTCGGCAACCACGCGCATTGCCACGTCGGTTTTCTCTTCCTTGCCGTATTCCATGCCTGAAAGGCGTGAAATTTCCTTGATGATAGACTGGAAGATGTCGGTGTCGTAGTTAGAATGCTTGCCTTGCAGGGCACGCACAAGGCGCTCGAAGCCCATGCCGGTGTCTATTACGTTCATTGACAGCTTTTCGAGAGAGCCGTCGGCCTTACGGTTGAACTGCATGAACACGAGGTTCCATATCTCGATAACCTGTGGGTCGTCTTTGTTTACAAGTTCGCGGCCCGGTGTCTTTGCTTTTTCTTCGGGAGTACGAGAGTCGAGGTGAATCTCTGAGCAAGGTCCGCAGGGACCTGTGTCGCCCATTTCCCAGAAGTTGTCGTGCTTGTTTCCGTTGATTATGTGGTCAGCCGGAACATGCTTTGCCCAGAAGGCAGCAGCCTCGTCGTCGCGGCTGAGGTTTTCTTCGGGAGATCCTTCGAACACGGTTACGTAGAGGTCGGCCGGGTCGAGGTGAAGTACGTCAACGAGATATTCCCATGCCATGTCTATGGCGCCTTCTTTAAAGTAGTCGCCAAAGCTCCAGTTGCCGAGCATCTCGAACATGGTGTGGTGGTATGTGTCGTGGCCCACTTCCTCAAGGTCGTTGTGCTTTCCGCTCACGCGGAGACACTTCTGCGAGTCGGCCCTGCGTCTTGGTTCGGGGTCGCGTGTTCCCAGTATGATGTCCTTCCATTGGTTCATGCCTGCGTTAGTAAACATCAGTGTCGGGTCGTCTTTAATCACCATCGGTGCCGACGGAACAATCTGATGTCCTTTCGATTCAAAAAACTTTTTGAACGATTCACGGATTTCGTTAGCTGTCATCATTTTCTTTATATTTTGTTTTTGTTCTTTTCACGATAAAGGCAAAATGCCTATTTGGGAGCAAAATTATAAAATAAATCCCATAAATCATTAAATAATTGTGTAAAACATACAATTCTGTTGTCTGTGCGGCAAATTATTGTGTCGCAGGACGGCATGAGCCTGTCGGCAGCGTCTTTATCTGCAACTTGAAGAAATGTATTATTTTTTCGGTTGACAGCATGAAAATGAAAAAAAAATGATAAATTTGCAACATCAGACGTTACATATTTTAATTTCCACGAATTATGGCATTGAACACAGAAAAGAATCTTAAGCTTTATTACTCGATAAAGGAAGTGGCAGCCATGCTCAACGTGCCCGAGAGCATGCTGAGGTTTTGGGAAAAGGAGATACCGATGTTGCGGCCGAAAACAACCGGTAACAATGTGCGCCAGTATACGCAGACCGACATTGAGAATGTAAAGGCCGTGTATAATCTTGTCAAGGTCAGGGGCTTTAAGCTGTCGGCTGCGCGTAAGATGTTGCGCGAAAACAAACAGGCTGTTGACGGCAATGCGCGTGTTATGGAGAGTCTGATAAAGGTGCGCGACGAACTGAAGTTGCTCAAGAAACAGCTTGATTATCTTGAGTAGTATTGTTTTTGCAATACCTCGCAAGATAACTTTCCGGCTTTGCTTTCTGCATATGTCTTCAGTTGCTTGTATATCTTGATATACACCTAATTGTACATCTTGAGGGTATGCGTTGAGGTTTGCTGTGTTTGTAGTGGATACAGGCTGTTATCCGACATGAAGTAGTATACCGAAAAATAAATTCTTTATTAGGAAATCCCATTAAATCATTATTCCGTACATGATTTAAATCTACAAAAATATTGATGCCTTCATATGTCATGTTGTTTCCTGTTATTGTCCTGTCGTCTGCTTTTTGTAGAAATAGACCGCTATGCCTCTGAAAAAGCAAATGACTATACGCTCAATTTAAGACAATAATCCTGCCGGATCTTAATGAAAGCAATTTGGAATAAAAGCAGATGCCAGGAGACTTCACAGTGTCCTGGCATCCTTTCAATACATAAAATCAAATTATTAACTTTGAATTTTAGTCTGGCTCTTTATTTATTAACGTATTTTTTGCCATTGATTATAACGATACCCTTTGCATTTTTGTTAACACGCTGTCCGGCGATGTTGTATGCAGGAGCATCAACGTCATTCTTGTCGGTGTTAATCTCTGTGATGTCAGTGCTGCCGCCAGAGAGCAACTTAAGAGTAGAACCGTCTTCTGCAACGATGCTTACGTCAACAGGATTCTCGCTGTAGCAGAAGCCTTTGAAAGAAGCTTTTGAACCAACTGCGTTGAATACATAGTTGCAGTCTGCATAAACCTTGAACATGATTACGCCAAGACCATTGCCGGCAGATGTAGCTTCAGCATTGTTGTTGTGATAAATCTGAATAGGCCAAAGGATTGTACCGTTGCTCTGGTCATAGAAACCTTCCTCGTCAGCTGGCAGAGTGTATGTAAGCACGCCGTTTGTTATAGGGTCTGCGTTCTTGTCAGCGTCATCAGCAATGTTCATAGCAAGAGTGTAAGAGAGGCATTTGCCTTCTTCAAATACAGTGTATGCCTTGTTTGAAGAAGCCTTTAAAACAGCATAGAAATAACCGTCCTTCTTAGCCTTTACTACATAGTAAGCGCCTGTTCCAGGCTGTACGAAGTTCTTTGCAGGATCCTCACCGCCGGCTCCTTTAGGGTTGCTGTTTCCCTGAAGACCTAAGTCAGAGCAGTCAACGTCTTTGTCTGCACCAAAGCGTACTTTGTTGTAACCGTTGAATGCGATATCCACAGCCTTGTACTGATCAGCAGCACCTGTTGAAACTGTAACGTCTTCGTTGTCAACTATAACAGAGTTTGCGTCGATGGCTGTCAGTGCTGTAGGGTCAGCTGCGCCCTTTTCAGTCAGCCATGCTTTGGCGTCAATTGTACAAACGTTCTGCGCGCTGGCGCAAATTCCTGCCATAAGGGCAAGTGATAAAGATAAAATTTTTTTCATAAGTTTTAATTTTAGTGATTAATAAAGTTATTATAAAGTTTTCTTTTAAATATTTGTTATATGTATGCTGCAAACCTTGAATTTGCAGCATACATTTTCTTTTGGCTATTCTGCAGTAGTGAGCGTTCCTGTAAACGTATTTGTCGAAGTGTAGGTCTTTCTGCCTTCGGTTATGGTCGTTACATATATAAATGTAATTTCGCCGTTAGTTACCTTGGCGCTGAAATTGCCGAGGTTTGCACTTTTGTTATTTGTCAGGATATATCCCGAAGTGCTGTTTCCCGAACAGTTTGCTACATCTGATATTTCTTCTTTGACAACAGGATCGGCCTGTTTCAGTGTTACATTGGCAACCCACTGTCTATTGGCAGACAATTCTATTGTTCCTGTAGCTTCGTTTTCATCTTGCAGCTCACCAGATGAGTTTGTGAGCTTCTGGTTCCATGTGCCGATATATGTTCCTGCAACTTCCTGTTCCGGGTTTTGTGTCCCTACAGCTTCATCGTCGTCATCGCTGCATGCGCTGAAAGTCATCAAGGCCATTATCAGTGTTAAGAATAAATATGTTTTCTTTTTCATTGCTTTCATTTTTTATGTTATTAAAGTCAATCTATTAATAGCCGGGATTCTGGTCCTCTTCAGTCATGCTGTCGTTACCTGAAATTTCAGATGTCGGGATAGGACGATACCATTTTGTCTCTCCTTTAATGTTTTTCATATCCTCGGCACTTGTAACGAAATAGTTGTATGCCACGTTGTAGCGAACCAGCTGACGTGTACGGCGAAGGTCAACCCAGCGGGTCTGTTCTGCGTAACATTCACGTGCACGCTCGTCCAGAATCAAGTCAAGCAGAGTGAAGTTTGAAAGCATGACGCTTACTTCATAGTCAGCGAGGCTGTTAAGATGAGGTGCTCCGGCGCGGTCGCGCACTGCGTTGATTTTCTCAAGGGCCGCAGTTTCGTTTCCTGCCATATAATAGGCCTCGGCAGCAGTAAGATATGTTTCAGATGCATGGAGGACTACGATGTCGCGGTAGCTGATGGTCTTTCCGCCCATAGATGCGGTCGGGTCGTCCCATTTCTTAACGCACGGCGTTGTTTCCAAAGATGTTCCTCTGTTGTTGTCATTGAGGTTCTGATTGGTTATCGTCGGTGTAAGGAAGTTGCCTTCTGCGTCAAACTTGTAGACAAATATCTGTCCGTCGTGGAGCAGGTTGGCATGAGGCTCCTTCGGATGCTTGTTCGGGTCGCGTACAAACTGCGATTTGTGCGCTGTTAGATATGCCTCAAATTCGGCTTGAGAAACATAAGTTGGAGCATAGTATGCAAATATTGGCAATGTGTTTTTGTCAACACTTGTGTTGTAGTATGCAAAGTATCCATATTTAGTCCAGTCGGCCACGCTGTTGTCATACTGATACATTGTTGTCATGAATGTAGCGTCCCAGCGTGTGTCTCCTTTCTCCCACAGTGCCAGAGAGCGTGTGTTGAGAGCCTTGTTAGAGGTTGAATACTTCTGTCCCTGAGCTACGTCGCCGTAATAGTGGCAGTAGTAGATGTCGAGTTCGTGTCCGCCGTCGCTTATATCTCCGGGCCATCCTGCCTTGTCATATTGAACTGCGAAGAATGTCTCGGGATTGGTGTCCTCATTTGACGGCAGCCATTTGTCTTCGAACGATTGTGTGAGCGGTATGCCGCTGATGGCAGCCTCGGCAGCCTGTGCTGCCTTCTCGAAGTTTTCTTTTGATGTTATGGTGTATGTGCCGGCATTTTCGTCAGTGAGAGTAGTGTTGCAGTCCCAGCCGTGTGCAAGATATATTTTTGCGAGCAGGGCTTGTGCAGCTTTTTTATTTACGGAGCCGTCATGTGTTATTTCAGGAATTTCGCTTGAGTTGATAACTTCCTGAAGGTCGTTTTCACAGTTGGTGTAAATAGTTTCGAGGTCTGTGCGCGGATAGTCGCGGCTTGCGCTCTGAATGTAGGTGTCAGAGTAGGGCACTGCTCCAAACTGCTGTGTCATGAGATAATATCCGTAAGCTCTAAGGAATAGGCCTTCTGCACGATATCTCTTGTATTCTTCTCCGCTGTAGTTGATAAGACCGTTGGCATTATTTATAAGTCCTGTACATGCAACGTAGTAGTCTTTAACTTCGTCTGTCTCAGCGGTCAGCGAATAATCCTGGAATACTGATGCACCCTGACCACGGCAAGGCATATAGAGGTCTGTGCCGTCATCGTTGATGTTTAATGCCGTAGCCAGATTCTTTAAAGAAAGGAATGCATATGCCCTGAAAGACTCCAGTCCTTCTTTTGTCCTGAAATATGTTTCAGGATCCATTTTGTCTCCTCCGGCTGTCTTGTTTTCTGCTTCAAGGAAGTCCGAGCAGCTTGTGGCCGACATCAGTGCCAGAAGAGCCATTGTTATGATATATGATATTTTTTTCATTTTTCTTGATTATTGAAGTTAGAATTTAAGACTTGCACCAAATTCCCATGTAACGGTGCTAGGACCATCGTTTTCTGCACCGCCTCCGGCCCATTCCGGATCAAATCCTTTGTAGTCGGTCCATACGAACGGGTTGGTTACTGTGCAATAAAGGCGCAGATGGCTGATGCCGATCTTGTTGATCCATTTCTTCGGGAACGTATATCCGAGAGTAATGTTCTTGACTTTTACGAAAGACGCGTCTGTGATGGCCTGGCATTGTGAGCCGTCACGGTTGAAGGCATGTGTTCCGTTAAGACCTGCAGTGTTTCCGTCGTTCGGGAAAGGATATGCACCGTAGTGTGTGGTCTGCTGGTATACCGGGTTGATGTATGTTCCGTCGGGATTAATACCGTCGCAGTCGATAAGTGTTCCTGCCGGGATATAATAGTCAACATTCAGGTGCATCCATCCACGGTCTTTATAGTCGAGATATTGTGCATAGAAGTCAGAGTACACCTTATAGTTCTGCTTGGTGTAAAGTGATGCAGACAAGTCCCAGTTCTTGTATGACAGAGATGTTGTGAGGCTTCCTGTCCATGACGGGTCTGACCTGTAAACCTTCTTGTCTTTGTCGTCGATAGTTCCGTCGCCGTTGACATCTTCTATAATCGGGTTGCCTTCCTGCAGTCCGTAGCAAATGTTGTAATAGTCATATTCTTTCATTGTTGAGCCTGGTGTAAGGCCTTTTGCCAAGGCGATTTCTGTGTTAGGCACAATCATGTCGCGGTCGGTTACGATGCCGGCCCAGTGATATCCGTATACGTTGTTGATAGAGCATCCAATGAAAAGGTTGTCGTTAGGCAGGTTTGCACCTGAACCGTTGATTTCTTTCACCTTGTTGATGTTGCGTGCATAGTTTAAAGAGATGTCCCAGCGCCAGTCTTTTGTGATGACAGGAATTGCGGTTACAGCAAATTCGATACCTCTGTTCTGCACGCTTCCTACGTTTGTGTTAAGCTTCATGGGGTTGCCGTCGCTGTCTGTTCCGGCTTCGAGCGGAAGCTCTACAGAGTAGAGAAGGTCGTCTGAGGTCTTCTGATACAGATCCACGCTACCGAAGATGCGGTTCTTGAGGAAGCCGAAGTCGATACCGAAGTTGATTTCCTTAGACTCTTCCCATGTCAGGAATCTGTCTACGATGCTGCTCGGATAGAAAGCGTTTACGTAAGTGCTTCCGAAGGGATAGTAAACCGGACCGGCTACTGTTGTTCTTGTAGCATAGTTTCCTACGCCGGTGTTGTTACCTGTTACACCGTATGAAAGTCTTACCTTTAAGTTAGAGAGCCATTTTACGTTCTGAAGGAACTTCTCTTGTGACGCGCGCCATGCAACGGCAACAGACGGGAAGCATCCCCAGCGCTTGTCTGGTTCAAATTTTGAAGAGCCGTCCCAACGCACAGTTGCGGTAAGCATATATCTCTCGTCGAAGGTATAGTTGGCGCGAAGAGCGTATGAAATCATACTGTTTTCACTGAAAGAGTTGTTCGTATTGGTAAGGTCAATGGTTCCTGATGACAGATTGTACCAAAGTGAGCCGTCGAGCACACCCTGTGCTGCCTGATTGGTGGCTTCGGTGTCGCTTGCCATCATAGAGAACAGTCCCATGAGGTTAACGGCGTGTTTCTTTGCAAACACTTTGTCGAATGTAAGGATGTTGTCCCATGTCCATTGTATGTTGCGTGACGTTGCAAGGCTTGCCGTGTTTACAGGGTTTCCGTTGGTGTCGGTTGTACCTACTACTGTTGCTCCTGCATAGTCGAGCACATAGTCGGTGAAAACACCGTCACGGTAATAAGTGAAGTTTGGCGAGAATGTTGTCTTGAACGTAAGTTCTTTTATCGGCTTGATTTGCAGATATACATTGCCGAGCATGCGCCATGTCTGACGTTTGTGTGTGTATACGTCCATCAGGTAGAGCGGGTTGTACTGTCCTGAGAACTGGTGGCCTGTTGACGAGGCCGTACCCATGGCTACAGAGTTGCCTGGATAGTAGTTTTTATATATTTGTCCGTATTGGTTGTAATAGTAGCCGGTGTATCCTTCCTCCGGAATGTTTCCGTTGGCATCATAGATATATCCGTTTCTTTCGTCCGGCTGTGTTGAATATGGCTGGCAGAACGGATTGAGCCTGTAGGCAAGCTCTATGGCGTCATCGTTTGCATATTCGTTTCTGATATAAGCCATGTTTACGGTGAATCCGCCGCTGATAATCTTGTTGATCTGTGCGTCAAGACTGCCCTTGAAGCTGAACTGGTCTCTGCTGTCGCCTACATAGATACCTTTCTCCTGGTTGTAGCCGAGTCCGACATGATAGTTTACTCTTTCAGACGCTCCGCTTATGGCCACGTAATGGTTTTGCTGTGTTCCGTTGCGTGTTGCCAGATCTGCCCAGTCAGTGGTCTGTCCTCCTGCAATAATCTGTTTTAGGATAGAATTTCCGTCTCCGTCAACCAGTGCCATTTGATCAAAATTGCCCATGATGTACATCGGGTTGGCCAGGTTGGTCTGTCCTTGTCCATAAGAAAGGAACTTCAGGAAGCGGTAATTGTAGAATTGCTGTCCGGTCTGGAATTCAGGCATACGTGCAACTTTTGATACGCCGTAATAGCCGTCGTATGAGATGGTCGGCTTGCTCATTTTCTTGCCGATGTTAAGGCTTCCTTTGGTTGTAACCATAATCACACCGGCTGTGGCGCGTGAACCGTATATCGCGGTTGACGATGCGTCTTTCAGAACGTCGATGCGCTCAATGTCTTGCTGGTTAAGGAAGTTGATGTCGTCGCAGATTATTCCGTCAACAACATAAATAGGTTTTGTGTCAGAGTTTGTAGATGATTTTCCGCGAATCTCAATATCAAAGTCTCCGCCGGCACGGCTTGAGTTCTTTGTAATGTTGACACCAGGAACGGTACCCTGAAGACCTTCCATGACAGTTGCGGCTCCTTTGGCTGTTACGTCTTCCGTGCTTAGTGAACTCACTGATCCTGTGAGGTCGCTTTTTTTCATGGTTCCGTATCCTACAACAACAAGCTCGTCAAGTGCCTGGTTGTCTTCTTGCATGACAAGGTTTAGTGTGGAACTGTTGCCTACTTTTACATTCAGGTCTTTATAGCCGATGTAGGTAATTTTAAGGTTGGTCGACTCTGTTGCATTAGGAATCTTAAAATTACCGTCGATGTCAGTTATAGCACCTGCTTTTCCGTCGACAAGGACTGTAACGCCGATCATTGGTTCCCCGTTAGCGTCTCTCACCGTACCGGTAATTACCTTTTGCGCAAATGCAGAAAGGCATATTACAGGCAGCATTGATGCCAATAGGATTCTTCTTGTTAGTAAATGCATAAATGTTTTATTTTTAATTGTTAGTAGTTAGTGTTTCTCTATATATGATTATATGTTTGCTCTATTTTTTCATGGCCGTTTTCATGGTATTTTTATCAGTAGGCCAAGTAGATTTCTGCCGGTTAAAGCAGATTTGTTATGTGCAAATATACAATAATTTTAAATTCAAGACAAATAAAAACACTTTTTTTGATGTTTGTCGGATAATTTATTTTGTTATATAACCTTAATATTTGATTTATTGGCTTGTTTTTTAATGCTTTTGTATTTAGTTTTTTGCTTAAATAATGTTGTATTTTGGCAATTCTTTAGGTTGTATTATATATTATGGTAGGTGGGCTTGGTGTCAGGATGGGCCGGTTAAGACTTTGTCTGATTCATAATAAAAGTTAACGTGTGGGCTGCTGCTTATGTAACAAATATGGGGTATGGGCTACGGATGTTGAGTTGATTCAGAATAGGAAACTGTTGTTGCTGTTGATCGGCAAAGTAAAACGTAGTGCCGGATTTGTTTCTGGCTTGTCGCCATGTCATGGTTGTGAAGTTGAGCCCTTTAGGGAGGATATAAAACAGAAAACTTTTTGATTTTGACGCTTTCAGACTGGCTTTTTTCTAACGGAATAGGATTATTTTTGAAAAAGGCCGTAAATTCGTTCGCACTTGCTAAAGTGCTGATCCCTAGTGGTTTATGTCGTTATTACAGATGCTTCTCGATTGTTAAAAAAGCTAACTGGGCCGTTTGCACATAAAAAACCATAGGTTTATGCACCGCAGGTGGTACATTTTTCATGCCTGAAGCAATAGTTTTGGCGTCTTAAATTGCTGTTTTGAGGGCAAGAAAGTGTCTGATATGCAAATAAATGTTATAGAAATTGGTGCGTTATATTTATTGGCTTAACAATTATTATAATTATGTTTTCTATTTTGCAGAAAACTCTGAACATAAATTTTGTAAAGGTTTTTCTGCCGAGGCTTTTGTGTCAGGCTGTTTTGTTGGGTGGTATTGATTGCATAAAAATAAAAGCCAGACATCGCAACGGATTGTTGTTGCTGTCTGGCTTTTATCATGTTGTGTGATATAAGTTTCGCGGCAGATTGTCTTGATCTTTGCCGCTGTATCTGTCTGTTTGATTATATTTCAGGTATCCAGCTGTTGTCCATCTTGAAGACGTTGTCAACTGTTATCTTGGCAGCCTCTTTTTTTGTCAGTTGCTTGCTCCATGGTGCCCTTTCTTTCGTTGTTGCTCCGGCACCGCTGTTGTTGTATTCCATGTAGCGTGCTGTCTTTTCGTTCGAAGCCTTGCCCCAGTTGTGCCATCCAGCAGGCAGAATGTGGCTGCCAAGCTCGCAGTTCATGAACAGGGTGAAGGCGTAAGGGCGCCACGGACGTCCGAGATATACCTTTGTAACGCCTTCGGCTGCCGTAAGCTTGCAGCGGTTGAACACGTAGCCGAAAGCCACGTCTGCAGGCGTTGAGGCTGCTGTGACGTAAGAGTTTTGCTTGCTGTGTATGGTGCAGCCCTCAAACCATGCCGTAGACGGACCGAAGATAAAGTCGGTTGTTCCCTCGATGTAGCAGTTCTTAAAGTATAGTCTGGTGTTGGCCAGACCTGTATATACTGTGTCCTGGTTGCCCAGCAGGCGGCAGTTTACAAACACGAGATGGTCGCCTTCTGTGTGAAGTGCCACGGCCTGTCCAAGCTTTGCGGCATTGTTTTCTATCGTGATATTCTTAAATGTGATATAGTTGCCTTCCACTTTGACGGTGTATGTGCGGAATGTTCCCATGGGCTTGTTGGTGTCTTCAAGCCTTATGTTGGCATGGTCGTCGTAGGTTATTATGGTGTTTTCAGCATCTTCGCCGCACACTTCGATGTTGGTGAGCCACGACGGTATTATCACTTTCTCCTTATATACGCCTTTCTTTACGTATATTACTTTGTGATATTCCATGAATGCGCGGCACACTTCAACGGCCTCGTTGATGGTTCTGAACTGGCCGGTGCCGTCTCTCGAAACCACCAGTGTGTCGGGATTGTCATAAGGGTTGGCTGCGTTTGCCGTAAATGCGGCCAGTGCCGCAATGATAGTGATGAATAGTTTTTTCATAGTTGTGCTTTTTGACAGGCTGTGCCATACGGGCACGACTGCCTCAGCCGGCTGTAACGCCGGCTGTGCATGGCCAGCCGGAAGTTGTTTATAATATTTGTTTTATTTCTTGTAGTCCTTCTACTTTCTTCAGTTTTCCCATTATAGTCCTGACGTCGTCGCGGTCGTGTATCCTCAGTTCGAGTGTTCCGTCAAATATTCCTTCTTCGCACGACAGCGTCACTCTGTGTATGTTTACGTTAAGCTCGTCGGATATAACCTGGGTAACCTCGTTGAGCATGCCGATTCTGTCTATTCCTTTTATCTCTATTACTGCATCGAAGAGCAGTTTCTTGTGCATGTCCCATTTGGCATCGAGTATGCGGTTGCCGTATCCTGATTTTAGTTTTGCTGCAACGGGGCACGACCTTTTGTGTATCTCAATGCGGTTCTTGCCGTCGATGAATCCTAGCGCGTCGTCGCCGGGTATGGGGTGACAGCAGTCAGGGAAGATAAATTGGTTTATGTTGTCGTCTGTGATATATATAGGCTTTTTGCGGTTGAAGCCTTCTTTTACGATGAAGTAGTTTGGCTTCTTGTTCTCGTTGCCTTTCTTCTTTTCCTTGCCCAGAAACGGCACAAACTTTCGCCATGTTACGGCCGAGTTCTGCTTTCTCTTACCGTTAATCTCGTCGATGTCTTTATCGCTGAGTATGATATTCTTCTTTCCTATGGCCTTGAACAGTTCGTCCGGCTTCTGCACCTCGTGGAATTCGCATAGCTTGTCGATTACAGACGAGTTGATTTCCAGTGAGTGCTTGCTAAGGAATTCAGACAGAATCTCTTCGCCTTGCTTCTGTATCTCGCGGGCTTCGCGGCGTAATATTGCCTGTATCTTAGCCTTTGCCTTTGCCGTTGATGCAAAGTTTATCCATGATGGCTGCACGTGCTGCGAGTTTGAGGTGAGAATTTCCACCTGGTCGCCGCTTTGCAGCTTGTGGCTCAGCGGCACGAGCTTGTGGTTTACCTTTGCGCCTATGCAGTGGCTGCCGAGGAATGTGTGTATCTGGAATGCAAAGTCGAGGGCCGTACAGCCTGCCGGCATGGTCTTTATCTCGCCTTTGGGGGTAAATACAAATATCTCTGATGCAAAAAGGTTGAGCTTTATAGCGTCGAGGAAGTCCATTGCATCGGGCTGCGGGTCGTCAAGAATCTCTTTGATGGTGCGCAGCCAGTTGTTAAGTTCGCCTTCGTCTTCAGTAATTTCGTCGCCTTCTTTATATTTCCAGTGTGCGGCAAAACCCTGTTCTGCCACTTCGTCCATTCTTTCAGAGCGTATCTGTACCTCAATCCATCGGCCCTGCTTGCTCATCAGAGTTACGTGCAGAGCCTGATATCCGTTGGCCTTGGGATGGTTGACCCAGTCGCGCAGACGGTCGGGGTGCGACTTGTAGATCTGGCTTATCGCCACATATATGTTGAAGCATTCGTTGACTTCCTCTTCACGTTTCTTGGGCTTGAAGATTATTCTTACAGCCAGAATGTCGTAAACCTGGTCGAAGCTTACGTGCTTGTTCTGCATCTTGTTCCAGATGGAGTAGGGGCTTTTCACCCTGGCTTTTATTTCATATTCAAGTCCCATCCTGTCGAGAGCCTGCTTTATTGGACCTGTAAAGTCGTCAAACAGACTGTCGAGAGACGCCTTTGTGTCTGCCAGTTTAGATTCTATTGATTTATACTCTTCGGGATGTTCAAACTTGAAACTCAGGTTCTCAAGCTCGGTCTTTATTTTGTTCAGTCCGAGGCGGTTGGCAAGCGGTGCGTAGATGTATAGCGTTTCTCCGGCAATCTTGTATTGCTTGTTTGCCGGCTGGCTGTCAAGCGTGCGCATGTTGTGCAGGCGGTCGCATATCTTAATAAGGATAACGCGTATGTCGTCGCTCATGGTCAGAAGCAGCTTCTTGAAGTTTTCTGCCTGTGCCGACGCCTGGTCGCCGAATATTCCGCCTGAAATCTTAGTCAGTCCGTCCACAATCTGCGCAATCTTAGGGCCGAAGATGTTCTCTATGTCCTCAACCGTGTAGTCGGTGTCTTCAACCACGTCGTGCAGAAGTGCCGCACTTATACTGGTAGAGCCGAGCCCCATCTCGCTGCATGCGATCTGGGCCACGGCTATGGGGTGCATTATATATGGTTCGCCAGACAAGCGTCTAACGCCCTTATGTGCCTGTTTGGCAAAGTTGAATGCTTTAGTTATTATGTCAACTTTCTTTCTGTGGCGTGTGGACAAATAGTCGTTCAGCAGACGCTGAAAAGCATCACCGACCAACTTTTCCTCAGCAATTTCTCTCTCTTTGTCAATGTTGTTACGCTCGTCCATAATTGGTTTCTCCAGATATTATTAATAAGGTATGCAGGTGAAGCGCCTTTTTTATTTCACCCTGATTTTCTTTCCGGCACGTATGTTGTTTCCTTTTATACCGTTAAGCTGGCGCAGCTTCTTTACGGTAGTGTGGTGCCTTTCTGCTATCTCAGACAATGTGTCTCCGCTTCTTACGGTTACGCTCTTCTTTCTTGTTCTTGAGCGTCTTGACGATTTTCTCTTTCTGCTTTTGCTCTTGCTGTAGCTCTTGCGTGTGCTGCTTGTGCTTGTCGTGTACTTGCTGCTTTCAACTTCCACCAGCGAACGTCTGGTGAGCAGCGCGTCAGTCTCGTATCTGTAGATAGAGTCTTCGTTTGCGATAAATGTGTTTGTGGCGTTGGCCGGCAGACGTATCACCGACGGCTTGTTGTTGCCGTTGACGATGTCGCGGCGATACTGCGGATTTAGCGTGCGCAGCTCTTCAATGTCAATGCCGCACACGTCGGCAATCTGCTTAAGATGAACATCCTTTGACACAACCACTGTGTCGGTCTTGGCCGGCAGTGTGGTGCGCATGGGGCAGATGTTGTGCTCGCAGTAGTAGTTCATCACGTAGTTTGCGGCAATGAACGCCGGCACATATCCTCTGGTCTCGCGTGGAAGGTAAGGATAAATCTTCCAGTAGTCGGCCTGTCCGTCGGCGCGGTGTATGGCCTTGTTTATGTTCTCCGGTCCGCAGTTGTATGCAGCAATCACCAGGCTCCAGTCGCCGAAGATATTATAAAGGTCTTTAAGATAGTGGGCAGCTGCATAAGACGATTTAATGGGATCTCTGCGCTCGTCGATAAGCGAGTTGATTTCCAGTCCGTACTGCTTGCCCGTTGCCACCATAAACTGCCACAGTCCGGCAGCGCCTGCATGAGATGTGGCTTTAGGGTTTAATGCCGACTCGATTACCGGCAGATATTTTAGTTCAAGCGGCAGTCCGTAGGCCTCGAGAGCCTCTTCAAATATAGGTATGTAGAAGTTTGATGCTCCCAGCATGTAGCTTACCGAATGGCGCAGTCTGCCTGTGTATCTGTCGATGAATTTCTGTACAATTTCGTTGTATGGCATTTCCATGACGTTTGGCAGCCTGCTGAGGCGCTCGATGTACACCTCTTTCGGGTAATCTCTGTTCTCGTCACGGTAGTTGCAGTCTTCGTCCTGCTGTAAGTAAGTTTTTGAATAGTATAAGTTCAGGAGGCTGTCAACTTCATAGTTCATAGCCTCAGGCAAGTCAATTGTTTCTTCTTTTCCGTCATTGTCAGTCACAATTATTTCATCCTTTTCGTTCTGAGCCTGCATCACGCAGTTACCTCCGAAAAGCATCGTGGCAATGATTATAAAAACTTTCTTTCTCATAAAATGTTTATATACAGAATCTTATAATTTAAATCTTTTTTCAGAAGGTTATAGAGCACTGAAGTCCCAATGACGATGATTTAAGCGGATTCAGTGACGACCTGTTGTTTATTATCGTAGGCTCAAGCTTCATGCTCAGGTCTTTTGAAATGTCAAATTCTGACAGTGACGCGTCGACATACGCGTCTATTACCGACAGGGCGTAAACGCCGATGAGGCAGAATACGCTCAGGTCGCGGTATCTGCGGTAGAAGTCCTTACGCTTTTTGAACAGATTTTGGTATTGTTCCTTGTTCTCTTCCGTTATGGTGTTGCCCAGATGCAGAAACTGGTTATAGCTCTCAGTGCTTGGGTCGTTGTCCATGATGTCCATGTAGGCCTGCGAGTAGTCCTTATACATCTGGTTGTTCCATCTTATGGCGTAAAGACATCCGATGAAGCCGCCATACACAATAGGCAGCTTCCAGTATTTGCGGTTATATATTTGTCCTGCTCCCGGTATCACGATGGCAAGCCACATGGCTCTTTTGGCGTTTGGCCTCCATGTGCTCCAGTCGCGTTTCTCTTTTTTCTTCTTTACAGAGTCGTTTGCCGACAGCATCCTCATGCTGACAGAGTCGGCCGCAGACACAACCTTGTTTATCGTGTCGCTTATCTGCTTGTCGTTTTCTGCCGCAACCGTCATGATCGTGTCGTTGACCGTGATGGTGTCCTTGTCGCCCGTTCCGAGCGCGCTGCACGGCATCATCACGGCAAGCATGCATATGGCCGCTGCCAGTCTTGACAGGTAATATGTTAGATGTCTGCTTGTATCCACAGCTTTATCTTACTGTTCTTTCAGTTTGTCAAACATGCTCATTATACGCACAAGCTCTTCTTCGTTGGCAAACGGAATGCTAATCTTGCCCTTGCCGTTGGCCGAGCAGGTCATCTGAACTTTAGTCTTGAAGAAGTCAGACAGATGCTGTTTCAGTGTAGAGAATTCTTCGGGCATCTGCTGGTTAGATGCTATCTTCTTCTTGCCGCTGACTATGTCTTCGCCGTTTTTCAGCTTCTGCACCATTTCCTCCACCTTGCGTACAGAGTAGCCGTTCTTTTGTATCTCCTTGAACAGCTTCACCTGCAGCGACGGGCTGTCTATCGCCAGCAGCGCGCGTGCGTGTCCCATGTCAATCTCCTTGTTCTGCAGCGCCATCTGCACTTGTGCAGGCAGCTTCAGCAGGCGGAGATAGTTTGATATTGCTGTGCGGCTTTTGCCCACTCTTTCCGACACCTTCTCCTGCGTCATTCCTGTGTTTGTCAGCAGGTGTTCGTATGCCAGGGCTATTTCTATCGCGTTGAGGTCTTCGCGCTGGATGTTCTCAACGAGAGCCATCTCCATCACGTTTTCGTCCTTGATGGTGCGTATGTATGCCGGTATAGCCCTTAGTCCGGCTATCTGCGATGCTCTCCAGCGGCGTTCGCCGGCAATAATCTGAAATCTGTTGTCGTCAACCTGTCGCAGCGTTATCGGCTGAATGATGCCTATCTCGCGTATGCTGTTGGCAAGCTCGTTGAGAGCTTCCTCGTCAAATTCGCGTCGTGGCTGGTTTGGGTTGGCTTCTATCTGCTCAATAGATATCTCGCTGATGGTCGAGCTGCCCTGCGGGCGCACGGCTTCGGTAGATATCAGAGCGTCGAGTCCGCGTCCGAGCGGATTGCTGTATCTTTTCTTAATGGCCATAATATTCTTACTTGTTCCTGTTTATAATCTCCTTTGCCAGTGCCAGATGGTTCTTGCTTCCTGTTGAGTCGGCATCGTAAAGAATAACCGGAAGTCCGTGGCTTGGCGACTCGCTCAGTTTCACGTTACGCTGTATGACGGTCTTGAACACAAGCTCCTGGAAGTGGCGCTTCACCTCGTCATAAATCTGGTTGGCCAGGCGCAGGCGGCTGTCATACATAGTCAGCAAGAATCCCTCAATCTCCAGTTTCGGGTTCAGCTTGCTCTTTATTATCTTTATCGTGTTCAGCAGCTTGCTTATTCCCTCAAGGGCAAAGTATTCGCATTGAACAGGTATTATTACAGAGTCGGCGGCAGTGAGGGCATTCACCGTTATCAGGCCGAGCGACGGCGAGCAGTCAATCAGAATATAGTCGTAGTCGCCCCTTATCGGCTGCAGCAGGTTTTTTATCACCTGCTCTCTGTGTTCAAGGTTTAGCATCTCTATTTCGGCTCCCACAAGGTCAATGTGGCTCGGCATAATGTCAAGTCCGTCAATGTCTGTGGTATAGACGGCGTCATGTACGTCTGCATGGTCGATGATACATTCGTACAGCGAGCAGTCCACGTCTTTCGTGTTGACTCCGAGGCCGCTCGAAGCGTTGGCCTGCGGGTCGGCATCGATTACCAGAACCTTTTTTTCCAGTGTGGCGAGGGATGCAGCCAAGTTAATTGTCGTGGTTGTCTTTCCCACGCCTCCTTTTTGGTTTGCTAATGCGATAATTTTTCCCATTTGTCTTATATTGGTGTCCTAAATCTAATGTCTTTATTTGCTCGTTTTAGAATTGCTCCTTCCAAAAATATTTTGCAAAAATACATATTTTATGTGAGAAATAGTTGTTTTAAACCTTTTTTCGTACTTTTGTAGCCGAAAGAAAATGATTTTTATGAAAATTATGAAACCATTAATACTTATTTCTAACGACGACGGCTACCATGCCAAGGGACTTAACTCGCTGATAGACATGCTCTCTGATTTAGGCGATATCCTTGTCTGCGCGCCCGAGTCGGCACGTTCAGGATTTGCCACAGCCTTCTCTGCAACCACTCCCTTGAGGCTCAAGCTGCGCCGCAAGCGCGAGGGCGTTGAGGTGTGGTCGTGCAACGGCACGCCCGTCGACTGTGTCAAACTGGCGCTGAGCCAGCTCTGCCCGCGCCGTCCCGATATGGTCATCGGCGGCATCAACCACGGCGACAACGGCTCTGTCAATTCTCATTATTCGGGCACTATGGGCGTTACGCGCGAGGGCTGCATGAAGTATATTCCTTCAGTAGCTTTCTCTCTCTGCGACTATAGAGACGACGCCGACTTTGAGCCTCTGCGCAGCATCGTCAGAAAGATTACGGCCAAGGTGCTTGCCGAAGGTCTGCCCAAGGGAACGTGCCTTAACGTAAACTTCCCCAAGGCTGCTGAATTTAAAGGCGTAAAGGTGTGCCGAATGGCTAAGGGTACATGGGGAAACGAGGTTGTTCGCGCCCGTCATCCCAGGGGTTACGACTATTATTGGCTTGTGGGCGAATATACCAACGATGAGCCTGAAGCAACCGACACCGACAACTGGGCTCTCAACCATGGTTATGTGGCCATAACGCCCACCACAATCGACGTTACCGACTATGCCATGTTCGAACGTCTGAAGGATTGTGCCGACGAGTTTTGCTGATGTGCCGGGGCTGCGGTCTTGTCGGTTTTCGGCATCTGTCGTGTGCCCTGCTGTGGATTTAGAAACATCATATTTGTTTACAGATGAAATATTATCTTATTGCCGGTGAGGCGAGTGGCGACCTTCATGCGTCGCGGCTTATGCAGTCGCTCAGAAGAGTCGACGGCGAGGCTGAGTTCCGTTTCTTCGGAGGCGACCTTATGTCGGCTGCCGGAGGCATGCGTGTGCGCCACTATCGCGACTTGGCATATATGGGCTTTGTGCCTGTCCTGCTGCATCTCAGAACCATATTCAGAAACATGGCTTTCTGTAAGCGCGACATAATCGAGTGGCACCCTGATGTGGTGATATTGGTTGATTATCCAGGTTTTAATCTCGACATAGCCAAGTTTCTGCATGCCAAGACTTCAATACCTGCGTATTATTACATCTCGCCAAAGATTTGGGCATGGAAGGAGTACCGCATAAAGAACATAAAGCGTGATGTCAGCGAGCTGTTCTCCATTCTGCCTTTCGAGGTGCCCTTCTTTGAAGGCAAGCACGGCTACAAGATACACTATGTGGGCAATCCTACGGCCGACGAGGTGAGCGGATTCTTGAAGACCTACACCGATTCTTACGACGAGTTCTGCTCTAAAAACGGGCTCGACTCACGCCGTCCTGTCATTGCTTTGCTGGCCGGAAGCCGCAAGCAGGAGATAAAGGACAATCTGCCGGCCATGATAGAGGCTGCCTCGCGTTTTGCCGACAAGTATCAGCTCGTGGTGGCGGGAGCGCCGTCGATAAGTGCAGACTATTATGCCGGGTTCATATCCGGACAGCCCGTAAAGATAGTCTACGGACAGACTTACGAACTGCTCGCCCATTCGCGTGCGGCTGTTGTAACCAGCGGAACGGCCACTCTTGAGACGGCTCTGTTCAACGTGCCGCAGGTGGTGTGCTACGAAACCCCTATACCAAAGGTCATCGCCTTTCTCCGTAAGCATCTGTTGAAGGTGAAATACGTTTCGCTTGTCAATCTTATTGCCGACCGTGAGGTGGTCAGGGAGCTTGTTGCTGACACATTTTCTGTGGATAACATTGCAGCAGAACTGTCGCGTCTGCTGCCCGACGGAGCTTGTCGCAGCAGCATGATTGATGGATATGCCGAAGTGCGCAGGAGGCTCGGCGACAGAATAGCTCCCGACAATGCGGCTGAGATTATGGTGCGTCTGCTGAAGAAAGAGGTCGACGAATAGCCCGTGTGGAATATTTTGCCACGGCATTTCTGTCTTCACTAGTGCAGTTGTATGTGCTATTGAATAAAATTCTTTTATTTGCTTAAAATAACACGGCCGTTTCTGATTAAAAAGTGGCCGGTTTACGCCTCAAAAGTGGCCGAGTTTTGACCCGTAACTCGGTCACTTTTGATTTATAACTAAATGCCTTATTATTGCTTACAGTATACACTATGGCGTATGTCTGTATTGAAAAATGTTTATGTACGGAGTCTGTTTTGCTTACGATTTTTCGACTAAAAATTATCATGCCGGTTGAACGTATTGAAATTTTTACTAATTTTGTATCGGCTAATGATGAAAAACATCAACCGAAATGAAACAGATTTACAGACTTAACCCCAGATTAGACGTTATGATTTAGCCTGTATTTTTGCTTTATATTAAGTGGATTATCGTTTGATTTTTCGCAGTCATAGCGGGCTATGTCAAGAAAGGCCAGAGGAAAAGTCGCCAATAAAAGACAAAAAGACGGCTGAAAGCATGAGCATACCAAAATTATATACGGTCTAATGACTTAGGCTTAATGTGGAATGATTTGCGAACATTTTTGCGAACAGCAGATTTTTGTGCATTGTGCTAAATCGAGTAATTTTGCTTATAAAAATAATAAAATTAAACTGTTTGAACTTATGAAGAGAATTTGTGTTATACATTATTTGTCTTTATTTCTTCTTGCTTTGTGCAGTCATGTACCGTCGGCAGCTCAGTCGGACACGGCTGTCATGCGTATCAGTTATGACGCTAGGTTTAAGACTTGTGTTGAAAGACCGGCAATGAAAGACGAGATGGAACTGCTTATTGGCAATAAGTGGAGCAAGTTTTATTCTTCGGCAAACATACGACAGCAGCATGTGCTTGACAGCGTGGTGCAGGCCACGGGTGGACAACTGCAACAGGCTTTGGCTGCAAGCACACGGATGAGAGGAAGTGGAAGGCTTGGGCAGAAATATATGGTGATGAAGAATTATCCTGTTGACGGCAAACTTACTTATACACTTAGTCTGCATGGTTTTGCCCTTAAGTCTGAAGAAGATATGCCTGCTTTTGACTGGCAACTGGCCGACGGCGACTCGATAATAGCCGAGTTCCACTGCAACAAGGCAAGGACAAAGTTTCGCGGACAGACATGGACTGTGTGGTATGCGCCTGACATCGCCGTGAGCGACGGTCCATGGAAATTGTGCGGACTGCCGGGACTTATAATGAAGGCTGAAACAGACAACGGCTGTTTCTCGTTTGTATGCACGGCTGTAAGAAAGGGCAGGGGAGAAAGCATTACGATGGAAAAGACAAAATATAAATCTGTTGAGCCGAAAGAGCTGCAAAAGATTACAGAAATGGAGATTACCGATCCTGTAGGGCTGATGACGAGGCTGACGGGTCTTGCTCCGTCTGTCAGTAAGGGCAGAACAAAGCAAAGAAAGGTTACGCCGGTACTTATAGAAGACAATGACTGTGAGTGACGGCAGAACCATACGCATGGCGCTTGTCCTGTTTGCGTGGCTTTTGGCAGCAACGGCTTACGGACAGGTGGTAACGGGACGTGTTGTCAACTCGGACAACAGTCCTGTCGACAAGGCTTCTGTGTATATTAAAAACGGCAAGTCGGTAGTGGCTTATGGATTCACCGACAAGCAAGGCATGTTTGCCGTAGACAGTAAAGGCCGGCAGTGCGACACGATGGAGGTGCGCAAGATTGGTTACTCTAAACTGTCTATTGCTCTTAGGCATTACAGCAGCGACAAGGCTATAGTGCTCAGCGAGCATGCCACAGAACTTAAGGAGGTGGTTGTTAAGTCGCAGCGCATCAGACAGGAGGGTGACACGCTCAACTATCTTGTTAGCGCCTTTCGCGGCAAGCAAGACCGCACCATAGCCGACGTTATCAGAAAAATGCCAGGACTTACCGTAAATGATGACGGCTCGATAGAATATCAGGGCACGAAGATAAACAAATTCTATATTGAAGGCATGGATTTGCTTGGTGGTAAGTATGCGCAGGCGTCAGATAACATTGATGCAGGAAAGGTGAAAAAGGTGCAGGTGCTTGAACGGCATCAGCCCATACGTGCGCTGAAGGATACAAAGTTCAGCGATCAGGCAGCACTCAACATCGTGCTGACCGACAGCGCAAAAAATGTGTGGAGTCACACCTTCGACCTGTCAATGGGAGCTGCGTTGACCGACAGTCCAGACTGGCTTTATGACAATCGCATCGTCTCAATGCTGTTTTCGCGCAAGGTGCAGAGCATAAGCATGTATAAGAACAACAATACCGGTAAGAACATCGGACAGGAAGTAACGCCTATGTCGGCATATCTCGACGACTCGGCACCCGTGGACGATGGTATGCTTGGCAACATATCGCTGCCGGCACCGGCCATTGACGCCTCGCGCAGCAGATTTAACCATACTCACCTGTTTGCAACTAATTGGCTGCTGAAGACGCATGGCGGCAATGATTTGAGGATACAGCTCGACGGCATGACTGACATGACTGAACAGCGCCAGACATCCACCACGGTATATACGGCGGCAGGCGGTGCGGCCATTGTGCAGGACATATCGGCTGAGAGCCGTCACGACGCCTTGTCGGCAGAGGTGCTTTGCAGGCAGAACACCGAAAGACAGTATCTTACAAACGATGTCAGGGGATATGTCGATTTCGACCGCAGCAGCGGTTTGTCGGTATTGAACGGCGTTGAGACAAGAGAGATGGTTAAGCCGCGTCAGGGCTACATCACGGACAAACTGTCGTTTGTGCGCAACATCACCCGTCGCTATTCGTTTTCTGTCAACGCTTACCTTTCACTCAACTGGCTGCCGGGCAGTCTGCTGCTTGCCGACTCAACCATGCAGCGCCTTCGCCAGCGCAGCGTCCTTGCCGGATGTGACGCCTATTTCGGACAAAAGCTTGGTGCGTTTTATCTTAATTATAATATAGGCACAGACCTGAAGGCGCAGCATATAGGCGTAAGCCGGCAGGACGTGGATGCCGTAAGGAAGTACACCGAATGGCGCACTTTCATGAAACCGTCGCTGTCGTATAAGACCGCCATTATTAATTTTATTGCATCGGCGCCTGTTTACTGGACAAGCCGGACGTATGGCGTACAGCATAAGGACAACATTACATTTGAGCCTAATCTGTTTTTCAGAGCTATGCCAGTTTCCGATTTCGGCATAACGGCAACGTATAACTACTCGTGGAAGCCCGAAGGCTTTTTGTCAGTGCTCGATATACCTGTGTTTACCGACTATATCTCGATGACAGAAGGACAGGGTAAACTCAGCAACACATTGATGCACACGGCAAGCGCTAATATAGAATATAAGAATGTTATAAAAGGCCTGTTTGCCACTGTCGGGTATGTCTTTACCAATATGCGCAATCAGCGGCTTTACTCAATGAATGTGGACGGCAATGTGTATGAGTCGCGGGCCACTGACCTTACATCAAACAGCGTTATGCACGGATTAAACTTCCGTGTAAGCGAGAGCTGGAACGTGGCTCATCTGGTTACTACGCTGTCGGGGCGATGGCAGTGGAGTGATTATAACATGCTCTTGCAGAATGTGCTTACGCCGTTTCAGACGCAGATGGCCGGAGCCACGGCAACAGTCTCGCTCCAGCCTTGCAGCTGGTTCTCTGTCGAAGAGCAGAGTCAGTTCAGCTATGTCAGACAGGAGTGCCGTTCGGGCGCCTCGTTGCCGTCGTCGCTAAGTTCATTCAGTCACAGTCTGAAGTGCTACTTCATGCCCGGACGCTTTAACATAGAGTTAAGCAACGAGATATACCACGGCAACGATAAGGCCGTTTCGTTCACCTATTTTGCCGACTTATCAGTCTCTTATCGCACCAAACGTTATGAAGTGAGCCTGACATGCAGCAATATTTTGGGAAAGGATGAATATGAGCGCCGCCAGATAACCGACACTCAGCAGATGTACACCGTTACAAAGCTGAGGCCGCGTGAATGTATGGTGAGGGTTGAATTTAGTTTATAAAAAACGAAATAGTCCGGACTTTAAATAGTAATTAATAAAAACAAAAGAAAATGAAGAAATTATTTTTGATTTTAGCTTTGGCTATTGGTTTAGGAGCAGCTTCTCCTCAAAAAGCATCAGCGCAAGAAATATCGGCAGAATCTTTTGTTTTTATAAGTAATGAATGATATCATCTAAAACTCATGAATATATTTAACTGTATAATAATAGTGCTATGCGTGCTTATAACGGCCGGCTGTGATGCCGAACGTTCGCCTCACAATGAAATGTTGCCTGCAATAGACAGTGTAGCCGATATATCCCCGCACCGGGCCTTGGCAATGCTCGACAGCATAGTTCCGAAGATAAATGCTGCCGACAAGGCAGACCGAAACTATTATGATCTGCTGCGCATTAAGACTGAAGATAAGTTGTATGTAGCCCATACAACCGACACGCTGATGCTTCGTCTCCTTGATTATTATGAGAATGAGGGCGACAAACGGCTCCTGCCTATGGCATATTATTATGCTGGACGTGTGTATAACGACATGAACGATGACACGCGTGCCTTACCATATTTTCAGAAAACGATAGAATTGGCTGACACGGCTAGTCCGTTGAGATATAAGGCTTATTCGCAGATGGGATATATCTTTCTTTATCAAGGATTGTATTATAAAGGATTGAAGGCGTTCAGACATTCTTATTTGTATAATAAAAAAATAGAGAACAAAAAAAGTCAGGCATATTCATTGTGTGGTATGGCGTATTGTTATCAGCGTGTTAAAAATGAAAGTCAGGCAGCAGAATGTTTTGAACAGGCCTTGAACTTGTCTAAGGAAGCAAATGACAGTTTGCTTGAAACCGATATCCTTGCTCAAATAGCGAAGCATTATTATAAGCAAAGTGAATATGGTAAGGCGTTGATGTATGCTAACCGTGCGTTGAGCCGTGTTAACAGGATAAATGCCAGGGCTGTTTTGGTTATTGTTGCGAAGATATATGATAAGGTCGGCAGAACAGATGAAGCTGTGAATCTGTATGAAAAGGTTTATGATTTAGATAATGTTTATGCCAAATATGGGGCTTCAAAATGGCTTGGACATTATTATTTACGAAAAAATGATTTGATTAAGGCGGCATATTTCTTTGACAAATATGAAACATATTCAGATTCTGTCCAAAATATAATAAAGACAAAAGATGTTGCAAGAATTGATGCAGTTTATAATTATACAGAAAAGGAGAAAGAAAATATCAGGTTAAAATACGAATTGGCTGAAAATAGGTATATTGTTTATATATTTGTTTTTATGTGCATTTCGTTGATTTTTGCCTTTTTTGCTTTTATATCTCATCTAAAGAAAAAGCGTATGTCTGAGCGGATAAAATATGAGAATGAGACAAAGTATCTGAAAGAAAAGTATGAGCAAAGCAGTGCTTTTGTTGATGAAAACAAGCGTAAGATAGAAAGTCTGAATGTCCGTCTTGCCAGAGTCGTAGACTGTAACGAAAGTCTTGCAGCCGAGCTGAAGGCCAGCAGGGAACAGCTTGAGAATCAGAACAGAATAGCCAATATGCAGATTGCAAACAGAGAGCTGTCGCAAAGCAAACTCGCTAATTCTGACATAT
Organism: Xylanibacter sp.; assembly: GCF_057607445.1. Lineage (NCBI taxonomy): Bacteria > Pseudomonadati > Bacteroidota > Bacteroidia > Bacteroidales > Prevotellaceae > Xylanibacter > Xylanibacter sp. The sequence goes on along the minus strand of NZ_DBLZAX010000020.1, from coordinate 7,795 downwards.
GTAGAAAGATAAGGGCTGTATTGAATGATAACACCTGCGAGAGGTGTGATAAAAAAATACCTAAAGACTATTGGCTGATGCTAGATGCCGAGGTCAACAGACATTATGCAGGTTTTAAGGATCGTTTGACAGAATTATGCAAGATAAGCGAATATGAATATCGTCTGTGTCTGTTGCTGAAAATAGGAGTAAGGCCGGCTGATATATCAATACTGACTAACAAAGAACGCAATTCGGTGTCATCAGCGCGTAAACGTTTGTATAAGAAGGCTTTCGGCAAGGATGCTGAGCCAAAGATGTGGGACGAATTTATACAATCGCTTTAGAAAAAGGAATAAATTTAGAATATTTTTGCGAAATAGTTTGCTGGTTTCATTTTTTTTTTTTTTATTTTGCGATGTCATAAATTATGATAATGATATATTAAATTTGTGAAATGACGTGCCCTTGAAAATGGCAGCTGAATATGGGCGGTAAGAATAATGTTGCCCAGATGGAGCATGCTGAAATTAAGGCACATCTGATTGATGTAAAAATAGCTGATACACCAATACATTGTAAGGTATACGGAGAGGAGCATTGTGATTACTATTGGTTTAAGACGTGCAAAGGCTCCAAGGAATATATCTGAATATATTTTGAAATAAAACTATGCTTAGCCTATGAAAAATATAAAGTTGATATTTGTCTTTTCAATGTTTTCTGCTTTAAATACGTTTGCTCAAAACGTAAATAAGTCTGATTCACTTGTGTCTGACGAGATAGACCTTCAGGAAGTAGTGGTGAGCGAGAAATTGATAAAGCGCGAAGCCGACAAATTTATAGTAGACGCAATAAGGCTGCGCAAGGGCAAAACTGACCTGCTTGACTTGCTGAGCAATGTGCCAGGTATATTGGTTACGGACAACGACATCAGAATACCGGGACGTGACGGCGTAAGGGTTATGTTTAACGGACGTATGAAAACCATTCCTGAGGGTGAACTGATCAATATACTGAAGTCGCACAGGGCGTCAAATGTGGCAAAGATAGAGGTGATAACATCGCCAGGCGCAAAGTATGATGCAGGAAGCGATTTCGGCATCATAAACATAATAACAGAAAGAGGTGCCGACTATATAGGCGGCGAAGTAGGCGACGATGTAACCTATGCCGACAAGTGGAGCAACGCAGCCCGCATGAACCTTAATTATCAGAGAAAGCGCGTTACGGCATCGCTTAATGCAAGCTGGAATTACGGCAGCGTTGCATATACTGAAAGCAATGTGAAATATTTTACAGACATGACGCGAAAGAGCCATACGGACATGGGCTGGCGAAACAACAACTATAACATTTCCGGCTCGTTGGACTTTATGATTGATTCGCTTTCAACAGTAGGCATTGAGGCTTATTATATAGATACATACAGAAATTATCCAAGCACGACCTTTGAGAACACATACGACATGGCCGGGGTGATGACAGAGGAGAGCCGCTCGCCGTCGCTTGAACTGCGTGACGGGCGAAACATGAACCTTAACTTTTATATCGACAGAAACTGGAGCAGCACCAACAGGATATCTTTCATAATGGACCTTTTTAAGTTTGATAACGACCGTGACTACAGTTTCAACTCTTACTATTATGAAAACAGCGTGCAGACAGACAGCGTTGACTATCTTCGCAATCAGGTGGGCGCGCATCTTAAGGGACTGAGCTTTGCGCTCGACTATTCAACTCTGTTGCCCTGGAACATCAAGCTTTATGCAGGAATAAAGGCGTCTCTCACAGAGACGAGAAACTCCTCGCTATATGACTATTCCACACTTCCTGTGCAAAATGACGACTTTACATATTCGGAAGACATCTATGCCGGATATCTGTCGCTCAACAAGTCATTGGGACACTTCGACATGGTGCTCGGCGGAAGATATGAACTTACGCATACAAAGTCGGAAAACGGCAACGGGACATTGGCAACAGACAACTACGGCAGACTGTTTCCGACTGTGAATGTGATGTACAGGTCGGGCAACGGGTCAACCTTTGGCGTCAGCATTTTCAGCGGAATAAGACGTCCGGGCATACAGGTGGTCAATCCGTTTACGGCTTATCTGAGTGCCAACTCAACAGCCCAGGGCAACCCTACAATAAAGCCAAACTACTGGTATGGAGTAAGATTTTCCAACAACATAGTGCTTTGCAGCGGACTTGAACTCGGGCTGGAGCTGAGGGCTGCAAAGGAGTTTGACTGTATAGGACAGGTTACACAGATGAATGCTGCCGACGGCTCTTCGAACACGCAATGGCAGAATGCTTACGACAAGGAAGGCTGCGGAGTGGACCTTAGTCTCTATTTCACAAAGCTCTCATGGCTGAGGGCTTATGTCTTTGGAGAGTTGTTTTATTGTAAAACCACTGCCGACAGCCGTTATAGCTTGAGCAGCGAGCATGTTCTCAAGGCTTTTGCCATGGGCGACTTGAGGTTTATTTTCGACAGACGCCGTAATCTTACAGGATATGTTACCGCCACTTATTCGGGGAAAGACAAAAATGTGGTTCATACCGTTGATGGAAGATTCTCAATGAGTTGCGGTATGGCTTATTCGTGTTTTAAAGGACGCCTTAATATGAAGTTGGGAGTCAGCAACTTGTTTGCAGGAAATGTTAAGGGTGTAAGTATTTCAAACAACGGAATGAGCATGCATTTCAACAACGACTATTCGCCTTTGTCTGTAACTTTGGGCTTCTCGTATAGTTTCGGCAAGGAGATACGCAGCAAGAGAAAGACCTACAGCAACAGCGACATAAAGAGCCGATTCTGATATAATGGACGGTTATTGACCGTAATGCCTGTGCCGTAACAAAATACTCTCTCTGATGGCGTTGATGACAACCGGCTAATGCGGCTGCATCACAGGATTCAATAACCCCGAATCTGTTTATTAGGATTCAGTCTGAAAGCATGAATGCACAAAATGGATAAAGCGATGTGCGGTCTAATGGCTGATTTTGGGTAAACATAAAGTTCTTTCCAAATGCTTTTATGAGGCATACGGAAGGGACTTTATGTATTGCGTAAATAAAGAGCTTATTTGTGTGAAATCTGTAAAAGTCTATATGGGATGATAACGAATCTTATATGAATGCCGTCTTTGTAATGCTGTCTAATATTTTTGTTTGCGGATAAATTTCATTCACATCTTTTCAGTTCCGGATATTGCTGCGTACCTGTTCTATAACTTTGTCGCTGTTTTCGCAGCTGAAAACATATTTCTTGCCGGAATTTAATACTACGAGAAATGCCTCGGAGAAGTCGCCTACATATTCGTAGTGTCTGCCTATGTCATTATTGGTGAACAGGCCAATGCTTCCGAACAGACCGCCACTTCCGAACAGGCGGAGTCCGCTTTGGTCGTATGGTCTTATTTCCTTGATGTCTTCGAGTGGTATTATTATTTTTCCTACAACTTTGTGCATTATGAGCGAAGTGTCGTTAAGCTCTATTGACTTTGGCGAAATGAGGTAGACATAGAGAATCGTAAATGCCATTATGGCGATTACGATGGCATAATAAACGGCATCTTCAGGATGTCCGATTGCCGTATAAAGGCATAGACCTATTGCTCCGATGATTATTACTGCGCACAAAATGGTTATAACTGTAAATGTCTTTTCTCTGTTTACTTTGTGTTTCATGGCTTGTTATGTTTTTGTTGTTTGTAGATGTGACTTTTCTTACAGATGTTTTGTATGGAGAGTCTGTCGTATTCTGTATTTTATGGCATGCAGTTGTGAGCATTAATATGTGTTTTTCAAATTAAAACCGGCGTCATCCTTCCATGTCAGATGAAAGCATGACGCCGGTTTATGTTTATATCGCAACTGATTTGTCAGCTAATCAGAACAGCGTCAGTGAGTAAAGATATATAACGGCAGCAGGCATGGCCATGAGCAACGAGTCGAAACGGTCGAGCATTCCGCCGTGACCGGGCAGAATGTTGCCGCTGTCCTTTACGCCAAGGGTGCGCTTGAAGAGTGACTCAACAAGGTCGCCCCATGTGCCGAATACAACTACAACAAGACCAAGGCCCATCCACTGCGGTATGGTAAGTCCTGATGTGTTGCCGTTCTGTGCGTCGAGATATCCTATCAGCCATGCCACGGCCAGAACGATGATGGCGCCGCCTATGGAGCCTTCCCAACTCTTGCCGGGCGATACGCGCGGAAACAGCTTATGTTTGCCGAAGAGCGAGCCGCTGCAGTATGCGCCGGTGTCGTTGGCCCAGAGGAATATGAACACGCAGAGCGGTATCATATAGTTGTAGGCAACATTGCCGTCGGGAGTGGCATTGAATGCGAGCACGTTGATGGTAGAGAAGGGCAGGGCGATGTACATCTGTCCGAGCATGGTGTAAGCCCAGTCGTTTATCGCGTTCTCCGTCTTCATGTAAAGCTCGCTGATGAAGAGATATACTATTGTAAGCAGATATGGTATGAACACGGCACCGCTCTGAATCATTCCGCTGCAGAAGCCTCCTACGGCAAGAAAGAAATATACACCGGCAACAGTGCTTATAAAGCGGTTTACCTGTACGCCCTTTACTTCGTTCACCAGTCCGCAGTATTCCCATATCGTCAGTCCTGTTACGAGAGCAAACAGAAACTCCATGGCGATGGGTCTCATGAAGCATACCACGATGGCTGCCACAAAGAACACGCCCGTGATGCTTCTTACAATAAGGTTCTTCATCTTGTCACTCATATCTCATCTATTTTGTTTCTTGAGAATTGTCATTGCCGTCAGAAATGCCGGTTTCAGCATTGCTTTCAGATGCCGGTTCCTGATTTACGGCGTTGTTGTCAGTCTCGCTGTTTTCGGGCAGAGCCTTGTCGCTTTCGCCTTCAGCCTTAGAGTCTTTTCCCTCTTCCTCCATAATCTCTTCAGAGCGGCTAACCCACGGACGCTTGCCGAATATTGTCTCAACGTCTTCAGCAAATATCACCTCGCGCTCAAGCAGCATTTCGGCCAGCTTGTTGTGGCCATCCTTGTGCTCCGTAAGGATCTTCTTCGCGCGGTCGTATTGCTCGTTGATCATCTTCAGAACCTCGTCGTCCATTATCTTGGCGGTTGTCTCTGAGTAAGGACGCTGGAAGTTATACTCGTTGTTGTTATAGTAGCAGATGTTGGGCAACTTGTCGCTCATACCTGCGTAAGCTATCATGCCGTAAGCACTCTTTGTAACGCGCTCAAGGTCGTTCATAGCTCCTGTTGATATGTGGCCTGTGAACAGCTCTTCGGCAGCACGTCCGCCAAGTGTGGCGCACATCTCGTCGAGCATCTCCTCCTTTGTCGTTATCTGTCTTTCCTCAGGCATATACCATGCTGCACCGAGCGCTCTTCCGCGCGGAACGATAGACACCTTTACCAGCGGGTTGGCGTGCTCGAGGAACCATGATATCGTGGCATGTCCTGCCTCGTGCAGTGCGATGGTGCGGCGCTCGCCCTGGGTCATAACCTTGGTCTTCTTCTCCAGACCGCCGATAATACGGTCTACGGCATCGAGGAAGTCCTGCTTGCCGACGAACTTTTTGTCGTGGCGGGCTGCTATCAGCGCAGCCTCATTACATACGTTGGCTATGTCGGCACCAGAGAATCCCGGAGTCTGACGTGCAAGCATGTCAATCTCTACAGACGGGTCGGTCTTTACAGGTCTTAGGTGAACCTTAAATATCTCCTTACGCTCATTGAGGTCGGGCAGGTCTACATTGATCTGACGGTCGAAACGTCCGGCACGCAGCAGTGCTGAGTCGAGCATGTCGGCACGGTTGGTGGCTGCAAGGATGATTACGCCGCTGTTGGTGCCGAATCCGTCCATCTCTGTCAGTAGGGCGTTGAGCGTGTTCTCGCGTTCATCGTTTCCTCCCATTGCCGGATTTTTGCTTCTTGCACGTCCCACGGCATCAATTTCGTCGATGAATATGATACATGGCGATTTCTCTTTTGCCTGGCGGAACAGGTCGCGCACGCGGCTTGCTCCGACGCCCACGAACATTTCTACGAAGTCAGAACCGCTCATAGAGAAGAACGGAACTCCGGCCTCGCCTGCAACAGCCTTTGCCAAAAGAGTCTTACCGGTTCCCGGAGGACCTACGAGCAGTGCGCCTTTAGGAATCTTACCTCCAAGGTCGGTATATTTCTTTGGATTTTTCAGGAACTCAACAATCTCCTGCACCTCCTGCTTGGCACCGGCCTGTCCGGCAACATCTTTAAATGTGATGTTAATCTCGGCTCCTTTTTCATACATCTTTGCCTTGCTCTTGCCTACGTTGAACACGCCTCCGGCGTTGCCTCCGCCTCCGCCCATGCGGCGCATGAAGAACAGCCAGATGAACACAAAGAATAAAATAGGTGCAATGTTGAAAAGAATGGTGAGCAGGTCGCTCCCTTTCTTGTTCTCGTAGTTAAGGTTGCCCTTAAACTTGCCGGCCTGACGCTCCGCATCGACAAAGCTTTCAACCTTGTCGGCGCTTCCGAACTCGCTGGTTACAAAAGGAGTCTTGCCCACTTCTTTCGTTCCAGCCTTAAACACGTCGCGTATGTGCTCGGCCTTAACATACATCTTCAAGGTGCTTTCGTCCTTGTTGAGCACAATCTCCGAGGCATAGCCTTTTGTGACGTATGCCCTGAACTCATCGTAAGACACCTTCTTGCTTGCGCTTCCGCCGATAGAGTCTCCTCCCATGAGGTAGACGCTTATGAGGCCGATTATCACAAGCATGTAAATCCAGCTCATGCTGAATTTGGGCATCTTGTTGTTTTTATCTTGCTCCATGTTGTTTCTGTTAATTTGTTCGTCTAAACTAACTTAAATATGTTTTTGAAAATTTTTTGGGTAAATCCAATCAGTCTAAATCAGGTATCCGGGTCTGTTTTGCGTCTTCCCAAAGATTTTCCAGATTGTAATATTCGCGCACTTCGGGCAGGAATATATGAACCATTACGTCTGTATAGTCCATTGCCACCCACTGGGCATTGTTGAGTCCTACAACGTGAACCGGCTTTTCTCCGGCGTGAACCCGGGCAAATTCTTCAACAGAGTCTGTTATCGCCTCTACCTGCGAAGGCGAATTGCCCTGACATATTATAAAATAATGACAAATTGTGCCTTCAATGCCGCTCAGGTCGATTATGTTAATGTTTGACCCTTTCTTCTCTTGAATACCTTTAGTTATTGTCTCAACTAAATTTTTTGTTTGTTCCATTAATAAAATAAGGTGTTATTTATTTTCTGAATTTTTTTATCTCTGAGGAAAAAGAATTTTCATTCTGTTTTTACCCCTAAAAATGTATTTTATTTTATGCAAAGGTACACTGATTTATCGTAATTCGGGTAAAAAAACGTATTATTTTGAGATTTTTTAGAAAAAAGTCGGTAAAAATGTTGTCAGTTAAAAAAAAATGCGTACCTTTGCAATCGCAATCAGGAAACAAAACGATTGCAGACATAAAATTGGGATATGGTGTAATGGTAACACTACAGATTCTGGTCCTGTCATTCCTGGTTCGAGTCCGGGTATCCCAACAAAAAGATGCAGCCTAAGGGTTGCATCTTTTTTATGTAACAACAGTAAGGTGTCTTGTCGGGCGAGTTTGTGGCCGGATAATATTGGCACTGAAAATTTTTCCGGGTCACACTTTTAAAGTTATATTGGCTCACCCGATAAATAGTGGGGAAAGAAAATATTACGCATAAATTTTAGTCAGCCTAAAGAGGAAGAATGGTATGTCAATAACTCCTCGGAGCAATGC
>NZ_DBLZAX010000019.1:0-61036 GCF_057607445.1 Xylanibacter sp. | reverse complement strand
GCATTGCTCCGAGGAGTTATTGACATACCATTCTTCCTCTTTAGGCTGACTAAAATTTATGCGTAATATTTTCTTTCCCCACTATTTATCGGGTGAGCCGATATATACGGCCAAGCCCCATATACAGGCTAACGTTGGTCTCCTTGGGCAGGCGCAGCGAGTCAGAAAGATAAAGGGCCCGTCTGTACCACATGGCGGCATGCGGCATGTCGTTGACAGCCACGTAGGCATCGCCGAGATTGGCGCATACGTCAGGCAGGCGATACTCCATGTCGCTGCCCATGATACATTCGTACGACTTATGATATAAATCTATTGTCTCGTGCGGATTGTAATGAAACTTGTGATAATATGAGCCCTTGGCATTATATAAGAAGCCCATCATGCCCCTGACGCGCGGCGTGGGCTTCTGCCGCTTCAGGAATCCGAACGGCCCGTCCCAGTTGAGCCTCATCGTGTCGGGCGAATCGAGCGACACTCTGTAGCGCAGCCAGCGCAGGTAGAAGTCGTAATAGTCGAGGCTGTCGGCAGCATTGGCCATGCCCTCACGCATGGTGCGCATGACATATTCCGACTTAACGAATATCGAGTCGTCAAGACTCTTCAGAGCCGCCTCATGCTCCGGCGTGCGCTCATCGCCGCGCTTTCCGTCGTCTGAACACGACATGACCGACATGCACAGCAAGGCGGCAACCGCCGAAACGGCCGCCAGCCTGCACAACGAGGTACAGGCATGAACATATAAACTGATAGCGCCGGTCACTTTCACTTACGCTGAAAATCTCTTAAACTTATGACTTCAAATAATACAAAACCGACACAAAGTTAACAAAAAATTACTTAAACAGGTATCTTTATTTGATTAAATTACGGTTATTGTTAATGTTTTGAAATGTATTTCAGCAGATTTTAGGGGTAAACGGCCATAACATGTAAACGTCTGGTTTACAGACATAAACGCATTCTTCATGATTTGCACATACGGACGACCATATCTTCAGGCTATAACGCCCCACCCGACCGGACCGCCGCAGGCACAATAACGCCATGAATAATACTGCTGTAGGGGCACGTTATGCCGTACTGATTCACGGCCGTTATCATACATAAATGTAAAAGACGGCAAATCAGCCTGCAAAAGGTGGCCTTTCATGATGCAAAAGACGGTCTTTTAGGCTCTAAAAGGGCACCTTTTACAAAGCCGCTGATATTCAGCACGTTACAATCAGGCTGTCAACATGCCGACAGACTTGCACTACTATGGCGGAAACTCTGCCTCACAGCATCGCAGAAAGGCGAAAAATCACCGGACGGCAGACTTATCGCCCGGAGCCTTTCTGCCGACAATCCTTACGTCATCATCCTGCTACATGTGCATAGCTGCAATCCGTACGGCAGGCGTGCCTTATCTCTGTATATCAGAAACGCATCAACGACAGTCTGCCATTAGCCCGAAACGGACAATAATCAAGGCTGACGCCATAAGAAAACGACAATGCCCGGCACAGCCGCTAAGGCCGTGTCCGGGCATTGAATCTGTTTATCAGAATGCTACATTAAAATTATTTCACGTTTCCTACCTTTATCAGATATTCGGCTATCTGAACGGCATTGAGCGCAGCGCCCTTGCGTATCTGGTCGCCGCTGAGCCAGAATGTCAGTCCGTTCTCGTCGGCCAGGTCTTTTCTTACACGGCCAACATATACGTCGTCCTTGCCTGCTGTGTCGAGCGGCATGGGATAAACCAGGTTAGAGGGATCGTCCTCGAGCGTTACGCCGGGAGCAGCGGCCAGAGCCTTCTGAGCCTCCTCAACGCTGATGGGGCGCTCTGTCTCGATCCACACTGACTCAGAGTGGGCACGGAGCGATGACACACGCACGCACATGGCAGAACACTTAACGTCGCTGTGCATAATCTTGCGTGTCTCGTTAAACATCTTCATCTCCTCCTTGGTGTATCCGTTGGGCTGGAACACGTCTATCTGAGGAATTACGTTGTAAGCCAGCTGATGGGGGAACTTGCTCACGGTTACGGGCTTGCCGTCGATAATCTCCTTATACTGCTGCTGCAGTTCGGCCATAGCCGCAGCACCCGCGCCGCTAGCGCTCTGGTAGCTTGCTATGTGTATGCGGCGTATGTGGCTGAGCTGCTCGAGCGGCTGCAGAACCACCACCATCATTATTGTCGTACAGTTAGGGTTGGCAATGATGCCGCGCGGACGCTTGAGGGCATCCTCGGCGTTGCACTCAGGCACAACCAGAGGCACGTCGTCGTCCATGCGGAACGCGCTCGAGTTGTCAATCATCACGGCTCCATACTTTGTTATGTCGGCGGCAAACTCTTTTGAAGTGCCGGCTCCGGCCGACGTGAAAGCTATGTCCACGTCCTTGAAGTCGTCGTTATGCTGAAGCAGTTTTACCTCATACTCTTTTCCCTTAAAAACATATTTCCGGCCTGCCGAACGCTCTGAACCGAACAGCACAAGGTCGTCAAGCGGAAAATTTCTTTCTGCGAGAACGCGGAGGAACTCTTGTCCAACAGCGCCGCTCGCGCCAACAATTGCTACTTTCATTTATCGCTTATTTTTATTACAAAATATATTAATCTGCTAATTATTCGGTACAAAAGTACAACTTTTAGCCCAATCACTGCAAAAATATGATTTTTTTTTGCACTTTTGCATATAGATTTGCAACATAACGAATATTTATGCCGGATATATCGCAATTTTTCCCCATAACAGCCCCGACGTTGATATTCTTCGTCGTGCTGTGCATCATTCTCTTCGCACCCATAATAATGGGCAAGCTGCGCATACCCCATATCGTGGGTATGGTGCTGGCCGGAGTCATCGTCGGGCCCCACGGGTTCAACATCCTTGCTAAGGACAGCTCGTTCGACCTGTTCGGGCATGTGGGCCTCTACTACATCATGTTCCTTGCCGGACTAGAGATGAACATGAGCAACTTCAGAAAAAACAGGCTGCGGACGTTCACTCACGGCATCATGGCCTTCGTTATACCTATGGCCATGGGCTTCGTGTTCAACACGGCCGTGCTGAAATACAGTTTCTTAACATCGGTGCTGCTGGCCAGTATGTATGCCTCTCACACGCTGATAGCCTATCCGACCATCCTGCGCTACGGCCTGTCCAACCAGCGCAGCGTCACGATAGCCGTGGGAGCTACGGCCATCACCGACACGCTTACGCTGCTCGTGCTTGCCATTGTGGGCGGAATGTTCAAGGGCGAGATAACCAGCAGCTTCTGGATCATGCTGTTTCTGAAGATTGCGGTGGTGTTCTTCATCATAATATTCTATTTTCCGCGCATTGCCCAGTACTTCTTCCAGAGGTATGAAGACAACGTCACGCAGTTTATCTTCGTGCTGGCCATGACGTTCCTCGGCTCGGTGATGATGGAGATGATAGGCATGGAAGGGCTGCTCGGCGCCTTCCTTACGGGCCTGGTGCTCAATAGATACGTGCCCAACATATCGCCGCTGATGACTCACCTTGAGTTTGTGGGCAACGCCATATTCATCCCCTATTTCCTCATCGGCGTGGGCATGCTCGTCAACGTCAAGATACTGTTCGGCGGACTGGGCACGCTCGAGGTGGCAGCAGTGATGATTGTGGTGGCCCTGTCGAGCAAGTGGATAGCATCGCTGTTCACGCAGAAGCTGTTCGGCATGCGGGCCATTGAGCGCGAACTGATATACGGCTTGAGCAACGCGCAGGCAGGAGCTACGCTTGCCGCAGTGCTCGTGGGCTACAACCTGATATTGCCCAACGGCCAGCGCCTGCTCAACGACGACGTGCTCAACGGCACTATCATACTTATCCTCGTTACGTGCATATTCAGCTCGTTCACAACAGAGCGTGCCGCCAAGAAAATAGCTCTCGAAACCAAGAGCAGCCTGCCTAAGGACGAAACCGCTGACGACGAGAAGATAATGATACCTATGAGGTATCCTGAAACGGCCGAAAATCTGATTAAGATGGCGTCGCTGATGCGCAACCGCAAGCTCAACCGCGGCGTGGTGGCGCTCAACGTGGTCTACGACGACGACAACCGCCTGATGTATCAGGAGCGCGGACGGCAGCTGCTGGAGCACATAACCAAGGTGGCCAACTACTCGGGCATGATGGTGCAGACGCAGGTAAGAATAGCCACAAACATCAGCAACGGCATAAAGCACGCCTTCATGGAGTTTAACGCGTCAGAGCTTATCATGGGCATGCACATACGCCAGGAGGTGTCGAAGAAGTTCTGGGGCGAGTTCATACAGAGCATCTTCAGCGGTCTTAACCGCCAGATAACCATCGTGCAGTGTCTCACGCCGCTCAACACGCTGAGACGCATACAGGTGGCCGTGCCGTCGCGAGCCGAATACGAGCCGGGATTCTACCGCTGGCTGGAGCGTCTCTCGCGCATGGCCGAGAACCTTGAGTGCCGCATACAGTTCCACGCAAAGCACGAGACGCTGTCGCTCATCAACGAGTATATACAGAACCGCCATTCTAACGTGAGGGCCGAATACACATACATGGCCCACTGGAACGAACTGCCGGGACTGGCCGACAACGTGAACGAAGACCACATGTTCGTGGTTATCACCGCACGTAAGGGCACCATATCATACAAGAACGCGCTTGAGCGTCTGCCGGAGGAGATTACGCGATACTTCGCAGGCAAGAGCCTCATGATAATCTTCCCCGACCAGTATGGCGAACCGCTGGGCGCAATGACCTATGCTGAGCCTCAGCATCACGAACAGCCTAGCGCATACGAGGTGCTGCTGACATGGGTAAGGAAAAAATTCAAGATATAAACAACTCTCTACATAACGACAACAAGCAAACAAAGAAACAGAAAAAACATGATAGATATAAAAGGCATAACCAAGAGCTTCGGCTCACTGCAGGTGCTTAAGGGCATCGACCTGCACATAGGCAAGGGCGAAGTGGTGAGCATCGTCGGACCGAGCGGTGCCGGCAAGACCACACTGCTGCAGATAATAGGCACACTCGACAAGCCAGACAGCGGACAGATAATAATAGACGGCACCGACGTGAGCCGCCTTAACCGCAAGAAGCTGTCAGAGTTCAGAAACCAGCGCATAGGCTTCGTGTTTCAGTTTCACCAGCTTCTGCCTGAGTTCACCGCGCTCGAGAACATCATGATACCTGCCTTGATTGGCGGAAAATCGCGCAGCGAGGCAAAGAATAAGGCCGAAGCCCTGCTCGACTTCATGGGACTGGCCGACCGCGCAAAGCATAAGCCCAACGAGCTTTCAGGCGGCGAGAAGCAGCGTGTGGCAGTGGCACGCGCACTGGTAAACGACCCTGCCGTTATTCTTGCCGACGAACCGTCGGGCAGTCTCGACTCGAAAAACAAGGAGGAACTGCACCAGCTGTTCTTCAGTCTGCGCGACAAGCTCGGACAGACATTCGTGATTGTAACGCATGACGAAAACCTGGCAAAAATTACCGACCGCACCATTGCCATGCGCGACGGCATGCTCGAGACTGACGTCAATGCCGCAGCCGACGCAGCAACGGCAGCAAGCAGCAGCACCGCCACAACCGACAACGACACGGACGGAGCTGACCGTGCGGACGAAAAGGCCGACGACAAGGCCGAATAAAACGCAGAAAAGAACTGCGAGGCAACAAACATTTGTATTAATAAAAATCAAACACCGATAAAGAATATGGACTTCATAAAACTTGGCGACTACAACCTCATGAAGGTTGTCAAGAAAGTAGACTTCGGAATGTATCTCGACGGAGGCGACGAAGGCGAGGTGCTGCTGCCGCAGCGCTACGTGCCCGAAGGATGTAAGGTTGGCGACGAGCTCAACGTGTTTATCTATCTCGACAACGAAGAAAGGCTCGTAGCCACTACGCTCACGCCGCTGGCCAAGGTTGGCGACTTTGCCTTCCTCAGCGTGGCATGGGTGAACGAATATGGAGCCTTCCTCAACTGGGGACTGATGAAAGACCTCTTCTGCCCGTTCCGTGAACAGAAAATGAAGATGGAAACAGGCAAAGGCTACATCGTGCACGTACACCTCGACAGTGAGAGCTACCGCATAGTGGCCTCGGCCAAGATTGAGCGCTACTTCAGCAACGAGCAGCCCGAATACAGACAGGGCGACGAGGTGAGCCTGCTGGTATGGCAGAAAACCGACCTCGGATTTAAGGTGATAATAGACAACAAATATCCGGGACTTGTCTACAAGGACCAGATATTCAAGGATATACACACCGGCGACAGGATGAAGGGATACATAGGCACAATAAGACCCGACGGCAAGATAGACGTGACGCTGCAGCCTACGGGACGCAAGATGACAACTGAATTCAGCGAGGTGCTCCTGCAATATATGAAAGAACACGACGGCGTGTGCCGCCTGACAGACAAGAGCCCGGCTGAAGACATCTACAAGACCTTCCAGGTGAGCAAGAAGAACTATAAGAAAGCCGTGGGCGACCTCTACAAGCGCAGGCTTATCTCTCTGTTCGACGACTGCATAGCGCTCACACAGGACGAATGACAAAAGCGCACGGCAGCACAACAGCAGGTCTGCCGTGGCGGAAACGATAAAAAAGTATATTATAAGTAAAGGCTAACGACAATGAGAAAATTCAGAAAATTAGTGGCAATAGAGCCGATAAAGATGATTCCGGAGGCTATAGACAGCCTCGGGCGGTATGCCGACGAGGTGATCATCCACAGCGATATGCCACAAACCGCTGATGAGACAGCAGCACGCATAGGCGATGCCGATGCCGCGCTGGTAAGCTTCACTACGGCCATAACCGCGGAAATCCTTGCCAAATGCCCATGCCTGAAATACGTAGGCATGTGCTGCTCGCTCTATTCACCCGAAAGCGCAAACGTAGACATCCACTATGCCGACGGACACGGAATAACCGTAACCGGCATACGCGACTACGGCGACGAGGGCGTGATAGAATACGTGGTAAGCGAGCTTGCCAGATGCCTTCACGGCTTCGGTCAGCCTGCATGGTTCGGCGCACCAAGCGAGATAACCGGCCTGAAAGCCGGCGTGGTGGGCCTGGGCAAGTCAGGAGGCATGATAGCAGACGCCATGAAGTTCTTCGGAGCCGAGGTGGGCTACTTTGCACGCAGCCAGAAACCCGCAGCCGAGGCCAAAGGCTACAGGTTTATGCCCCTGGACGAACTGGTTGGATGGAGCGACGTGATATTCTGCTGCCTCAACCGCAACACCGTGCTGCTGCACGAAAAGCAGTTTGAACTTATGGGCGACCATAAGATACTCTTCAACACCGGCCTGTCGCCGGCATGGGACGAACCTGCATTCGAAAAATGGCTCGACCGCGACAACATCTGTTTCTGCGACACCACAGGAGCGGCCGGCAGCGAGCGCATGCAAAGCCACAGGCACATGCATTGCATGGGCGTATCGTCAGGACTTACAAAGCAGTCGTATGAACGGCTCAGCCAAAAAGTTCTTGCAAACATAGAGAACTATCTGAAAGATTAGGAACTAGCTGAACATCAACATAAAAGAGGGAAGTGAAAGTAAAGGAGTTAATATATAACTTTGAAGACTTGATTACCTGCATCGGTAAAATGCAACGACACTATCACAGCCTGGCACTGCAAACAGGCTGACGGTTAAAACACCTTACTTAAACACAGCATCCCAAAGTCCCTCTACAAAACAGAGCATAAGCCAACACACCTCAAAGCTTATGCCCTGTTTTTTTGATTTCAGCCTAAGAAGTCAATAAAACAAAATTAATTAACAATAAATGCAACGACAAATGAAAACAAATATAACAACGACAGACAAAAAACCTGCAATAAAACAAGAGGAATGCATCTGCAATCAATTAAGGAATGCACCTCCTCATTTCACCGGATGTAAATTTACTTGTTTATTAAGTTTAAATTTTCAACAGCAAAATGACTACAATTAGAATTAAACTTTCTCCTCAGCTTATAAAGACGGGAGAAGAAGAACTTCTCATCGAAATAGATGAGAGCGTTCTGTCAGAAGAAAAGCTGCAAGTCAAGAAAGACAGATATTTGTTCCTATACATGGAGAAAATAATCAAAGAACTTGAAAGCAACAAGCAAAGCAGCACGGCAGATAACTACAAGAGCACGCTGAAAAGCTTTAAGCGATTCAGAAAAGGCAAGAACATCACGCTCGGCAAAATCAACGACAAGATGATGCAGCAATATGAGATGTATCTGAAAAACGAAGGAATAAAGATGAACACGATATCCTTCTACATGAGAGTGATGCGTGCGGTATACAACAGGGCGGTGAACGACGGACTCGCCACGGAGAAACAGCCGTTCAGGAACGTCTACACCGGGATTGACAAGACCGAGAAAAGAGCCATACCGCTGCAGACCATAAAGGCCATAAAGGAGCTCTATATGCCGTCGAGAGCATTACACTTTGCCAGAGACATGTTTCTCTTCAGTTTCTACACCCGCGGAATGTCGTTCATAGACATGGCTTATCTTAAAAAGACCGACCTAAGCAACGGCATACTGACATACAAGCGGCGCAAGACCAAGCAGCAGCTCTCAATAAAATGGGAGAAATGCATGCAGGAAATAGTTAACAAATGGCCATCGTACAACGACTATCTGCTGCCGATAATTACGATACCCGGAAAAGAAGAGAGAATGCAGTATAAGAGTTGCCAGAAGAACGTGAACATGCAACTCGACAAGATATCCAAAATGCTGAAAATGCGAAAAGGCATAACCATGTATGTGGCACGTCACTCATGGGCAAGCATTGCAAAAAACATGAACATCCCCATAGGAGTGATCAGCGACAGCATGGGGCACACATCGCTAAAGACCACACAGATTTACCTCAGCGCAATTGACATGGATGTCATAAATAAGGCCAACCTGAAGATATTGAATAAAATAGAGAAAAGGAACGAAGAGACAAAGCGATTTTCGCAAACCGTAAAATAAAAGTCTCATAAACCTGCAAACGACTAATTGGATATAAATACAAACAGCCTAAGCACACGTGCTTCAAAAAAACAATAACTTTACATACCGAATTGAAAAACTAACACCCAGGCTGTATGAAACTCTGAATAACTAATTATTAATTATTTAATCTAATATCATTTATTAAAATTGCCAACATTATGAAATGTCTTATACAACTTAAAACATCTAATATTTAGAGAATCGGTATTTCTGCGTCTTACGCACGCAGACAATCAGCATAGCAAGCATCTCTAACGATTGAAAATATCATCACAAAGACGTCTTGCACTACATTGTAAAAAAGCCACAACAGATATCCGTGGCAATTTACACAATTTACCAATACGTAATCACCCTCAGGCATTACGCCACCATAAAACAGACGGCGTTGCAGAGATTAAAATACAGGAGTCTGCCCTATCCGGGACGGCTTTCACATTAATAATAAGGGTGCTAAAATATGGCGTTTGTCAACGGCACACATTCTATTAACTAACAGCATCCGGTGAAACATCATGATGTGCTGAACGCCATTACGCAAAATATTGATAAAGATTATTAATTAAAAAGTACAACAAAACGGCGGAGGATGTGCTCTACACTCATCTCCCGCCGTTACTGTGTTACATACGGGCCGACACATCAAACGCAGCATTCCACATTAGTTGCAGCTAAACAGAACCTTGCTATAGCAATGAAACATTGGCATAAATAATAATGTTACAGAATGCAGATAGCATATACACGGCAAGTTGTATTCACTGCAAAAGGTGCCAAAACGCAATGCGAAAGGGCATGTTTTACAATATGAAATGCGGCAAATTAGAATGTAAAAGGTATGCTTTTACAACAAAGAACATAAACAGGAAAGTAAAGCGAAAAAGTTTTTTGTATAAACTCATCACTCGTCACAAAGTCTCATAACCCACTGCATGTCAGCATATTAGACTGTGACGAGTTGCCGTACCGACTCATCACACGACAAAGTGGAAAGCCTGGCGTGATGAGTTGAGAAAGAAACTCATCACACCATAACGCATTATAGTTCAACACTTTACGCATGAATGTGATGAGTGATGAGTTTATACAAAAAACTTTTTCGCTTTATTTCCGTCAGTTATCCGGCCTGCTGTCGTCATGGCAACAAGGCATTAAAATAACACTATCACGCCTGCCGTAAGACATGAGCCGCAAGCCTGAAACATAAAAGGACTACTTACAGAAGCCTGCCGGCTTCATAGCTTACAACTCTTACGGCCGGATTGCAGTCCGTCAGAAAACGGGAAACAGTACCGGACACAGCATATCCGGCACAGCCAATAATCAAAGGGCTTATCTGCCAAGATACGTCAATACTCTATCTTATCGTCTTTCTGCGCCCACATCTCAAAAGCCTTGATGGCCTCGTTGCGCATCATCTCCTCTGACGACAACTTGCGGCCTTCACGCGGCAGAGCCAGCTCGTCGTAGATAAACGAGTCGTCAAATCCGATGTTCTTGGCATCGGTCTTGTTGTTGGCAAAATAAACCTTCTTCAGTCTTGCCCAATATATTGCGCCAAGGCACATGGGGCACGGCTCACACGACGTAAAAATCTCGCAGTCGCTTAGGTCGAACGTACCCAAGGCGGCAGCTGCCGCCCTTATGGCGCTCACCTCTGCATGGGCTGTAGGGTCGTTGTTGGCCGTCACGCGGTTGACTCCTGTTGCAACAATCTCTCCGTCGCGGGCTATCACTGCTCCGAAAGGTCCTCCGCCATTGTTGACATTATCTATCGAAAGCTCTATGGCCTTACGCATAAGTTCGTCTTTTGTCATAATGATTTCTTTTATTAACGTTTGAAACAATCATACACCCGGCAGCTGCCGCAGCACGGCCTTGATGCAAGGGCGCACCTGAAGTATGGCATCTGCCGGCATACCGCAGCAAATATACTAATTTATAAATTATAAAAAGAAAATAGACAAATTAAATAATAATTATTTCAACTATTTATAAAAAAATGTGGACAATGCTTCCAGCTGTCATCTGCCGGTTTTCCACAACCGCTCACTATACTTATGCCGGCTCTTTGTCTCACATTAAGCATAACGGCAAATAACAAACAAGCGCTCAGCCAAGATCAGGCGTCAAGCTCTGCCTACGGGCTTGTCAGGCGTAGTAACCCTGACAGGAAAACAACGAAAAAAAGCGTGTCAGAATGCATACAAAAGCACATTCTGACACGCCTTCTTGATTAGTATATAAGAATATTTGCTTTAGAATTCAGCATTTTTCGGAGTACGCGGGAACGGTATCACGTCGCGTATGTTCTGCATACCTGTAACGAACAGGATAAGGCGCTCGAATCCGAGACCGAATCCTCCGTGAGGGCATGATCCGTATTTACGTGTGTCGAGATACCACCACATATCCTTCATCGGGATGTTGCGCTCGTTGATTTCGCCTATCAGCTTGTCGTAGTTCTCCTCACGCACGCTTCCGCCGATAATCTCGCCAATCTGCGGGAACAGAACGTCAGTGCCCTGAACAGTCTTGCCGTCCTCATTAATCTTCATGTAGAACGCCTTTATGGCCTTAGGATATCCGGTCATGATGACAGGCTTCTTGAAGTGCTCTTCAACGAGATAACGCTCGTGCTCGCTGGCAAGGTCCATGCCCCAGCTTACGGGGAACTCGAACTTATGACCGTTCTTAACGGCCTCTTCAAGAATATTGATACCCTCTGTGTACTCAAGACGAACAAAAGAACCGCTGACAACCGACTTGAGTCGCTCTATCAGCGTCTTGTCTATCATCTTGTTGAGGAACTCAAGGTCGTCCTTGCAGTTGTCCAAAGCCCACTGAACGCAGTATTTGATGAAGTCTTCCTCGAGGTCCATCAGGTCGTTGAGATCGATGAATGCAACCTCAGGCTCTATCATCCAGAACTCGGCCAGGTGGCGCGGAGTGTTTGAGTTTTCGGCACGGAAAGTTGGTCCGAAAGTATAGATGGCACCCAGAGCCGTTGCTCCGAGCTCGCCCTCGAGCTGTCCGCTCACGGTGAGTGATGTCTGCTTGCCGAAGAAGTCGTCGTCGTAGGTTATCTTGCCTTCGTCGTTCTTCTTAAGGTCGTAGAGGTTCTTGGTCGTAACCTGGAACATCTGTCCTGCACCCTCACAGTCGCTGGCAGTGATGAGCGGTGTGTGGAAATAGAAAAATCCGTGATCGTGGAAATACTTGTGGATGGCTATGGCCATGTTGTGGCGTATGCGCATCACGGCTCCGAAGGTGTTGGTACGAAGGCGCAGATGTGCATACTGGCGCATGTACTCGAAGCTCTGTCCTTTTTTCTGCATCGGATAGTCGCTGGCGCAGAGACCGTAAATCTCTATCTCACGGCACTGCAGCTCTACCGTCTGTCCTGCTCCCTGGCTCTCAACCAGCTCGCCGTTGACATTGATGCATGAGCCTGTGGTTATCTGCTTGAGCATGCTCTCGTCGAACTTTGACGGATCGACAACTACCTGTACGTTCTTTATTGTTGAACCGTCGTTAAGCGCGATAAAGTCTACTGACTTGCTGCTACGGTGGGTACGCACCCATCCTTTTACGTTGACGACAGCGCCGAAATCTGTGCGCTGAAGCACGTCTACGACTTTTGTTCTCTTGATTTTTTCCATTTTGTTATATGTTTTGACAGTAATCCGGCGCATGCCTCAGCCATGCTGTCGGCCACGTGGCACAAACAGAGCCGCAGGCCTGCACCAAAATACGTTTCGTCTAAAAAGCTTCAGCCTTTAATTCTGATTGTTGTACTATTATTCAAAAGCTCCCATGCGCAGCATGTCAACTTCCTTCTCTGTGAGGAAGCGCCAGTCGCCGCGGCGGAGATTCTTCTTAGTCAGACCAGCAAAGAGCACACGGTCGAGCTTGACAACTCTGTATCCGAGGCTTTCGAAGATACGGCGGACGATACGGTTCTTGCCGCTGTGTATCTCGATGCCCACCTGGCTCTTGTCTGTTGCGCTGGCATACTCGATGGCGTCGGCATGCACCTCGCCGTCTTCAAGAGTTATGCCTGTGGCTATCTGCTGCATGTCGTGAGCAGTAACCTTCTTGTCGAGGAAGACGTGATAAATCTTCTTCTTCAGGAATTTAGGATGAGTGAGCTTGCTGGCCAGATCGCCGTCGTTGGTGAGCAGGAGCACTCCTGTAGTGTTTCGGTCAAGGCGTCCTACGGGATAGATACGCTCCGGACATGCGTTCTTTACGAGATCCATCACAGTCTTGCGCTGCTGCGGGTCGTCGCTAGTTGTAACACAGTCCTTTGGCTTGTTGAGAAGCACGTATACCTTCTTCTCCATTGACACCTTCTGATCGTGGAATCTGATGTCGTCAGTGCGCAGAACCTTTGTTCCGAGCTCTGTAACAACCTGTCCGTTAACGCTGACCACACCTGCCTGTATGAACTCGTCGGCCTCACGGCGGCTGCAGATACCTGCATTGGCCAGATACTTGTTAAGTCTTACGGGCACTGTCGGGTCGATGTTGGCCTCTTTATATTCTATACGCTTCTTCTGGCTGTACTTTGCGTTAGGATCATAATCAGGTGTACGCTGACGGTAACCGCCACGCTGCTGATATGCCGGCTGACGCTGCGGACCATAGCCGCCACGCTGATAGCCACCGCGCTGATAAGAGTTCTGACGGGGCTGATAGCCGCCCTCGCCTCCTCCGTTGTTGTAACGCGGACGATAGCCTGCTGACTGGCGGGGCTGATAGCCGCCGTCCATGCCCTGATTGTAGTTCTGGCGGTAGGGCGAGCTCTGACGCTGGCCATACTGGTTCTGGCGGGGCTGATAGTTGCCGTCGGCATCGCTGTTATAACGCGGACGATAGCCGCCGCGCTGCTGCGGCTGATAGCCCTGACGCTGCTGATAGCCGCCCTGCTGTCCGCTGTTGTAGCGCGGACGGTAAGAACGCTGCTGACCTCCGTCTGACTGGAGCGCTGCGCCGAATCCCTCAGGACGGAAGCCTGCTGAATCGTTATTATAGTTTCTGCTAGATGAATATGCACGCTGTACCTTGATGCGCGGACGCATAGGTCTTTCTCCGTTACGGTAGTTTGTGTTTTCAGCCGGTTTGTAGCCCTCACGGCTTACCTCGTTTTGTCCGGCATACATACCTTCTTTCTTGTTTTCTAAATCTTCTGTCATATTATTTCAGATTAATGCCTCACGGCGGTTTGTAATTATGTTATTTTTATATTTTGTTCTGCTACATTTACTAAGACATTCAAACAAACAGGCATCCACACGGCCGGTAGTCAATACTGAAGCCGCGGGCGATGCCTTGCTTATTATATTCCGGTGTAATTGTGAGGTGTTATGGCCATAAGCTCAGCCTTAACCTCATCGCTTACATTCAGTTCTTTGATAAATTGATGTATTGTTTCTTCTGTCATTTTATGGTTAGTACGTGTAAGTGCCTTGAGAGCCTCATACGGATGCGGATAGGCCTCACGGCGCAATATGGTCTGAATGGCCTCAGCCACAACGGCCCATGTATTGTCGAGGTCGGCACTTATCTTCTCTTCGTTGAGTATGAGCTTGCGCAGTCCTTTCAGTGTGCTCTGTATTGCGATGACAGTGTGTCCGAGAGGCACACCGATGTTGCGAAGCACTGTAGAGTCGGTAAGGTCGCGCTGCAGACGGCTTACGGGCAACTTCTGTGCCAGGAACTGCAGCACAGCGTTTGCTACGCCGAGGTTGCCTTCGCTGTTCTCGAAGTCAATAGGATTGACCTTATGAGGCATTGCGCTCGAGCCAACCTCGCCGGCCTTGATCTTCTGCTTGAAGTATTCCATTGAGATATACATCCAGAAGTCGCGGTCGAGGTCTATTATTATCGTGTTTATGCGGCGCACGGCATCAAGCACTGCACCCAGACAGTCATAGTTGCTTATCTGCGTGGTCCACTGCTCGCGCACGAGTCCGAGTTTCTCGCTGACAAACTTATTGCCGAAAGCCTTCCAGTCGTACTCGGGATATGCCACATGATGGGCATTGTAGTTACCCGTAGCACCGCCGAACTTGGCAGTAAGCTCACACTGACGTAAAGAGTCGAGCTGCTTCTGCAGACGGTATGCGAACACCATAACCTCCTTACCGAGACGTGTGGGCGATGCAGGCTGTCCGTGAGTCTTGGCCAGCATGGGCACCTCTTTCCACTCTTCGGCATAGTCGGTGAGCTGCTTTATGAGCTCTTCCACCTGCGGAACCACAACATCGCAAAGCGCATCCTTAAGCGAGAGCGGCACTGAGGTGTTGTTGATGTCCTGCGACGTCAGTCCGAAATGAATAAACTCCTTGAACGGCTCGAGACCGCCGATGGCGTCGAACTGTTCTTTTATGTAATACTCCACGGCCTTAACGTCGTGGTTTGTGATGCCTTCAATTTCCTTGACACGTGCCGCACCGGCTTCGTCAAACGTAAGATAGATGTCACGCAGACGTCCAAACAGCGAATGGTCGAAATCCTTGAGCTGAGGGAGCGGAAGCTCGCACAGCGCAATAAAATATTCGATCTCCACACGTATACGGTAACGTATGAGAGCATACTCAGAAAAATAGTCTGCAAGCCGTTCGGTCTTGCCTCTGTATCGGCCGTCTATCGGAGAGATGGCAGTAAGTAAGTCAAGATTCATAACTAATACGTATTAACGGTTGCAAAATTAATAATTTAAATCGATTTAATGGCACTTACAGACAATAAAAGTTTGTTATAAATTGCATTTTTATAAATACCGGACAGGCAACACACGCAAGCGGCAAAATCATGACAAGAGTGTGTATAAAGAAAAAACCGACAGCACCTTGGTGTTGTCGGTTTTGTGTGGGCGTTGACGGATTCGAACCGCCGACCCTCTGCTTGTAAGGCAGATGCTCTAAACCAGCTGAGCTAAACGCCCTTGTTCTTGTAAGCGAGTGCAAAGATACAGTTTTTTTTCTTTCCGCCAAATTTTTCGGGAACTTTTTTCATTTTTTCTTAAATTTAGTTCCTAAACAGGCATTTTTTGCCTAAAATGCACCAATAATCCAGTTCTATGCAAGACTCACCGCACATAACGCTCAGCGCTCCTCACAGAAGGCAGCAATGGACGCTGACATACGGAACAGGCACTAATATTCCGGACGAAGACATGAAATCAGCAAAACCAACGAGGACTCATGCGCAAAGAAAAAGCAACAGCCGCCACACGGCAAAAACAACCTAACACCACTACAAATAAAAGGATACCGGCTGCATGCCCTGCACAAGGTAAAGGACACAAGAACTGTCTGCAAAATGCCGACGCCAACAGGCATTCGCACTAGCCGCACAACCTTCTGACAATCAACGCATTACAAAAGGGTACATTTCAGGCGGCAAAAGGTGTCCTTTTAGTCTGCAATTTGTATCCTTTCGCAACATAAAAGGACGCAAATCAGAAATAAGACAGCGCACAACGAGCCAACCGAGTGCAACGAGCGCCAACCGGGCATACAATAATACATGCATCAAGCCGAGACATTGCGCATCCCAACCGTCTACAGCCATTCTTTCTACATCAACCGCAAGAACTCCTCACCTACACTACCCGACAATGTATTTCTACAAGAAATAAACCATAAAAGACAAAAAGAAACATACGAAACCGACAACAACAAAGCTGATCCGGAATCCAAACACACATCTATAGAGCCGCCACTGTATTAACCCTCAACCGGTCATTATACAGCACATAGCGTTATCAATTTTGTGTATTCATGCTTTCAGCCCGCCTTTTTGTTTCTATTGGCGGCTTTTTGTTCGCTTTTTCATGACATAGTCCGCCATGCCTGCAAAATCCACCAAAAAGGAGCTCAATATAAAGCAATAATACAGACCGAATCATAATAACAGATTGAGGTGTTAAAGTAAGACACAAAAAATATCAGGAAGACATGCCATACAGGCCACGACTGCAGCGAAACAAAGAAAAGACAGACAAGCGGCAACAATGACAATAAACGAAAAATGCCGGACAAATTGTCCGGCATTCTGTTTTGATGTGGGCGTTGACGGATTCGAACCGCCGACCCTCTGCTTGTAAGGCAGATGCTCTAAACCAGCTGAGCTAAACGCCCTTGTTCTTGTAAGCGAGTGCAAAGATACGGCGTTTTTTTCTTTCCACCAAATTTTTCGCAAACTTTTTTCAAAAAAAGATGCCCCGACATGTCGGGGCACCATTTAAACTTTAACTGATATGGAATTTTACTTTGCAATCTCAACAGTAGCGCGACGGTTGTATGAAGGAGGAACAAGTGTGTCTACACCGCCCTTAGCCTCAATCTGGATGTTTTCTCTCTTAACACCCATCTTAACCAATTCGTCAGCAACTCTCTCAGCACGTTTCTGTGACAGAGCACGGTTGTATGCAGCAGGACCTGTTGCATTGTCAGCATATCCGGTAACAATCAACTTAGCGTTGTTGTCCTTAGAATAGTCTGCAAGATTCTTAACGTTAACAAGGTCTTTTCTTGAAGCGATTGTAGACTTGTTGATGTTGAAGAATACAGAAACAGGATTTGTTATATACTCTTTCTCAACCTTTGTTGTTGCAGTAGCAGTTCTGTTTGCAAGCTCGTTCTTCAGACGGCTGTTCTCTGCCTTCTCGTCAGCCAGCTGAGCATTGAGAGCGTCGAGCTGTGACTGTGAAAGAGCCTTGATGGCGTCTACATCAGGAACTTTGTTCCATGTGCCCTTACCTACGTTGTAAGTGATACCAACCTCTGCATAAACGTTGTTAGGATGGCTCATCAGGAAGCCTTCGCCCATATCGGCCGGCATGCCGCAGATGTCGCTCTCCATGCGGTTCCAACCAAGTTCGAAGTTGATGGCTACCTTTCTGCTTACCCAGAACTCGTTCAAGATACCTACTGACCAGCCCATTGCATATCTGTTATATGTGCAAGAACGACCGACACCGGCACCAGCGAAAGGTATGAAGTTCCATACACGGTCAGGATTGTAGCCACAGAACATATTGCTGAGGTTGAACATTACCTGCTCATTCAAGATCCAATACTTGTTGCCGTTGCCTTTGTTCTGATCGCTGTAAACAGCCTTACCCCAGATTCCCTGCAGCTTTGTACGGAGACCTATTCCAGGTGTGAACCATTTACCGATGGCGATAGAAGCTCCAGGGTTAGAACGGAATTTCTTGAAGGGGCTCTTTGACCAGCCTCTGCCATCTTCATAATTACCATACCAAGCGTTCCATTCAGCACCGGCCTGAATAAACCAGTTGCTCCAGAACGAATTTGTAGCAACGCTGTACTTTTCAGTAGCGTCGTTCTCCTGCGCCATTGAGGCAACAGAAGCACCTGCTAAAAGTAATACAATTAATAACTTTTTCATAACTCTTAATATTAAACAATCAATAAAAATATGTCAAATGCCTTTATATACAAAGCGTATCTTCAAGTGCAAAGATAGCCATATTTTTCAATTAAACACGTTTTTTGTAATTTTATTTTCACATTTTCAGCAAAGAATGTAAACCATTATTAAAACGCATCAGCAAAACAGGTTATCAATGTCATGTTGCTTAAGCATGCCTATCACAGGCTTGCCGTCAGGAGTGTAGTTTACGTTTGAGCACGTAAACAGTTCGTTCACAATGCTTTCCATCTCTGCATTGTCGAGCACTTGTCCGTAAGGGATGGCTGCACTTTTGGCCAATTGCAGTGCCAGTGAGCTGTTTATACCTTCCGTCGGTCCTATTCCGGTTTCAATAAAATCATCCACAATATTCTTCAACAGCTTTACATAGTCAACGTCTTCAAGTCCGGCGGGAATTCCGTTTATCGAGTAGCTGCCGCCTCCAAGAGAAGCGAGATCGAAACCTATATTGGCTATTTCGTTGCTTATCTTATCTATAATCACGGTTTCGGAAGGAGAAAACTGTATCATCTCCGGGAACAATATCTGCTGCGAGCTGCATCCCTTTCCGTTAATCTGCGAGAGATAGCGTTCATAAAGTATGCGCACATGGGCACGGTACTGGTCGATAACCATCAAACCAGACTTAACGGCAGTCATGATATACTTTCCCTTATACTGATAATGTGCAGGTGACTTCTCGTCTATAACGCTGCCTCCGCCCGAGATTATCGTTCCTTCCGGTTCTGGCTGGGCCACATCAGGCATAAAGAGGCTTTGCTCTTCGCCGCCGCTCACTCCTTCATAGAGCGTTTCCCATGAGTCAGGAACCGTTCTACGGTTTGATGGCATACTGCCTGCTGAAGTCTCCTTGAAAGGATTATACTCCGGATTAAAGTCAAGTTTGGGAGCTGAAGTGCCGCCCACAGAGGGGTCGAACACCGGTATATCCGGCCTTCCTTCGGTGTCGAAATCTATCGAAGGAACATCATTAAAGCGGCCGAGAGAGTCTTTAACGGCAGCCATAAGTATCTGCCATATAGTCTGCTCATTCTCAAACTTTATCTCGGTTTTTGTAGGATGGATGTTCACATCGATGTCTTCGGGATTGACATCGAAGTAAATGAAATAAGGCACCTGCTCGCCCATAGGTATAAGGCGGTCGAAAGCCGTAAGCACAGCCTTATGAAAATACGGATGCTTCATATATCTCCCATTGACAAAGAAATACTGATGAGAGCATTTCTTACGGGCGGCTTCGGGCTTGCCGACAAATCCCGAGATATTGCATACCGTTGTCTCAACGTTAACGGGCAGTATGTCGTGATTGAGTTTCTTGCCGAACACATCTACTATACGCTGTCTCAGGCTGCCTTTACGCAGGTTGAACATCTCCACGCCGTTGCTATGGAACGTAAAGTTTATCTGCGGATAAACAAGCACAATACGCTCAAAAGCAGCAAGGATGTTATTAAGTTCCGTAGAGTTAGACTTCAAGAATTTACGTCTTGCAGGGACGTTGAAGAATATATTGTTTACAGAAAAGTTGCTTCCTATAGGACACGAAACAGGCTCCTGGGCCATAACCTTAGAGCCGGAAATAGTGATATGCGTTCCGAGTTCGTCATCAGCAGTGCGTGTCTTCAGTTCAACCTGGGCCACGGCAGCGATGGATGCAAGCGCCTCACCACGGAATCCCATTGTATGAAGAGCAAACAGATCGCTTGCCTGACGTATCTTTGATGTTGCATGACGTTCAAACGAAAGGCGCGCATCGGTTTCCGACATGCCCTTGCCGTTGTCGATTACCTGTATCGAAGTGCGCCCTGCATCGGTAACCAGTACCTTAATTGTATCTGCTCCGGCATCAACAGAATTTTCAACAAGTTCCTTGATTACAGATGCCGGACGCTGTATAACCTCACCCGCAGCAATCTGATTTGCCACAGAATCAGGCAGAAGCTGTATAATGTCACTCATGATTTTTCAACTAATTAAAATAAAGCAAAAACTTCCAAACTACAACAAGCAGGACAATCAGCAGCAGGATGACACCCGTACTAAGGATGAATCCGCCGGACAAACGCCGTTCGCTGCGGCGCCTTGCATATTTCGTAGCGTTAAGAAAAGCGCCTCTTATGCGGTCTTCATGGCTTGACTTGCCTTTGTCGCCTGCCACACCAAGCTCCCGTTTCGCACGTTCCTCCACATCCTTCAATACATCCTTACGTTCATCAGCATACAGGTATTGATGCTGAAACCCACGCGGTCTGCGCTGCTTGAACAGTCCCATAAGCTTATTTGTTGTCTTTTAGCTCAACATCGGTCTTGGCCTCTGTTTTTGTTTCTCCACCCGGCGCAGTCTGAACGTCAGAATCCTTTACGCTGTCGGATGCAGGAACTGGAGCAGATTCCGGCTTACTTTCCGGTGAACCAGCCGTTTTCTGTTTTTCTGACGCGCCATCTGCAGACGATGTTTGCTTTGCGTCCGCTCCATCAGCCGGCTTCGACTGTTCTGCGCCTGCAACAGGCTTAACTTCACTTTCAACAGAAACAACAGAGCCGGAACTTATATGCTGCAACGGTGCCGAACGGCGCGGAATGTTCTTTAGCTCTGTGCCGCTCTTCTTGCCGCGCCATACGAATATGTCATTCTTGTCAAGCGGCCTGACATAGTCAAACCATGCAAACGACGGCAGCTTAGACTTTGCCACGGGCGTCTGTGTGATAGGATACATCACATTCTGACTCTTGCATGTCCAAAGAGTTTCCAGCTGGCGGTTTCTCATGAACATACGCATCGTGTCAGTCTCAATATATGCCATGTTGGTGAGCGAGCTGTCCTTGTCTTCTTCAAGGTAATACACGGCAAGCACGTTGCCTATCGCCTCGGTCTTGCGTATTTCTCCATTTTCAAAATATCCGAACATCTCTCTCGAAGATATCTGATTAAAATGGATGCTGTCGGGCAACTGCTCTATCGAGAGAGCTTGATTTATAACATGTGCGCGGTCAATGGTCGAGTCTTTCATGAACACCTCGATTACCTCACCTAACAGCTGGCGGTTAGCATTCCATGTTATCGGGTCTTTATACATTATGAGACACGAGTCTTTCGTGTTGTAAATCAGAGAGTCGCAAACGGCCTGAACATCCGGTCTGAACGCCCTTACCTTATTATAACAATGGGCTACACGATAAACAGAGTCGGTGTTTATGTTAAAGGTGTAAACCTTCATCGTGTCAGAATGCAGATAAAGCGTGTCACGCTGAGAGAAATCCATCATCACGGCGCTGTCTGTTGCGAAGGCAAAACCTGTCTTTTCATTATACCAGAAGTAGTTGCTGTTCAGCTGATTCTTGTTAAGCGAATCCTTGTACACAACATTATGAAAGCCCTGACTTATACCTGTCTTTTCGTTATAGAACAGACTGTCGCCCGTAAGTTCCTTACCGTTGTTGGTAAGACGCGACCGTCCATATAGGCGGGCTTTCTCCTTATTGGTGTCATAATATCCCTGAGATGTATATATCGTGCTCTTTCCCGAAGTGATTTTCGATGGTCCAACGATATGCGCCATTGAAGTACGTGTGTCATAATGTAGCGTATCTGTGGTAAGAACAAACTTAGGATTCTTCAGATTTACATTATAATTGAACACGGCGTTGCGTGTTTCCGTGTCATATTCGCCCCAGTCAGAAACCAATACGTTCTTCTTGTCGACCATCTTTCCGCCTTCAAAGAAATATCCGATACCGTAAAGACGGTCGTAGTTAAGACTGTCGGTGTAAAGCGTGGTGCCCCTATGCTTCAGCACAACGTTGTAGCGTGCCTCGGCCATCTGGTCGTTGCCGTCATAATAGGCATAGTCGCTGAACAGCGAGAGGGTGTCTCCCTGATACATCTTCACATGTCCGAAAGCCTTAAACGAGTTTGACTCCTGATAAAGATACGCACTGTCACAGAACAGGCGCGCACCATTATGCCTGAATGCCACACGCCCCTTAAGCACCTGGGCCGTAGGGTTGTCGCCAAACATGTCATAATTGGTAACATCGGCATGAACAAGATAGACGCGCTCGTTTGTACTCTTGCGCGGTTTCTTCTTATTCGGCTGGCGTGATTGGACCACACTAAGTCCAAACAGGCACAGGAGTACCACAATCAGTATCCTATGCCCGCTGAATAAGACTTTTATTCTATTGTTTGTTGTCATTTAACCCAACCTTGATATTCAAAGTTACAATTCTTATAACGATCGTTTATTCGTATATACGTATTCTTTATCTTATCCTTTATCCAGTCTTTTATGAACTCTTCCTTGCGCTTGGCAAGCACGATGTTCTTCATCGTCTGAAAATCTTCGGTTATCGTAGCCCTGTGCATCTCCACGCGGCTCTTCAGCTTTGCGACGACACAAACGAGCTTACCGTTTTTCTCATTGATCATCTGGAAAGGAGCCGACACTTCACCAACCTTCAGCGTGTCCACCACACGTGCTATCTCTGAAGGCAGATTGCGGAGCTGGAACTTACTTGTACGTCCTGACTCGGTGGTGTTGGCCATCAGACCGTTGTTGTTGCGGGTATCCTTATCGTCTGACAGGAATGACGCTGCCTGCTCGAAGGTGAATTTGCCCGCACGTATCTCGTCTGCTATAGAGTCAAGCTGCATTGAAGCTGTCTCGATAGCCTCATTAGAAACGTTAGGTTTAAGAAGGATATGTCTTACCTTAATCTTGTCGCCTCGCTTGTCTATAAGCTGGATGATATGATATCCGAAGTCGGTCTCTACGATTTTAGATATCTTCTTCGGATCTGTAAGGTTGAAAGCCACGTTAGCAAAAGCCGGATCGAGCATGCCTCGGCCTACATAATCAGGAAATTCGCCACCCATACGGGCTGTACCCGGATCTTCCGAATAAAGCTTTGCCAATGCCGTGAAAGAAGTCTGACCGCTGGTGACCATCTCGGTGTAATTGCGAAGTTCGTTCTTTATACGGTCTATTTCAGCCTGCTCCACTTTCGGAGTACGTGTTATAATCTGTACTTCAACCTCTGTCGGAACCATAGGGATACTGTCTTCAGGCAATTCGCTGAAATATCTGCGCACATCAGCAGGCGAAACTGTGATGTCCTCAACGAGCTTCTCACGTTCTCTTTCAATGAGAAGACGGTCTTTGAAGTCATCGTGAAGTGATATTCGCAGCTCAGCAAGACTCTTTCTCTTATACTCCTCCAGACGTTCCTTGTTGCCGTCGACCATCTGAAGCCATGCGCTTATCTGATGCTCAACACTCTGAGCCACCTCAGACTCGCTGACCTCGATACTGTCTATTGCAGCCTGATGCAAGAACAGCTTCTGCACGGCCAACTGCTCAGGAATGGTACAGTCGGGATCACCTTCCCACTTGACGCCTTCCATCTCGGCCTGCATACGGGCCATTTCGACGTCAGACAAGAGTATTGGCTCGTCACCGACAACCCATATAACCTCGTCGACCACGCTTGCCGGATCGGCAGAATCAACGGTGTCAACCTTTGCAACCGAGTCGGTTTTTGCAACGTCTTTATCGTCGCCACCCTGTAAAGGCCGCGCGCTTACAGTGGCAAAGAACACCATCGATACTACGGCCCATAAGGCTGTTTTGCTTCTAGATCTCATTATTTAGAATGATTATTTACTGTTTTCAACACATCATAATATACTTCCACGGGATATTTCTTTCTGAGGTCGGCCACCCACTGCTTCTCCAGCTGGTCCTGATAGTCGGCCGTAACCAGTCCGCGAACATCCTCGTAGCTTTCGGGCTTACGCTTAAGTATCTTTCCGTAAACAGCATCGATAGGGAAGTTCTTGACCGGAGTAACCACAGTGTCTTTCTTAAACACCATCTTGTCGATAAATGCGTTGTCGCCGGCCTTGAATATACCTTTCTCGACGCGTATCCTCAACACAGAGTCGTTGTTGAACGTAACGCGCAGTTTCTCAGCCCATTCGTCAAACGGAACATCCTTCACGCAGTTCTTAACAGCCTCTACGTCTTCATTCTGCTTGACGTGGTATACCATACCCTTGTATCTGGGTTCGTCCCAATAATATCTTTTCTTGTTCTTCTTGAAATATGCGGCAAGTCCGGCATCGTCTTTTGCGGCCTTGTCCCACACCATGCGGTTGCTTATCTCATAAAGCAAGAGTCCGTCGTGATATTCCTTGATAAGATTCTTCAGGTCAGAGTCCTTGCTTGCCATCTCTTCGGCCCTTGCCTCGAGGATGTTCTCTTTGGTAAGTTTTCCGTCAGACTCTTTTACAAGTTCTTCAAGCTTTTTGTCAACAATTCTCTCACGTGCGCCGCGTGCCTCGATAAAGCGTATGATGTCTGTCTTCAGCGTGTCGAACGGCTCAAATGCCTTGCGGTCCTTCATGAGAATGATATGATAGCCCACAGGTGAGAGCACCGGTTTGCTCATTTCGCCGGTTTTCAGAGCATAAGCTGCATCTTCAAACTCCTTGAGCGTCTGTCCGGGCTGAAGCCAGGGCAGTTCTCCTCCGTTCTTAGCCGAACCCGGATCCTGCGAATATTTCTTGGCAAGCTCGGCAAAGTCGGCTCCGCCTTTCAGCACGTTGTAAAGCGAGTCGGCGCGCAGGCGTGCCTTCTCAAGCTTCTCAGCAGGGGCTTTCTGCTCAACATATATAAGTATGTGTGCAGGCTTTATCAGTCCGCGCTCGCCGATACGCTCCTTTGTCTTGTCGTAAACCAGGCGTGCCTCGGCCACGATGTCAGAGTCGTTGACAAACGACGGACGTACCTGCTGGTCGCGATACATGGCAAACTCTTTCTTAAACGAGCTGAGCGTGTCGAGCTTGGCGTCATAGGCTGCTGCGACCTTAAGTTTGTAATTGACAAACAAGTCGACGTATTCGTCAACAGTCTTCTTGTCGATTACGTCGTCAGAATTGTTCTTATTATATGAATACTCAAACTCAGAGCGTGTCACTGGCACCCCGTTGATTTTCATTACAACGGGATCGTCGTGCTGAGCAAGAGCCATGCTCCCACAGAGGAGCATGGCTACAAAAAGCTTAAAAGATTTCATTTCTTAATATTGCGGTATTTAAATAATACTCATCTCGGCTCACATGCGAGCCTCTATACATGCCGGTTATTCAGGGCGTGAGTAGTTGGGAGCCTCACTTGTGATAGAGATGTCGTGAGGATGGCTCTCGAGCACGCCTGCATTTGTTATGCGCACAAACTTGGCATTATGAAGTGCCTGTATGTCGTTGGCTCCACAGTAGCCCATACCTGAGCGCAGACCGCCCACGAGCTGATAGATAACTTCCTGCAGAGTGCCTTTATAAGGAACGCGGCCAGCAATGCCTTCGGGCACAAGTTTCTTAACATCCTTAGTCTCTGACTGGAAGTAGCGGTCCTTAGATCCGTTCTCCATGGCCTCGAGACTGCCCATTCCGCGATAGCTCTTGAACTTACGTCCGTTGAAGATTATTGTGTCGCCGGGGCTCTCTTCTGTTCCGGCTACCAGCGAACCAATCATGACGCAATATCCGCCGGCTGCAAGAGCCTTGACAACATCGCCTGAATAGCGCAGACCGCCGTCGGCAATGAGAGGAACGCCTGTACCCTCGAGGGCGCAAGCCACGTCATAAACAGCGCTGAGCTGAGGAACGCCCACACCGGCAACGACACGTGTAGTACAGATACTGCCCGGACCGATACCAACCTTTACGGCGTCGGCACCGTTATCAACGAGCATCTTGGCAGCAGCGCCTGTAGCCACGTTACCCACAACGATGTCTACACCGGGGAATGAGTGCTTAGCCTCAACAAGCTTCTCGATTACATATTTAGAATGTCCGTGAGCTGTATCTATCACGATAGCATCGGCATTGGCGTCAACAAGAGCCTGCATACGGTCGAGCGTATCAGCTGTAACGCCTACTCCGGCAGCAACACGCAGACGTCCCTTGGCGTCCTTACATGCCATAGGCTTGTCCTTAGCCTTGGTGATGTCCTTATATGTGATAAGTCCTACCAGTTTGTTGTCGTTGTCAACAACGGGCAGCTTCTCTATTTTGTTTTCCTGCAGAATGGCAGCCGCAGCTGTAAGGTCTGTCTGGATGTTAGTCGTTACAAGATTCTCGCTTGTCATTACCTCGTCGATCTTACGGTCGAGAGTGCGCTCGAATCTCAGGTCGCGGTTTGTAACGATACCTACCAGATGGTTTTCGTCATCAACGACAGGAATACCACCGATATGATATTCTGCCATCATGGCCAGAGCCTCTCTTACGGTAGAACCGCGGCGGATTGTAACAGGGTCGTAAATCATACCGTTCTCTGCACGCTTAACAATGGCAACCTGGCGTGCCTGCTCCTCTATCGACATGTTTTTGTGTATAACGCCGATACCGCCTTCGCGGGCTATGGCTATAGCCATGGCCGACTCTGTCACGGTGTCCATTGCGGCCGTAACAAAAGGAACGTTCAGGCTGATGTTGCGCGAGAACTTGGTTTTCAACTCTACCGTCTTTGGCAGTACTTCCGAATAAGCTGGGATTAAGAGGACGTCGTCAAAAGTCAGACCGTCCATCACAATTTTATCTGCAACAAATGATGACATATATTTATTTAGAAATTTATTGCGTGCAAATTTAGCAAAAAAAATCCATATCAGACGCCACAAACGTCATTTTCTTTTCTAATTAATGCTATTTAACGCAGCCCGCGGCAACGGCCGGCGACATGCCGAAAACATTAAAAAGCAGCCTTTTGAGCATACTGTTTGGCGGTTTTTATGTTTTAGTCGACAAAATCGGCCAACAGACCGCATATAGTTTAAACATACAAGCACATTACCTCCTTCATCCGTCTTTGTTTTTTCTGCTACAATCTTGCCGTCATCCTTCTATTGACACTGCACGCTGTTCAGCGAAAAAACTTACGACACTGCGCTCAATACGCCAAGAAAACACAGCCATACACCAACAACCGGCCTGGACAAAAACAGCGACCGACGTCAAGCCACGGAACGTCCTGATATACAGCGCATTGCAACACATGGTCTTTTGCCTGCCAATATGCCGCATATTACACAATAAAAGGTGGCCTTTCGCAATGCAAAAAGCCACCTTTCATCAACTATGTTATTATCTGTACCTAAGCCGCAGGATGTCAGCCGCCATTGTTCCGGCTTGTCCCGGCCTAGGATTAGTTGCCCATGTCTGATATAAACTTTATTCTAACCAGACGAATCTCGTCTTCACTATAATCATCGCCAAGCTCTTCCATGGCAGTCTCAAGGTCGTCGGTCTCGCTCTCCTTGAAGTAGTCGTAGATGTCATCCACATGGTCGTCGTCCATCACTTCCTCGAGGAAGTAGTCAATATTTATCTTTGTTCCGCTGTAGACAATGGCCTCAACCTCATCGAGCAAGTCTTCAAAGTCGATGCCCTGTGCATCGGCAATGTCGTCGAGGGCTATCTGCCGGTCGATGCTCTGTATGATTTTCACCTTCAGCACCGACTTCTTTGCCACAGTACGCACACGCAGGTCTTCGGGGCGCTCTATGTCGTTCTCCTCGCAGTGTTTCTTTATCAGTTCGACAAACTCCTTGCCGTAGCGGCGTGCCTTGCCAGCTCCCACTCCCTGAATGTTCTGAAGTTCTTCGAGAGTTATAGGATAAACGGTGGCCATCTGCTCCAGCGACACATCCTGGAAGATGACATAAGGCGGCAGCTGATGCTTGCTGCTGACCTTCTTGCGCAGGTCTTTCAACATGGAATACAGCATCGGATCGAGTGCTGCGCCTGCTCCGTCGCTTACTTCCTCTTCGTCCTCTTCGTTGAAGTCGTTGTCCTTCACGATCATGAACGACTCAGGATTCTTAATGAACCTCTTGCCGGCAGCAGTAAGTTTCAGTATGCCGTAGTTCTCCACATCCTTCTTGATGTACCCTGCAATGAGTGCCTGACGTATCACCGGATTCCAGAGTTTTTCGTCCATATCCTCACCCGAGCCAAACTCGTCAAGCTTGTCATGCTTGTGAGCCACTATGTCGTTGTTGTCCTTTCCTTCAACAAAGTCTATGACATAGTCAGTCCTGAAGTCTTCCTTTATTGCCGCTATGGCCTGCAGCACAACGAGCAGCGCATCCTTGGCCTCAATCTTCGTCTTCGGATGCAGGCAGTTGTCACAGTTGCCGCAGTTGTCCTTGTCGTACACCTCGCCGAAATAATGCAGAAGCATCTTTCTGCGGCACACGGAAGACTCAGCGTATGCGGCTGTCTCCTGCAGCAGCTGGCGACCGATGTCCTGTTCGGCAACAGGCTTTCCCTCCATAAACTTCTCAAGTTTTCTGAGGTCTTTATATGAGTAGAATGCTATACACTTGCCTTCCCCACCGTCTCTGCCGGCACGGCCGGTCTCCTGATAGTAGCCTTCAAGACTTTTGGGTATGTCGTAATGAATCACAAAGCGCACGTCGGGCTTGTCAATTCCCATACCGAAAGCAATAGTGGCAACGATTACGTCGAGGCGCTCCATCAGGAAGTCGTCCTGTGTTGCCGAGCGTGTAGACGAGTCGAGACCGGCATGATATGCCGCAGCCTTGATATCGTTGGCACGCAGCACCGCGGCCAGTTCTTCGACCTTCTTGCGCGACAGACAATAAATGATGCCGCTCTTGCCGGGGTTCTGCCTTATGAACTTAACTATCTGCTTGTCTATATCCTTCGTCTTATGCCTTACCTCATAATAAAGGTTCGGACGGTTGAACGAACTCTTGAACTCTGTTGCGTCGAGTATTCCGAGGCTCTTCTTTATATCCGTTCTCACCTTGTCGGTGGCCGTAGCCGTAAGCGCTATCACCGGGGCATTGCCGATCTCGTTGATAATCGGGCGTATACGGCGGTATTCAGGACGGAAGTCGTGTCCCCATTCAGATATACAGTGTGCCTCGTCTATGGCATAGAAAGAAATCTTAACAGTCTTGAGGAAGTCGACATTATCCTCCTTTGTTAGCGACTCAGGCGCAACATACAGCAGCTTGGTCTTGCCGGCCATGATGTCGCTCTTAACATGGTCGATGGCCGACTTGTTAAGAGAGGAGTTAAGATAATGAGCCACCCCGTCGCTCTCGCTCATGCCGTTGATCACGTCAACCTGATTCTTCATCAGTGCAATGAGCGGCGATATCACTATTGCCGTGCCGTCCATGATGAGCGACGGCAACTGATAACACAACGACTTTCCGCCTCCGGTAGGCATAAGCACAAACGTGTTCTTGCCATCGAGCAGATTGCGTATAATGGCTTCCTGGTCACCTTTAAACTTATCAAAGCCGAAATATTGCTTCAGTTTTTCTGTAAGATTAACTTCCTTGTTCATATAGTTAGTAAGCAGAGTTTCCCGGTTTTATGTTACTTTATATTTAAGAGCCTTGCCGGCTTAAGCACTCTCCAGCTTTTCGAAGTGAGCCTTCTCGAGCTGCTGGCGTGCATAGTCGAGAGTTACTTCAAATGTCTTGACGCGCTTTGACGGAACTTCAAACATTGCATCCATCATAACGCTCTCCACGATAGAGCGCAGTCCGCGTGCTCCGAGCTTGTATTCCATGGCCTTGTCGACAATGAAGTCGAGCGAGTCCTCTGTGAACGACAGCTCAATGCCATCCATCTCGAACAGTTTGATATACTGCTTTATTATGGAGTTCTTTGGTTCTACGAGTATCGACCTTAGAGCCTGACGGTCTAACGGGTTGAGATATGTCAGCACCGGCAGGCGGCCGATAATCTCAGGTATCAGTCCGAACGACTTGAGGTCTTGCGGCAGGATGTATTTCATGAGATCGTTCTTGTCGATGTTGCGCACGTTCTGCACCGAGTTATAGCCCACCACATGAGTGTTGAGCCTCTGTGCTATCTTGCGCTCGATGCCGTCGAAGGCTCCGCCGCAGATAAACAGAATGTTCTTGGTGTCTACATGAATATACTCCTGGTCGGGGTGCTTGCGTCCGCCCTGTGGCGGGACATTCACCATCGAGCCTTCAAGCAGCTTAAGCAGTCCCTGCTGAACGCCCTCGCCGCTCACGTCGCGTGTTATGGAAGGATTGTCGCTCTTGCGCGCAATCTTGTCTATCTCGTCGATGAACACGATGCCGCGCTGCGCAGCCTCAACATCATAGTCGGCCACCTGAAGCAGTCGGCTCAGTATGCTCTCAACATCCTCGCCCACATATCCGGCCTCGGTGAACACCGTGGCATCTACAATGGTGAAGGGGACATCGAGCAGCTTGGCTATGGTGCGCGCCATGAGGGTCTTGCCCGTACCGGTGCTTCCCACCATAATTATATTGCTTTTCTCTATCTCTACGCCGTTGTCATCTTCCGGTTGCTGAAGTCTCTTGTAATGGTTATACACCGACACGGCCAGACAGCGCTTTGCGTCGTCCTGACCGATGACATACTGGTCGAGATATTTCTTTATCTCGCGCGGCTTCGGCACCTTCTTAAGTTTAAACTTAGTATTTTGCTTTTGCTTGTCTTCGTCGAGCAGTCCTGTCGACTTAACTATCTCGTAAGCCTGCACGGCACAGCTCTCGCATATATATCCGTCAACGCCCGTTATGAGCAGCTTGACGTCTTTTTCGCTACGTCCGCAAAAGCTACAAACTTTATTCATCCGATTGTCGTATATTTATATTTGTATTGATTAAGCTCCGTGTGCTTGGAGCTTCACTCTTCATGCATTATTTTTCCTGTCCCTCGTTCTGTACAGAAGCTGCGGCCTTTCCGCCTTTTCTGATAAGCACATTGTCTATCATGCCATACTCCTTAGCCTCTTCGGCCGTCATCCAGTAGTTGCGGTCAGAGTCTTTCCACACCTTGTCGTAAGGAGTGTGAGAGTGGTCAGATATTATGGTGTAAAGCTCTTTCTTGAATTTCATTATCTCCTTGGCCTCAATCTCGATGTCTGAAGCTTGTCCCTGCACTCCGCCGAGCGGCTGGTGTATCATCACGCGGCTATGAGTAAGAGCCGAGCGCTTGCCTTCTGTTCCGGCAACGAGCAGCACGGCAGCCATAGACGCAGCCATGCCCGTGCATATAGTGGCCACGTCGCTCGATATGAACTGCATGGTGTCATATATGCCAAGTCCGGCCGTAACGCTTCCGCCGGGGCTGTTTATATATATAGATATGTCTTTGCCGGGATCGGTCGAGTCGAGATACAGCAGCTGAGCCTGCAGCGTGTTGGCTGTATAGTCGTCAATCTGTGTGCCCAGAAATATGATGCGGTCCATCATAAGACGTGAGAACACATCCATCTGGGTTACGTTGAGCTGGCGCTCCTCCAGGATGTAGGGGTTCAGATACTGAGCCTGAGCTTTCATTACGTCATCGAAGACCATACCGCTCATGCCAAGATGTCCGGTAGCGTATTTTCTAAAATCGTTCATAATTATTATAGTTCATTTTTCGTAGAAAGAAAGGAGGTTACCGACCCTTTCTATCTGTTCTTAGGAACAAAGATAATAAAAAAAGTCGATAACCTCCTAACATGCGGAAGTTTTTTATAAAAAAATATTTTTTATTCTGCCTGCATCATTTTGTTGAATTCCTCGAGTGTTGCAGTCTTGTTCTCGAGCTTAACAACGTTCTTGAGGATTTCTGTCAGCTTGCGGTCAATGCTGCGGTCAACGAAAGAGTCGATATACTCTCTCTTTTTCAGCATATCCTTGGCATAGTTCTCGATATATTCCTCAGGAATGTTGTTCATGCCATACTGAGCAAACTGTGCCTTGGCAGCCTCTTTGGCTGTCTCCTCGATGTCAGCATCCTCAATCTTAATGCCGTTTGCCTTAACGAGCTGCTCCTTGATGAGGTGCCATGTAAGCTCCTTGATGCTCTGCTCGTAGTTCTTCTCAACAAACTCCTCGCCCTTGTCCTTGTTGTTGTTCAGCATGATGCGCTTCAGCAGGGCATCGGGATATGTAAGAGCGCCAACCTTGTCAACAAGATACTTGCGTACATCCTGGATGAACTTGAAGTCAGAGTCAACGGCAAACTGAGCCTTGAGTCCCTCTGCAATCTTCTCGCGGAAGTCTTTCTCGTCCTTGATTACGTCCTTGCCGTAAACCTGGTCGAAGAGTTCCTGATTTACCTCAGCCTTAACATAGCGAGATATCTCGGTGATCTGATAGCTGAAGTCGGCAGTCAGGTCGGCAACTTCTTCCTTCTTCATCTTGAGCAGTGAAGAAACCTCGATGTCGCTTTCAGGATAAGCCTTCTTCGGGTTGAATGTGATGATGTCGCCCAGCTTGGCTCCGTCGAAGAGTTTCTTCTGGTCTTCCACCTTAATATATTCAGGCATGAGCACTGCACCCTCAACTGTGATGCCGCCCTCCTTAGTGTTGCCGTTTTCGTCGAGCTCGCGGATGTCGCCCTTCAGCATGTCGTTTGCCTGATAGTCCTCTACCTTGTCGTAGTGGCCAGCACGAGATGCGAACACGTCTATCTGCTGGTCGATGATCTTGTCGTCAACAGTTATTGTGTAATAGTCTATTGTGTCGTCGCCTGTCAGTTCAGCCTTGAACTCAGGAGCAACAGCTATATCGAACATAAATGTGTAGGGAGCTTCCTTCTCCATGTCTACCGGCTCCTGCTTGTCTGAAGGCAGCGGCTCGCCCAGCATCTGGATGTTGTTGTCTTTTACATATTTGTAAATCTGCTCGCCCAGCAGCTTATTGATTTCGTCAACCTTGGCAGTTGTTCCAAACTGTCTCTTTATCATGCCCATGGGCACCATGCCGGGACGGAATCCGGGCACGTTAGCCTTCTTGCGGTAGTTCTTCAGTGTCTTCTCGACATTCTCTTTGTAGTCAGCCTCTTCGACTGTCAAAGTCAGCAGTCCGTTGACTTTGTCGGGATTTTCAAATGAAATTTTCATCGTTTAATGTTTATATTGTTTTTAAATTATTAATCAAATTGAGGTGCAAAATTAGTCAATATTGACGTAATTACCTAATATAATAGGAAAAAACCTGCAAAATTTATCATTTTAAACATCTCGGCTGAATATTTCAGCATATTTTTTTGACAATTTTATACCAACGGTATCATGCTCTTACAGTAGTGCACAGCACCGCCCAAAGATATGTCTGCCATGCAGCCTATCCATGCAAATATAATGTTTTTAGAGCATAAAGGTGCGTTTTCATATAAAAATCAGCCCTAAAAAACTGCGTTTTCCTATAAAACAAGGCCCCAAAAAGGTGCGTTTTCCGAAAAACCTTTGCCTGAACAAGGCATACACAAAAAGTTTTGATAAAAACTCGTCACTCGTCACAAAGGCATATAAAGCACTGGAATACAACGCATTACAGTGTGACGAGTTGTATTTTCAACTCATCACGCCAAAGTCTCCAAGCCAAGGATGTGACGAGTTCGCCCAGCAACTCATCACGCCACAACGGACTGACTGACAAGACGTTACACTGCATTGTGACGAGTGACGAGTTTTTATCAAAACTTTTTTAGGCTTTCTGCCGTTGACTTTTTCTGATTTTGGTTGACTCCATACTGCTCTGGTCCTGAAACAAGTTGACTTTAACACTAATCTGTCATCAGACCGCACATGGCCTTATCTATTTTGTGCATTCAGCTTTCAGCCCGTCTTTTGTCGTTTTTTTTCTTGACATAGCCCGCTATGGCTCTGCAAAAGGTATCCTTTTACAGTATGAAAGGGCACATTTTATGCTGCAAAAGCATACCTTTTAGAAGGCCATTTGCCGTGTTTTGAAAGACATACGACGGGCACATAATTCAGATGATTAGCCGGCAAAAAGTTTAAACAGACTTTTATCACGCCTAATCGGCACACTCGTAAACGTTTATGAAATAAGACACCCATGCCGGTACGGCAAATATTATAAAAATAAGCCAGACAACCGCAGAAATGACATACACAGCTCTTATTCTGCACACAAGACAGATGTACGTCAGCACCGCAGCAAGCAGCCAGCCCAACGACTGCATCAGCGAGATGAGAGAGTCGTAGAAAGTAACGGCATAAAACGGTATCATAAAAGCAAGAACACCTGCCAACATCGCCATAAAATGCCTGTTTGTGTTTTCTCTCTTTCGCTGTATGGCAGACAAACGCCAACATACGACAGCCGACAAAAACAGCCCTCCTGCAAATGAGGATATGAAGAGAGACTCGAAACAATTAAATATACACGCCGCCATTGTTGACAGCAGCATCACGAAGAACGAACATAAATAATCCTTGCAATTCATAGGCACACATCAATATAAGGCATTGCCGGAAGCATGACAAATTAATCGTTTTCATATTTTATCACCATTTCTTCGCCTGACGCGGCTATAGAATACACCATCTGCCGGCTCCACCTGAACTGCCGTTCTGCCGTCTGCATCCACCCTGCTATAAACATATTGACTTCGGTTTCCTGTTCAGGAGTAATCTGTTTACCTGTAAACAAACCTTGATGGCTGTCTATAAAGTCATAAAGCTTCATCACATGGCTCTTTTCCTTTTCCGACAGCTTATCGTCAGCTGCGATGTCCGTCAGCTTATCTTTCCAGAACTGCACTCGCTGTTTGGGAGTAAACCTTGTGTATGCAGCACGCCTAATCCCGTCTGTCGGAAGTTTGAGCCATTCGCTGCGCGTCATCTTCGCTATTCTGTCTTTATTGGCTTCAGCCCAAGCCTCCGACACGGAGTCGCCGCAGCATACGCTGTCCGTCTGCGCATAAACCATATACGGTGCCAGCAACAGGAAAAACATTAATACACACTTCTGCATGAGAAATCAGATTTAAGTTAAACATTAATCACCAAGCGACGGACTTACATTCTGAATGTCTGCCTCACACAGCTTGTTTTTATCTGCAATAACAACAGAGGTCATCACCTGCTGATTATTTCATCGCTTTAAAGTTTGTCAAATATACAAACATTGAAAAACTTTAGGTGAACAATCAGCTTAACAAAACTTCACCATATTGTTCCGTCCATGCCATAAAACTTTGGAAATCAACATATTACAAAGCATCTAAAAATCACGGATAAAGGCATCAAAGTCTCTCGATGAACCTTTCTTGCCGAGCATTTTACCATACAGGCGAACCTTAGCCATGCCGATGGAACTGTACGAATAAGACGATATGTTGCATATCTCTTTCGAGGTCAGACCGGCCTTTACCATGCAGCATATCCACATCTCATTGCTACGTATGTCGGGATAAAACTCCTTTAGGCGCAAGGTGAAATCACCGTATGCCTTGTTCAGAGCCTCAACAAGCATGTGATAATCGGCAGATGTAGGTTTTGCAATCGGATCGTGATAAAGTTTATACACATCCGTATCGGCCAGATCTGCCACAAGCAGCTCGCCGTGCTTCTGCTCAAAGGCTGTCAAGGCGTCTTTATATTTCAGCATCTCGGCCTCATTGCGGATAAGTTCCTGCCGCAGTTCCGACAGTGTCTGGTTTGATGCCGTCAGTTCATTTTCAAGTAAGGCTATGCGCTCCTTGTTCTGCTGCGCGCGCTGTTTTTCCTTCATGCTGCGCTCGAGGCGATAACGTCTCACTCGCTCCAGCTGCTCCCGTTGCTTTCTCTTGCGCTTGAGATACATCCCAAGCAAAGCCACCGAAGCAATAACCACCACAACAACCAGTATAGACATTACTGCCGCAAGGCGTAACTGCGAGGAGGCCAAAGCCGCATTTTTACGCTCCACATCTATACTCTTTTCCACCTGCGACAACATGTCCGATGTTTCCTTCAGCTCACTTGTTTCCACAGAGTCAGAATATACAGAATATTTCTCATAATATTCCATTGCCTCGTCACGCTTGCCCTGCTTATTTAAAATTCTTATTAAATCCTGACACGCATCTCTTTTTTCTGTATTATTACTGTAAATCATCCCTCTCTTATTATAAGCCACGGCAGAATCAAGTTGTCCCGTATGCTCAAAATAATATGCCCAAACATAATAATGAGATGATATGTCTTTGTCTGTCATTGCAAGAAAGGGCGTATTCAATGCCGCATAGGCTTCATCAAGCCGACCTTCTTCAATATATATACCGGCCAATTCCTCCATAACCATATTATAAAGGTTCGCGTCATCAATAGCCTTTGCCTTTTTTGCAGCTTGCCGATAATAAGGTATAGCCGTGTTGTTCTGCTTGAGATAGCTGTACGACCGCCCAATGTCTCTCAACGAATAAATATCTGTAACCTGTGCGCCGGCCTTCTTGGCATATCCGTATGCCAACTTATTATATCGCAACGCATCTTTATGCAAGCCCTTCACCTCATAAACATATCCTGCCCATGTGGCGGCACGGGCTTTGTAGCGGTTGATGACAGAATCGTTCTCCGCGTCAACGGCAATGGCCTTGTTGAACGATGTAAGGGCGTGGCCGTAGAGATGCATGTCGCAATAAACGCGGCCGAGAAGATAGTCAGCACGTACGCGCTGAAGGGCACTGCCGTAAGAATCATAACACCCTGCGGCTATACGTATGGCCGAGTCTGACACATGCAGGATGTAGCATTTGTCGTCGGCTTCGGTGCGCGACAGAGCATACCACAGGCGAAAGTCTTTACCCGAACGGCATATTTCGAGTGAGTCGTGCTTC
The DNA here is from genome assembly GCF_057607445.1 of Xylanibacter sp. NCBI lineage: Bacteria > Pseudomonadati > Bacteroidota > Bacteroidia > Bacteroidales > Prevotellaceae > Xylanibacter > Xylanibacter sp. The sequence goes on along the minus strand of NZ_DBLZAX010000019.1, from coordinate 23,868 downwards.
AATATCGCCAACGCGCTGTCGGGATGTTCCTCCATAAGGCTGTCGGCTGTGCGCAATATGCCCTCCGCCCTGCCTCCGTCACGACAGGAAAAGAATGTTGTGCAGAGCAGCAAGAGGGGGAGTATTCTTGTAGTTAAAGAAGTTAAAGAAGTTATAGTAGTTAAAGGAGTTAAAGTCATATGCCCTGTAGTATTTTATCTTGAGTGAAGTCATCCGAATTGTGTCTTACCGTGAGCATTGCCCGCAAAGTCTGTTTTAAACGTTTGACATCAGTTCTTTATAGTGTTTTTGCATTTTAGGCAGTGAACAGACAATTTCTGCGCAGTGCAAATATAATAAATTCATTTTAATTGGCTTACTACTTACATTCAAATTCTTCACTCCCGGCTTTCACAACTCCGCATTTGGATTGTTCGCTTTTCACTTTTAACTTTCGCAAGACGGGAGTTAAAGGAGTCAAAGTAGTTATCGCCAACAAGTTGGCTAGGAGTTAAAGTCAAATGCCTTGTTGCTATAAAAACATCTCAACATTTGGATTCTTCACTCTTCGTTCTTCACTCTTCACTTAATCTTCAATCGGATTGTTCGCTTTTCACTTAAATAATTTGCCTGTGTCAGACAAAGTTTGTATTTTTGTAAGTTAACTTTCAGTTATCAAAGAACTTAAGCATTATGAGAAAGAATTTTGGAGCAAAGCCGCTGACATATCCGCAGCCGGTGTTCATCATAGCAACATACGGCGAAGACGGCACACCCGACGCCATGAACGCAGCGTGGGGCGGCATAAGCGAGATAAAAGAGATAAGCATGTGTCTCAGCGCAGGACACAAGACAGTGAAGAACATACTGAAACGCAAAGCATTCACGGTGAGCATGGCCGACGCCGCACATATCGTGGCATGCGACTATGTAGGACTTGTGTCGGGAAACAATGTGCCCGACAAGTTTGAGCGTGCAGGATTTCATGCCACCAAGTCGGAGTTTGTCGATGCTCCGCTGATAGACGAACTTGCCGTGGCCGTTGAGTGCCGTCTGATAGACTATAATCCTGATACGTGCATACTGCGCGGCGAGATTGTGAACGTAAGCGTTGACGAGAGCGTTATAGGCGAAGACGGAAAGGTTGACGTAGAGAAGGCAGCCCCAGTGATATTCGACCCGTTCAACAACGAATACCGCAAGATCGGCGCCAAGGCAGGCAACGCTTTCTCTGACGGCAAGGAGCTGAAATGACACGCCGCAACGGCAACAACTGAACATAGAAAAACCTTAATATCAAAACATAACATGGAAAGAACACTAATACTGCTGAAGCCCTGCACAGTGCAGAGAAGGCTTATCGGAGAAATAATAAACCGCATTGAGCGCAAAGGCCTGCGCATTGTGGGCATGAAGATGATGCAGCTGACAGACGAACTGCTCAACGAACACTACGCCCACCTGGCCGAAAGACCGTTCTTTAAATTCGTGAAAGCCTCAATGATGGCTGCCCCGGTGGTGGCTCTGTGTGTTGAGGGATGCGAGGCAGTTGAAGTGGTGCGCACCATAACGGGAGCCACCAACGGACGCAAGGCTGCGCCGGGAACAATAAGAGGCGACTACTCTATGAGCGGACAGGAGAACATAATACATGCTTCTGACAGCACGGAGAACGCCGCAACAGAGATTAAGCGATTCTTCAAGCCCGAAGAGCTGTTTGACTATGCCGACCCGCTGGCGCAGTATCTCTACAGTCCCGACGGAGTATGATTGAAATCAACTAATTTACAAATCTATAAACATCAAGAAAAGTGAGTAAAGTAATTATCAACAGTTATGAAGAGTTTGCCGCTCTGCTCGGCAAGAACATCGGAGTGTCTGACTATGTAGAGCTGACACAGGAACGCATAAACATGTTTGCCGACGCCACACTGGACCATCAGTGGATACACGTAGACCAGGAGCGCGCAAAGACAGAGAGCCCGTTCAAGACAACTATAGCCCACGGCTATCTCACGCTGTCGATGCTGCCCTATCTGTGGAACCAGATCATTGAGGTAAACAACCTGAAGATGATGGTGAACTACGGCATGGACAAGATGAAGTTCGGACAGGCCGTAAAATCAGGCGAATCAATACGCCTCGTGGCCGACCTGCACAGCATTGAGAACCTGCGCGGAACGGTAAAAGCCGAAATAAAGTTCAGTATTGAGATAAAGGATTCGCCCAAGAAAGCCCTGACCGGCATTGCGACATTCCTGTACTATTTCAATAAATAATTTTTTTAATTCATAATTCACAATTCATAATTCATAATTGGGTGGCGGATATGCCGTTTTGTTTTTTTGAAAATAATCAACCCAATTATGAATTGTGAATTGTGAATTATGAATTAATTAATTGTTTTCCTCTGCCTCGCGTGCTTTTTTCTCCTCGTCGATAAGCTGGAAGTCTTTCTTTCGGAGAACGAAGCTGTTACTGAGGTATTTCTCCCTTACAATCTTATTCTCGGCAAGCTGCTCAGGCGTACCGCGGAACAATATGCGGCCCTCGAACAGCAGATATGCACGGTCGGTGATGCTAAGGGTCTCCTGCACGTTGTGGTCGGTTATAAGGATACCGATGTTGCGGTATTTAAGCTGCCACACGATGTGCTGAATGTCCTCAACGGCAATAGGGTCTACGCCGGCAAAAGGCTCGTCGAGCATGATAAACTTAGGGTCGATGGCCAGACAGCGCGCAATCTCAGTACGGCGGCGCTCGCCTCCCGAAAGTTGGTCACCCTTGTTCTTGCGCACCTTGTTCAGGCGGAACTCGCGTATGAGGCTCTCCAGCTTTTCCTCGCGCTCGGCACGCTTCAGTCCCGTCATCTCGAGCACAGCCATGATGTTGTCTTCAACGCTCAGCTTGCGGAACACGCTTGCCTCCTGCGGCAGATAGCCTATGCCCGCCCTTGCGCGCTTGTATACAGGAAAGTCGGTTATCTCCTTGTCTCCCAGATATATATGGCCCGCGTTGGGCACGATAAGACCTGTGGTCATATAGAACGACGTTGTCTTGCCGGCACCGTTAGGTCCGAGCAGTCCGACAATCTCGCCCTGCTTCACGTTGATCGAAACGTCGTTAACAACGGTGCGCTTTCCGTAGCGCTTCACCAGTCCCTCGGCACGCAGCACCATGCCTTCGCCCTGCTGCATGCCCGCATTCAAATCTTTTTCTCCGTTCATTTAAGACTGTAACAATGTTTATTTATGCAAAAGTAGTAAAATTGTATCTAATAATATCTACAGAATCGAAAAACTCTTGAACTTGTTGCAGTTTTTTATCAATTTTTGGTTACTTTTGTAGCGGTTTCACGCCAAGAGAAATTATATAACAGACTTTTTAAGACAATGCTGATAGACAAATATCTAACAAGTTTCGGTAAATACCTGATACTTATGGGCCGTGCCTTCTCGCGGCCTGAACGCATGCGCATGTTCATGAAGCAGTATCTGAAGGAAATGTCATCGCTGGGCGTAAACTCGATAGGCATTGTGCTGCTGATATCGTTTTTTATCGGCGCAGTAATCTGCATACAGATAAAGCTGAACATACAGAGCCCGTGGATGCCGCGCTTCGTTACGGGATACGTAACGCGCGAAATCATGCTGCTCGAGTTTTCATCGTCAATAATGTGTCTTATCCTTGCCGGAAAGGTGGGCTCTAACATTGCCTCGGAGATAGGCACGATGAGAGTGACGCAGCAGATAGACGCGCTTGACATCATGGGCGTCAACTCGGCCAACTTCCTCATCCTGCCGAAAATCATGGGCATGATAACCATCATGCCGTTCCTGGTTATATTCAGCACGGCATCAGGCATCATCGGCGCCTACGCCACCTCATATCTGGGACACGTGATAAGCGCGGAAGACCTTACGATAGGCTTGCAGCACGACTTCAACCCGTGGTTTATGTATATGAGCATCATCAAGAGCCTCTTCTTCGCGTTCATCATCACGAGCGTGTCGTCTTATTACGGCTACACCGTTGAGGGAGGCTCGGTCGAGGTGGGCAAGTCGAGCACCAACGCCGTGGTTACAAGCAGCGTGCTTGTGCTGTTCTCCGACGTATTTTTAACTCAAATACTTTCATAGGCCATGATTGAAGTTAAGAACCTCTGCAAATCCTTCGGTGAGAAAGAAGTGCTGAAAGACATCAGCACAGTTTTTGACAGCGGAAAGACAAACCTGATAATCGGACAAAGCGGCTCGGGAAAGACCGTGCTCGTGAAGAACCTCGTGGGACTGCTCGAGCCTACAAGCGGCGACGTGCTCTACGACGGACGCAACTTCATGGCCATGGACAAGAAGGAGAAGATAATGCTGCGCAGGGAGATGGGCATGATTTTCCAGAGCGCGGCGCTGTTCGACTCGATGACGGTGCTCGAGAACGTGATGTTCCCGCTCGACATGTTCTCTAACATGAACCTCCGCGAGCGCATACAGCGCGCCAAGACATGTCTCGACCGCGTAAATCTGAAGGACGCCGGATCAAAGTTTCCGGGCGAACTCTCGGGCGGTATGCAGAAGCGTGTGGCAATAGCCAGAGCCATAGCGCTTAATCCTAAATATCTGTTCTGCGACGAGCCTAACTCAGGACTCGACCCTAAGACGTCGCTCGTGATTGACGAACTGCTGCACAGCATCACGCACGAGTTTAACATCACCACGATTATAAACACTCACGACATGAACTCGGTGATGGGCATAGGCGAGAACATCATCTTCATATACGAAGGACACAAGGAATGGCAGGGCGTGAGCGCCGACATTATGGGCTCGAGCAACCAGAAGCTGACCGACTTCATATTTGCGAGCGATCTGCTCAAAAAGATGCGCAACGCCGTGATTAACAAGGAAATGTAAACAACAGAAATATCAACAGAGACGGCATCCGCGTTGTGCGGATGCCGTTTTTTATTGTACCGTCTGACGACATGAGATAAAAACATCAGTGACAGCACACCTTAATAAGATGAACAGACTTGACCTTAATCATTAAATTTACAAATAAACGGACTTATGCATTGCGGTGTCAAAACTATTCTGTATCTTTGGATAATGGCAGACAAGAGCCCCTACGGCGAAAACAAAGAAAGGCCGGCATAAGAAAAAGGGGCCGGGCAGCTGCCTAAAAGAAACAATAATCAACAAAAAAACAAAGAGATTATGAGAATGAAACTATTAGCCGTAATGGCCGCAGCGGCCCTGATGGCAACAAGCACACAGCAGGCAGAAGCCTGCACAGGCATAACACTGAAGACTGCCGACGGAACAAGCATCCCGGCAAGAACTATCGAATGGGGCGGAAGCGACCTTAACAGCAAGTATGTAATCGTGCCGAGAGGATATACGCAGCAGTCGTATATACCGGGCGGACAGAAGAACGGACTGCAGTTTACAGCCAAATACGGATATGTAGGTCTGGCCGTTGAGCAGGAGGAATTTGTGGCTGAAGGCCTTAACGAGAAAGGACTGTCGGCCGGTCTGTTCTACTTTCCGAGATACGGACAGTATGAGGCTTACAGCGAAGCTAACCGCCAGTCGAGCATAGCCGACCTGCAGCTGGTATCATGGATTCTGGGCAACTTCAGCACCGTAGACGAGGTAATTGAAGGAATGAAAGACGTTCATGTGGTGGCAATAGACCCGAGAGCCTCAACAGTTCACTGGCGCATAACCGAGCCGTCGGGCCGTCAGATAGTGATAGAGATAACCGAAGGAAAGGTGAACGTGTTTGAAAACAAACTGGGCGTGCTGACCAACTCGCCTGGCTTTGAATGGCAGATGACCAATCTGAACAACTACGTAAACCTCTATCCCGGCACGGCACAGGCAAAGACATTAGACGGCACAGCCCTCACGTCGTTTGGCGCCGGCAGCGGATTCTTAGGCATACCGGGCGACGTAACTCCGCCTTCACGCTTTGTGCGCGCGGCGTTCTATCAGGCAACGGCTCCGAAAAAACAGACTGCCGAAGAAACCGTGCTGCAGTGTTTCCAGATACTCAACAACTTCGACATACCCGTAGGCATTGAGTTTGCCGACGGCGAGACTCCAGCTGACATTCCAAGCGCAACGCAATGGACATCAGCCACGGACATGAAGAACTTGGCGATATACTACCGCACGATGCACAACAGCGCCATAAGGAAGTTTGACCTGAAGACAATAAAATTCGACAAGGTGAAATATCAGGCCGTACTGCTCGACGCTACAAAGAATCAGCCCATAACGACGGTCAAGGTAAAGTAAGAATATTGAGGAGCAGGAAGTTATCTACATACATTCGGTCTGCATCTGCAACATGCAATAACCTGACAAGCGGACAAAGGCAATAATGTTTTGCCTTTGTCCGCTTATTTTATTCGGCAGGAACCATGGTTCATGCTATAACAAGCACACAGACGAAGCCGGCACTCAACGACAGACAGGCGCAAAAGCAACATACAGCAGCCATGCATATAAAGATGTTCTGCCATGCCCTCGCCCATCTGAAAATGAAACCTTGCAATACAAACAAAATTACTCTATGGTTTACGGATAAAAAGTGGGCCGTTTTTGCATAAAAAGTGGCCCATTTACGAGTCGTAAACAAGCCACTAACAGTTTAAAACTAAAACAGTGGGATTATCTTAACAAACAGGCGTTAAAATTTAGTGCAAATTACCATCTAAAACATAAAACCGATAAAAAGTTACGATTTTCGGGTGCTTTTCAACTCATTGTAAATATAATTCCACAAAATCTGATTAAAGTCCGCAAATACTTACATACTTTTTACCGGATATTTATAAAAATCATACTTTTTCATCATATAATTCAAAGAATATAGAAGGCGGCTCGGAACTGTCAAAACAAAAAACATCAGTTTTCTTTTGACTTTTCACTCGCCTTTCACTATCTTTGCATAAGGCATGAAGGCAACACGTTACAGACGGATGCCGCATGACGTAACAAAAATGAAGAGAGAAATGGAAAGACTTTATCCGATAGGCATACAAAACTTTGAAGACCTGAGACGCAACGGGTATATATATGTAGACAAGACGGCACTGATACACCGCCTTGTACGCACAGGCAAATATTATTTTCTCGGCCGCCCGCGACGCTTCGGAAAAAGTCTGATGATTTCTACTCTGGAGGCTTATTTCCAGGGAAAACGCGAACTGTTCAAGGGACTCGACATTGAAATATTGGAAAAAGAATGGACAGTCAGACCTGTGCTGCACCTAGATCTGAACAGCCGTAACTATAATGGGATAGAATCTCTAAAAGCAATATTAAACCAGCATCTTGAAAAATGGGAAAAGATGTATGGATGTGAGAAACAAAACAGAGCACCTGAAGAGCGTTTTGCATATATAATTGAGCATGCGGCAAAACAGACCGGACAGAACGTGGCTATACTCATAGACGAATATGACAAGCCACTGATACAGGCCATCGGAAACGAAAAGCTGCAAGATGAATACCGCAACACGCTTAAAGCATTCTACGGCAACCTGAAATCGTGCGACGGATATATCAAGTTTGCCATTCTTACAGGCGTAACCAGATTCAGCAGGGTAAGCATATTCAGCGACCTGAACAACCTGAACGACATAACAATGGACGACAATTATTCTGCCTTATGCGGAATAACCGAAAAGGAACTGAAGGGAAACTTTGAGCCTGACATCAGGCAACTGGCCGAAAAGATGAACATATCGTTCGACGAAACTTGCAACCGGCTGAAAAAACTTTATGACGGATATCATTTCACCGAAAACGGCGAAGGCATGTACAATCCGTTCAGCCTGCTGAACACATTCTACAGGATGGAACTCGACAACTACTGGTTTGCCACAGGCACCCCTACCCTGCTCGTAAAGATGCTGAAGCAGAACGACTATCGTCTGAGCAATCTTACAGAAGGCGTGCAGGCTTCGTCTTATGAGCTCAACGGAATGGAGAACACGGAGAACAACCCCGTGCCTATGTTCTTCCAGACCGGATATCTGACAATAAAAGACTACGACAAGGAGTTTAAGACATATACACTGAGATTTCCCAACGAGGAAGTTGAACACGGATTTATCAACTTTCTCATGCCGAGCTATGTCAACATAAACGAACATGAGTCGGCTTTTCAGATAATGAACTTTGTAAAGGAGGTAAGAGCCGGAAAGATTGACGACTTCATGGCGCGCCTGCAAAGCTTCATGGCCGGCACGCCCTACGAACTGGCACGTCAGCAGGAACTTCACTATCAGAACGTGCTCTACATAATGTTCGGCCTGCTGGGATTTTATACAGAAGCCGAGTACCACACGTCGCAGGGAAGAATAGACATGGTGGTAAAGACAAAGGAATATATCTACGTCATGGAGTTTAAGCTTGAAGGCACTGCGGAAGAGGCCATAAAGCAAATCAACGAGAAACAATATGCTGCCCCGTTTGCATCAGACCCGAGAAAGCTGTACAAGATAGGTGTAAACTTCAGCCGCGAGACTAGGAATATAGAAAGGTGGATAGTGGAATAGCACTATCCTCGACAAACAGGACATACCGGCAATATTACTGAATTCGCAAACAGTAATATTGCTGTACGTAAACGTTTCTTATTATCTTTGATAATTGATTTCCGGCGGTCCGAAAGGTATCGGTCCGGGCATCGGCGTAAACTCAGGCATAATCATCGGACCTTGCTTCTTGTTGTTCTTAAACACAGCCTCATCAAGCACTTCTTTTACCAGCCAACCCACAGGCAGTTCAAGCGTAAACTTTTCGCTGAATTTTATCTTAGGCGTTATTATCGGCGACGTAACCCAACGGCCGGCAAACGAGTCATAATATCGCTCAACACCCACATCCATGCCGAACGTTTCACCCATTAAGCTCAAGAAACCTCCGTAACCGCTCGAACCCATATAAGGCATGGCTCCCATCGTGTAGTACGACTGCCCGGTATAATAACGGCCAAATATGGTGGCCGAGACGTTTTCGTTGAAGTTATAGGTAACAGAGCCCCTGAAGCCAAACATGGTGTTCATGTTGCGCCACATAGAATAGCGGTCGGCTGATACTCCTCCGGCAAAGGTGAAGTTGCCGACATTCTGCACCGCGCTGAACGACACGTTCTGGTTAGACATCAGAGCAGGCATGGTGGTGCGCGAGCCGGAACCAATAAGATAGCCGTTCTTCCATGAAGTGACGACACCGCTGCGGCTGAAGTCGTAGGCATAAGGCGATGCAGTAAACTTCGGTTCGGGCATGCCGTAAAGCATTATGCGCTCTATACTGTCAACATGAAACTTTGGTTTGGGAGGCAGAACCGACGACATCATCCTGCTGAATGTGCTATTCGTAAAACGGCTTTCGGGCAAAGGCGCCGAAAACTCAGGCGAATAGGCATCATGCATAAGCTTATCCTGAAATGCTGACGGCACGGAATCAGTAATGTCATTGCCGCCGTCGTTGATTTTAGAACTGCCGAAAGGCTCTTGGGCAAAGACCGGAAAGACGAAGGACAACAGGCATACAAGGGCCATTGTTCTTCTGCGGACAAACTGACTGATATTAAATTCCATACCGCAAAATAATTTAATTACCGTGACGGTTGTTCAACTTTTGACAAGCTGCTGCATCCGCAACCGACAGCACAACGTACAACCCGCAGACAGGGCCAAGGACTTAGCCGAAACAACGTCTAAAATGCCCTATCGCATAAGCCAACGGTTCTTATGGAAAACCATTGGTACGACAACTTCCTCGTTAAGGCTGTCGCCGAAACAGAACACAAGGAAAGCTTCGGCTGCATGGACAGACTTGTCTGTCTTTTCAATATGGATTGTGTCGTTGACACAGTTCATTATCCTGACTTCGCGTATGCCGTGATGCTCCTCTTTGACACGTTCAACAAACATCTTGGCATTGGCCTCGAGCTCTTCGCGATAGCCGTCGGGGATGGTGTCGGCAAGATACATGCCGCGAACAAAATATGCATAATTTCCGGCCAGCAGCGAGTCGTAATACTCCTTTGCGGCCTTGGCTGCAGCGATATCGTTTTTATGTTCTTCGCTGCACGCAAAGAACATAAAAACGCAAAAAGTGAATATGACGAAAAATATTTTTCTCATTTAATTATATTAGCATCTATAAAACATGGCCAACGCGCCACAAGTTATTTTTGCCTGATAAAGATGTTTATCGGCGAGCCCGTGAGAGTCCAGTTCTCGCGAATCTTGTTCTCGAGGAAACGTCTGTAAGGCTCCTTGATGTATTGCGGCAGATTGGCGTAGAACACGAACGAAGGAATCTGCGTGTTGGGCAACTGCGAGCAATACTTTATCTTGATATACTTGCCTTTTATCGATGGTGGCGGATAAGCCTCAATCAGCGGCAGCATAACCTCGTTGAGCTTGGTGGTTCCGATCTTGGCCTTGCGGTTGAGATAAACCTGCTTGGCTGTTTCGAGCACCTTGAATATGCGCTGCTTTGTAAGTGCCGAGGCAAAGATTATAGGGAAGTCGGTGAACGGAGCCATGCGGTTGCGTATGGCAGTAACGAAGGTATCGATGACCTTCTGGTCCTTGTTCTCTACCAAATCCCACTTGTTCACCACAACCACGAGCGATTTGTTGTTCTTCTGTATAAGCTGGAAGATGTTCATATCCTGTGCCTCGATGCCTCGTGTAGCGTCGATCATAAGTATGCAGACGTCCGAGTTTTCGATGGCGCGGATAGAACGCATCACGCTGTAGAACTCAAGATCTTCAGTAACCTTGTTCTTACGACGTATTCCGGCAGTGTCGACAAGGTAGAAATCGAAGCCGAACTTGTCGTAACGCGTATAGATACTGTCGCGCGTAGTGCCGGCTATCTCGGTTACGATGTTGCGGTCTTCGCCGATAAAGGCATTGATGATGCTGCTCTTGCCAGCGTTAGGACGGCCGACAACGGCAAAGCGAGGAATGCCGTCTTCGAGCAGTTCGCCGCTGTCGCTCTTGAACTTTGTAAGCATGAGGTCGAGCAAATCGCCCGTGCCGCTGCCCGTGGCGCTGCTTATGCACTGCGGATCGCCAAGTCCGAGCTTATAGAACTCAGCAGCACTATACTGCAGGTCGTTGTTGTCAACCTTATTGACCACCACGATAACCGGCAGCTTTGTACGACGCAGGATGGCAGCCACGTCCTCGTCCCAGTCGGTCAGACCGGTTGTAACGTCAACAAGGAAGAGCACCAGGTCGGCCTCTTCGGTGGCAATAATCACCTGCTTGCGTATTTCTTCTTCAAAGATGTCATCCGACTTTACCACCCATCCTCCGGTGTCGACAACGGAAAACTCCTTTCCGTTCCACTCGCACTTGCCGTACTGACGGTCACGTGTGGTGCCGGCGGTGTCGCTGACGATAGCACGACGCGACTTTGTGAGTCGGTTAAAAAGCGTAGACTTACCTACATTAGGGCGTCCTACTATTGCTACTAAATTTGCCATTTGTCATTTGTTTTAGAGAGATCAAGCCTGCCGGGATTCATCCTTGATACGCATGCCGGACGCTGAGTCCTGCCGCACGACGGCCGAAACGGAGGCCAACACATCTCCCTCTGGTTTATATTTATTATAGCTTCACTCTTTATCTGTTTATTCAAAGCATGCGGAATGCCGTATGTGTGCATGCCGCAAAAGCCCGAAACAGGCATCAGGAATTACTCCGGATTGTAGCCAAAGTTGTCAAGCTCTTTCTTAGAGCTGCGCCAGTCTTTGTCAACCTTGACGAACATCTCGAGGTAGATGCTCTTGCCGAAGAACTTCTCGAGAGTCTTGCGTGCCTCGGTGCTCATCTTCTTCAGGGCCACGCCCTGGTGTCCGATGATGATGCCTTTCTGCGAGTCGCGCTCAACATATATTACCGCACGTATGTGTATGTGGCGCTCGTCTTCCTTGAACGACTGCACGCTGACCTCAACAGAGTAAGGTATCTCCTTGTCGTAATAGAGCAGAATCTTCTCGCGTATTATCTCGCTCACAAAGAAACGTGCCGGCTTGTCGGTGAGCTGGTCTTTGTCGAAATAAGGCGGCGAGTCGGGCAGCAGCTCCTTAATGCGCTTCAGCAGCATGTCGATGCCAAACTTATTCTTGGCCGATATGGGCAGAATCTCAGCCTCGGGCAGCAGCTTATGCCACAGCTCAACCAGGTCGCCGAGCTTCTGCTGGTCGCTCTCGTCAATCTTGTTGATAAGCAGGAGCACCGGAATAGTCATCTTGCGCACCTTCTCGAGGAAGTCCATGTTCTTTTCGGGATTCTCCACCACGTCGGTTACATAGAGCAGCACGTCGGCGTCTTTAAGTGCCGACTCAGAGAAAGCCAACATCGACTCCTGCAGCTTATAGTTTGGCTTGAGCACTCCCGGGGTGTCGGAGAACACAATCTGCATGTCGTCCGTGTTGACGATGCCCATTATACGGTGGCGCGTGGTCTGCGCCTTGAATGTGGCAATGCTTATGCGCTCGCCTACAAGCTGATTCATCAGCGTCGACTTGCCCACGTTAGGATTACCTACAATGTTTACAAATCCTGCCTTGTGCATCTGTATTTTTATTTTGCTTGAATAAAAGATTATAATCTAAGTCTGCAAATATACGAAAAATTTTCAGCACAACCAACTAAGCAGGTTGCATGTGGCAAGAAATCAAGATAAAAGATGTTAAACTGACACTTGGAACACGTTGCCATACACCAACCGGAGAAAGCGTCCGAAGCCTGCATTAATCACCACATTATCAGGACGTTAAGCAATCCGCATGTCAATATATTCGATAACACAATAAAGTCACGGAAGGCACGTTATAACAACAGTAAATTAAACTAAAAAATATTATTATGGTCAAGAATTTTTTCATCTTTCTTATTGTGGCCATCGGCCTTTGTTCATGCGATTCGCCTGACGCGCATCTTATTGTAACCGAAGCCGACAAAGCAACCAAAGAGCTTAACGAAAAGTATTTCGACATCACTTGTGGCGAATGGTATAACGAGAAGTCTGACAGTTTGATGAAAATTTATGAATACATTAAGCTTGGAAAAGACAGAAAGAACGTACACATAACAAAAATCGTAACAAGAAAGATTGAAGAAATAAACGGCATTAAAACATACAGCAACTGGGAGATTTTCCAGAATGACACAACAACAGGAAATTGGGAACTTTGCTGCACCGACAGAGACGGCGAACTTACACAATGGATTGCTATTGAAATTGCCTATGAAAACGGAGCAATCAGAAGATTCGGCCATTTCTATTATGCCGATGCTAACGAGCTTCACACGGATATCTTCTATTTTGACAAAATGAAGCGAGGAAAAGCAGAGCCGAGTTTCTGACGAAATAAAAAAGACTTCGCAGGCTGATGTCCGGCGAAGTCTTTTGTTTATTTAAACCAACTTTATTTTTTAGGCTACAAGAACCTAAACTAAAATCACATTTTTCATACAATTTCACTGTTTAAGCCATACGGTGAAATTACATACACAGCATGCACAACGCATCTGACTGCAAAACCCTAATGACTTAAACACCGGCACATCACCTGCACTAATCCTTCAGCAAACAACACAATAAAGTCACGGAAGGCACGTTATAACAACAGTAAATTAAACTAAAAAATATTATTATGGTCAAGAAATTTTTCATCTTTCTTATTGTGGCCATCGGCCTTTGTTCATGCGATGGAGCTGAACCACACCTCATCGTAACCGAAGCGAACAAAGCAACTAAAGAGCTTAACGAAAAGTATTTCGACATTACTTGTGGCGAATGGTATAACGAGGTGTCTGACAGTACAGGAAAAATTTACGAATATATATCTCTCGGAAAAGACAGAAAGAACGTACATATAACAAAGATTGTGACAAGAGAAATTGTAAAAATCAACGGAAAAGACACCTACACTGATTGGCGAATACTAAAAAACGATACGACCAAAGGAAGCTGGAAACTGTGTTGCATAGATGAAAACGAAGAACTTATGCCATATATTGAAATAGGAACCGACCATGGCAACGGACAAATAACTACAAGATTCGGCCATTTCTACCATGCCGATGCAAACGAACTTCATGCAGACGTGTTCTATTTTGACAAAATGAAGCGAGGGAAAGCAGAGCCGAGCTTCTGACGAAATAAAAAAGACTTCGCAGGCTGATGTCCGGCGAAGTCTTTTATTTATTTAAACCAACTCAATTTTTTAGGCTACAAGAACCTAAATTAAAATCACATTTCTCATACGATTTCACTGTTTAAGCCATACGGTGAAATTACATACACAGCATGCACAACGCATCTGACTGCAAAACCCTAATGACTTAAACACCGGCACATCACCTGCACTAATCCTTCAGCAAACAACACAATAAAGTCACGGAAGGCACGTTATAACAACAGTAAATTAAACTAAAAAATATTATTATGGTCAAGAAATTTTTCATCTTTCTTATTGTGGCCATCGGCCTTTGTTCATGCGATGGAGCTGAACCACACCTCATCGTAACCGAAGCGAACAAAGCAACTAAAGAGCTTAACGAAAAGTATTTCGACATTACTTGTGGCGAATGGTATAACGAGGTGTCTGACAGTACAGGAAAAATTTACGAATATATCTATCTCGGAAAAGACAGAAAGAACGTACATATAACAAAGATTGCAACAAGAGAAATTGTAAAAATCAACGGAAAAGACACCTACACTGATTGGCGAATACTAAAAAACGATACGACCAAAGGAGACTGGAAATTGTACTGCATAGAAGAAAACGGAAATCTGACACCATATATCGAAATAGAAATATACTATGGCAACAACTGCGCAAACGGAAAAATCGGGCACTTTTACCATGCCGACGCAAACGAACTTCATGCAGACGTGTTCTATTTCGACAAAATGAAGCGAGGAAAAGCAGAGCCGAGCTTCTGACGAAATAAAAAAGACTTCGCAGGCAGATGTCCGGCGAAGTCTTTTGTTTATTTAAACCAACTCAATTTTTTAGGCTACAAGAACCTAAATTAAAATCACATTTCTCATACGATTTCACTGTTTAAGCCATACGGTGAAATTACATTCACGACATGCACAACGCATCTGACTGCAAAGCCCTAATGACTTAAACACCGGCGCATCGCCCCGCGCTAATCCTTCAGCGAATACGTAACCGTGGTAACCACACGCACCTTCTTTATGTAAGGCGTGTTGCTGTCGCGGTCTTCTATAGAAAACTGTCCCTGGTCGGCGGTCATAATCTTGTCGAGTTTGCTGTTGCTGTTTTCGGCAAACTGTGCCGCCGTCTGCTCTGCGTTCTTTATAGCCTCCTGCATCATCTTAGGCTTCATCTGCTGGAACGAGACATACTCATAAGACACTCCGCTGCCATATCCGCCGTCGACAACGGCCACGCCCTGCTTAAGCAGTTCACCCTGACGCGCAATGATGCTTCTTACGAGCTTCACGTTGCGCGACGTAACGGTAACCGTTGACGTTATGTTGTAACGGTAGTTGCGCTTTGCCATGCTGTACTGGTCGGCATTAAGGTCGATCACCACGGGGGCGTTGACGCTGATTTCGCTCTCCTTGATGCCGTTCTGCGTCAGAAAGCTCTTCACCTTGGCCGTGGTAGCGTTTATGCGCGTGTATAGCTCCGGCAGGTTGTCGCCCAGTTCCTTTGTAAGTATCGGCCATGTAACCTTGTCGGCCGCCACCTCCTTCTCGGCAAGTCCCTTCACTGTAACCTTGCGGTCTTTGTTGGTAAAATTGTCGAAACCCGACTTGATGCAGAGGCCCAATATAACGATGCCTGCCGCAATGATTGCTGATTCCCATATTCTGTTCATAGCCTATAAATGTTAAGATTTACGCCATAAATGTACGAAGTTTTTCGACATGTTGCTCTATGCGGGCCACTTTTTACCTTATGTTAACCTTTCGGACCATACCGGCAACAATATTTACGAAACTTCGGAGTAAAAACATTCAATATGAAAGAATACTGACGGCACGCACGACATCCATGCCCAAGGACAAGCCATGCCCGTGCGCACGCCACTGAATGACGCCGCGCACGGGCATGGCACAAAAAAAGAAACGCACCTGCCATATAAGGGCAGATGCGTCGTCTTTTTATCTGATATTATCTTTCTGTCTATTTTCCGACAAAGTCTGATCCGTCGTAAGCCCACTTGTAGTAAGAAGCTCCGTGAACGAATCCGGCGCCGAATGCCGTCATGATGAGGTTGTCGCCCTTCTTGAGCAGATGCTCGTTCTCCCAGATTGCGAGCGGAATAGTAGCCGCACTGGTGTTACCGAAGTGCTCAATGTTGACCATAACCTGCTCCATGGGCAGCTCAAGACGCTTGGCCACAGCCTCGATGATGCGGATGTTGGCCTGATGAGGAACCACAAAGCGGATGTTGTCCTTGTTGAGGTTGTTGCGCTCTGCTATAAGTGCGCAGTCGTCGCTCATGCTTGTAACGGCATAGCGGAACACTGTGCGTCCCTCCTGATAGAGGTAATGCAGACGGTGGTCGACCGTGAAGTGTGACGGAGGACATACCGAACCGCCGGCCTTAAGATGGAGGAAGGGAAGTCCCTTTCCGTCGGCACGGAAGTAAGAGTCCATCGCACCGATGTTCTGCTCAGTTGTGCCTTCTACGAGAACCGCTGCCGCACCGTCGCCGAAGAGAGGGCATGTGCTGCGGTCTTTATAGTCGACAACTGACGACATCTTGTCGGCTCCGATTACTATTATCCTCTTGTAGCGTCCGCTCTGTATCATCGACGTTGCCACGTCGAACGAATAGAGGAAGCCGCAACAAGCAGCCCAAAAGTCGAAAGCAAACGCGTTTTTCAGTCCCAGCTTGCCTATAACGATAGATGCTGTTGACGGAAAAGCATAATCGGCTGTCGAGGTGGAAACGATGACAGCATCGATGGTATCGGGGTCGACGCCCGTTTTCTTAAGGAGCTGCTTTGCAGCCTTGCGCGCCATGTATGACGTGCCGAGGCCTTCCTCGGTGAGGATGCGGCGCTCCTTGATGCCGACACGCGTCATAATCCACTCATCGTTGGTGTCTACCATTCTTGACAGTTCCTCGTTGTTGAGGACATAGTCAGGAACGTAACCGCCGATTCCTGTGATTATTGCGTTTATTTTCTCCATTATTCAGCTGTTTCCTTTACAATAGCGATCTTACCTCTGTAGTAACCGCATGTCGGGCAAACTGTGTGATAAATATGATAAGCGCCGCAGTTAGGGCATACTGCCAGTGTAGGAGCTACAGCCTTGTCATGAGTTCTTCTTTTAAGTGTACGTGTCTTTGACTGTCTTCTTTTAGGATGTGCCATTTTCTTTTAATCTTTAATTATTGTTTTTAATTTTTCTAATTCACTCCAACGCGGGTCCACGGGCTTCTCCTCATCGCCATCACTGCTTCGGGCAGCTGAATGCTCTTCGAGAGCTTTTATCATCGCAGGGTTGCATTTTCCAGGTGCATGCACATGCTTAATGGGTATGCTGAGGGCTATGAACTCGTATATAAACCATGAAACGTCGAGCCGGCCTTCGTCGCGCTCTACCGTTATGAGGTCGTCGTCTTCTGAATATTCTTCTCCAAACTTAACCGTCAGCCTGTTGTCAGAGCTTACGGGCTGCTCCATGTCGTCGAGACAGATGTCGCACGGAACATTGACTGTGCCTTCTGAGTGGAAGTTGAGCTCGAAATACTCTGACGTGCGCTGAACTCTCAGCTCCACCTCTACCGCTCCGCTCCTTACCTCAGGACCGTCTACAGCCTCAAAATAAGCATTGTCGAGGTCGTACTTAAAGATGGTTTCGCCCTCCTTAAGACCTTTCAAATCAATTTTAAAAGACTCTAAACTGCACATTTTTTGATGAATAAAATAAATGACTTCATGCGCACGGAATTACAGCAGCACCCCGGGTGCTTCTTCCACACGCATCGCCTTTGGGCTGCAAAGTTACAAATTATTTTTTATTCTTGTATTACAAATGCCGAAAATTTCATGTATTTATAGACTAAAGTGGCATTGTTTCACCATGTTGCAGCATTTATCTGCTGTTTAGGAGCATGTTAAAAGTATTGACAAATGGCACGTGCCGCATAATTATATGCCGCAAATGCCTACTGCCGGTGCGTGCATATGCATTAAAATATGGCTGCTTATGACATATACCAAACGCCTAAACGGCACATAGGCTGCGTGGCAGGGCTTATACCTCACGGCGCACACGGAGGGCACTGAATACGGCTCCGGCATTCATAAATTTCACACCGGGCATACGCCCGTTTACGGCGTCCCGGCTGCCATTTGGCAAGCTGTTTCAGCCGTCCGTGTAACGCATTGTGTATCAATGCGTTGTAAAAGGCCGTCTTTTATGCTCTAAAACATGGTCTTTTACATGCTGAAAGGTGGCCTTTCGCAACGCAAAAGGCCACCTTTTGAAAACCAGCAGGCATCCATCGCCCTGTCTGTTGGCTCTGCACGCCGTTATGAGCCTGTGGCGTGAGGCAACAAAAGTATATCTTAGCGATGCCGGCCGGAACATGTCCGGGCGGCCGATGCATCTTCATCTTATTTCTTGGTGCTTACCACAATGGCGCCGTTCTTGGCTTGTTCGCCAAATTTTTCAACGGCAGACTCGCCTTTAAACACCTCTATGCTATTTATTTTATCTGCGCTTATCTTTTTCAGTTCGGCGGCACTGACGTGCACACCGTCTACGACATAATATACATCATCGCTAAAGGCAATATTGCTGCCGGCGGCTTTCTGGCTTTCGCTGTCAGGTCCGCCGTCCATGCGGAAGTTCACTGGCAAAGTGTAACGCACGTTTACTGCCTCGCCGCGCTGATAGCCCGGCACCCATTTTGGCATGGCGGCAACCACTCTGACAGCCTCGGCGTCGAGTTCTGGACTGACGTTTCTTATTGGCTTAACATCTCTAACGGTGCCGTCCTTGCCTATAACGAACTGCACTATCACCTTGCCTTGTATGCCGGCTTTGGCGGCTTCGGCAGGGTATTTTATGTTATCGCGCAGGTATGCCATAAGGGCATTAGTTCCGCCGGGATAGCGCGGCTGATCCTCGACAACGTCGAACACACGGCCGTCATCTTTTGAGGCGCCGACAGTAACGCCTGCCACACGCCCCCTGAGGCTGTCGGCGGCGGCTGTCTCCGTCGCAGCGGCTTCAGCCGGCATGCCTGCGGCGCCGGCCTCGCCAGTGCTCATGGCCAGATGCTCGGCCGTGCCCGGCATGCTTCTAACAACAGAATTTACGAGAGCATTGCTGTCGTGCTCTATCTCCTTACTCAAGCTTTCGGCCTTCGGCGTGGCAAAAGCCACTACGGCAACGGCCGCAACGGGAACAGTAAGCAATATCTTGGCGCGGTTCCACGGGTTAGACTTTTTAATCAGCATCATAGTTATTCGTTTTTTTAGTGAGTTATGATTTAGATTGTTTGCCATACTGAATAGCCGCTCGCCCACGGCCTTGCGTATCAGAAGGAGCTGATATTCGGATGCGTCGGCACCGCTCTGTATCACGGCCTCGTCGGCCTCATACTCGTGTATGTTCTGCAGCTCGCGGCGCAGCAGCCATGCGGCGGGATTAAACCACTGGAATATCAGCAGCATGTTGCACAGCATTATGTCGAGCGAGTGGCGGCGCGCTATGTGTGCCTTTTCGTGTATTAGTATTTCGCTGCGGCCGCTTTCATAGTCGCTCCTGCTTATCACGATGTTGTTAAACCAGCTGAACGGCGCCACGTCATCATCAATCACTACTATCTTTATGCCTTCGGCGGTTGTAACAGAGTATTTTCCCGAGATAAGCCTATGCAGCCTTACGAGCGAGCATATCTCGCCTACAAGGAACAAAGCCACACCTATTATATATATGGCGAAGAGCACCTGTATGAGCGTCGGGCCCGAGGGCGCAGGGCCGTCGTCTACAACGCCCATGGCCAGCAGCTGCTCTATCTGCACCATTCCGTCGTAAGCCACGGTTGGCTCGTCCACAGATATGTTCACAAACGGCAGCACGAGCGACAGCAGCATGAGCAGCAACAGCGTGGCGCGGTTGAACGCATGAAACGTGTCGCGGCTGAGCAGCAGTTTGTAAAATAGGTAGAAAGCCGCCAGGCATATCGCCACCTTTATCGAATATATGAAAAACATTCCCATGGCATTATCGTTTTTTTATCCGTATTTTTATCCTCAAACCGGTCTCAGCGCACGGCCGAAACTTTCTTTATAGCCTCAAGCATATCGTGGCGTTTCTGGCCGTTGGTTCCTATGATCAGCTTGCGCACCACTCCGTCCTTGTCTATCAGCACCGTCGTAGGCGTCTGCTGCACCATGAACATCTCCCAAAGTGTCCTGTCGCCGGCTACTTGCGTGAACCTGAAGTTCTGCCGTTCTACGATGTCTTTTATTTCTTCAAACGAATTATACGTAACGGCAAGGAAGTTTACATCAGGACATTCGTCTTTCCATTTGCTTATCTCAGGCATCTCCCTTATGCACGGCCCGCAGCCTGTGTACCAGAAGTTGAGCACCAGCGCGCGGCCTTTGGTTGATGCGTTGTCCCACACACGGCCGTCTACATCTTTCACGCTGAACTGCCCTATCGTGTCGCCTTCGGCAATTCTGGTCTTCTTCGGCACGTTGTAAACCATCTTCATTGCCATAGATTCTCTTACCTGTGCCTGCTCAATCCAGTAGTCGGCGTTGGGCACATCTTCCTTTTTCACGGCATAGCGCTTAGATTCGTCACTTAGCTTGACGCCCTTTATCGCCATGATTTTGTTGCCGTCATGGTCCGACAGGATTATTACACCAACCTGTTTTCCGTCAACATCCGACGGCATTTCGTTAAAGAAGCAGCCGTCTATGAGAAGTTTCGGCAGTTTTCCGTCGGCAAAAGAGCTTGCAGAAATACACAGGGCGAGCAACAATGTAAGCAGCAGTTTCTTCATTTTTTGTTCTCCTCAACCTTTTTTATGAGGTCTTTCAGCTCGTCGAGCGATATTTTCTCTTCGCTTACGAGTGTTGACACCACTCCAAGATACGACTTGCCGAAGAACTTGTTGACAACGTTATTAAGCGAACCGCGCTTATAGCCTTCACGCGATATCTTCGGGAAATAGGCGTATGTGCGTGTCTTCAGGTTGCGGTGAGACAGGAAGCCTTTGTCTTCCAGTATATGCACAAGTGTTGAAAGCGTGTTTACATGCGGCTTCGGATCGTCATACAAAGCCTGCAACTCGCGTATCTGCATCTCGCCCTTGTCCCAATAATGGTTCATTATCTCTTCTTCTTTGTTTGTCAATGATTTCATAGCTATTTGTTTTTTGTTTACCGCAAAGTAACTAAATAGGTTAGTTATATGCAAAAATATGTGTGTTAATAAAATTAAAACGGACGCACTTTTAACTAAACAGCTTAGTTTATTAACAATGTAAACGGTCTATTTAACTAAACAGAATAGTTTAAACATGCGTTCCGCCCAATCCTTTTCTTTCAGCAGAATCATGCTGCATGCTCAATGCCGATGCGCAGCCTGCGGCATCATTTTAATGCGCGCGCAAACAATATTATTATTTTTAAGGCGTTATAAAACTGTATGCAGTGGACAGACCGAATAAGACAGGTGAAGATAATACTCGTGCTGGCGGCCATAATTATTGCCGTTGCTTCTCTTATTGTGTCCAATAATCTTGTAAAGAAGCTTGCAGACGAAGAACACAACAAGATGGAAGTATGGGCTGAAGCCATGCGCTCGCTTAACAAAGCAGACGAAAACACTGATCTCAATCTTGTCCTTAAGGTCATAAACGAAAACAACACCATACCGGTAATTGTTACCGACTCGAAACGCAACGTGCAGATTTACCGCAACGTCAACCTTAAAGGCGTAAACTATGAGGACAGCCTGAAAAATGCCGGAAGCATAAGCGAAAAATTGCTTAACGAAGGAAAATTCATCAGGATTTATCTCGACGACAGCCTTAAGAATGATTATATCAACGTGTGCTACGACGATTCTGTCATTCTGAAACGCCTGTCTACGTATCCTTACATCCAGCTTGGAGTTGTCATGCTGTTTGTTGTTGTTGCGATATTCGCACTGCTTACATCCAAAAAGGCAGAGCAAAACAAGGTGTGGGTAGGTCTGTCCAAGGAAACAGCCCACCAGCTCGGCACGCCTATTTCGAGCCTTATGGCATGGACAGAGATATTAAAGGAGAATTATCCTGACGACGAGCTGATACCCGAAATGGATAAAGACGTCAAGAGACTTGAACTTATAGCCGAGCGTTTCTCAAAGATAGGTTCACTGCCGGAGCCTGTTCCTTCAAGCCTTATGGACGTCATGACTCATGTAATCGACTACATGGACCGGCGTACTTCGTCAAAAGTAACCTTCATAAAAGAGTTTCCCGAAAACGACATAACAGTAAGAATAAACAGTTCGCTCTTCGAATGGGTAATCGAAAATCTGTGTAAAAACGCTGTAGATGCAATGGAAGGATGCGGCACAATAACGCTTCACGTCGAGGAAACGGCATCGAGAGTAATCATTGAAGTTACTGACACAGGCAAAGGTATAAAGAAAAAGAACATAAGAAATGTTTTCAAACCTGGCTTTACAACAAAAAAACGTGGCTGGGGCCTGGGACTGTCGTTGGCAAAACGAATCGTTGAGGAATATCATAAAGGCCGCATATTCGTGAAAAACTCAGAAATAGGCAAAGGCACAACATTCAGAATTGAACTGACAAAGCGTGCATGAGAGCGTTTTTAGAGCAATATCGGTAAGGAACAATAGTTCAGGTCCATATATCACGTTTCGATGCACAATTAGCCGGCGAAAATAAAAGTCTATTCTCATTACGTTCAAGATTGCCTTTCATCAGACAACTTCTGTCCGTTCAGGCGTTCATTCAACGGGTGGCAAATATCATCTCCATTCATTCTAAGATTAGCCGGCAAAATAAAAGTCTTTTTACATTATGTTCAAGATTGCCTTTCATCAGACAACTTCTGTCCGTTCAGGCGTTCATTCAACGGGTGGCAAATATCATCTCCATTCATTCTAAGATTAGAGACATAAATAGTTTCCATAGCTCCTGTTACATAGAAATTAAATGCCATCAACTTTTTGACTATACCTGAAGTGGTTCTAGATTTCATTTTCTTCAAAAAATATGGGTCCTTGTAGTCAATGGCTATTTGCATGGTACTATTAATTTTAATTAGTCTGAAACTCTTTACATCTGCAAGATATATTGTATTATACCCTGCTTTAAATTGCACGTAATGCTCCACCCTGTCATCATAGATAATTAAATATGGTATGCGTTTTTTGGTTTTATAAAGAGTGGTGACACCCAAGAACGATCCAACTCCTCCCAAAAATATCACACTAAGCCAGCACACTATAAATTTAATCACAAACCTGCAAGATTCATCCTCGTCAATTATCATATATACTCCACCTACAGCAAAAAGCATGCAGCATAGAAACAACAACTGATTTTTCCTGCAACTTTGGTATATTTTAATTTCAGTTTCCATAATTTATCTGATATTTCATTCGAAATAACGGACTCCATTACTTATCATTCCCATCCGTCCCATCCGTCTCATTAGTCTTATTAGTCTCATAAGTCCCATACTCCGTGGGGCCAAAAAAAAAGAGTCCCTGACGTCATAACTGACGTCAGGGACTCAACTCTGAAAAAAAAGGCGGCCTCCTACTCTCCCGCATTGCATTGCAGTACCATCG
>NZ_DBLZAX010000018.1:0-66697 GCF_057607445.1 Xylanibacter sp. | reverse complement strand
AGCATTGCTCCGAGGAGTTATTGACATACCATTCTTCCTCTTTAGGCTGACTAAAATTTATGCGTAATATTTTCTTTCCCCACTATTTATCGGGTGAGCCTATTTAAATTATCTGATATTAACAACCTTCTACTTATAGTGTGTATTGAAAATAAAAAGCCTAAGAATTTATTATATTCTTAGGCTTTTTATTCTTTTAGTATACTGCTAATTTAGTCGGGGCGACAGGATTCGAACCTGCGACCACCTGGTCCCAAACCAGGCGCGCTACCGGACTGCGCTACACCCCGTAACCAAATCTTTAAATTTGCGATGCAAAGGTACTACTTTTTTTTAAAACATGCAAATTTTACAGCATTTATTTAATTATATTTTGCTCAACAAAGATTTTTTTCAGTGCTTGAACACCTTTCTCTACTTGTTCCACAGTATGGGTTGCCATTAATGCAAATCTGACAAGTGTATCTTGTGGTGCGCATGCAGGAGGGATAACAGGGTTTATAAATACGCCTGCATCAAAAGCCAATTTAGTAACGAGGAAGGTTTTATCTACATCTCTAACATAAAGAGGTATAATAGGACTTTCTGTGTCTCCTATTTCAAAACCTTCTTCACGGAAGCGTTTTAATGCATATTTTGTAACTGTCCAAAGGTTTTCAATACGCTCAGGTTCTTTGCGTATGATGTGCAGGGCTTCCATTGCAGCAGCTGTAGCAGCAGGAGTATTGGATGCGCTGAATATATAAGTTCTGCATGTGTGGCGCAAATAGTTTATGGTATCTTTATCACCGGCAATAAAACCTCCTATGCTGGCGAGGCTTTTAGAGAAAGTACCCATGATAAGATCAACGTCATCAATTACGCCAAAATGGTCGCATACGCCTCTTCCTTCTTTTCCAAAAACTCCTAGTCCATGTGCTTCGTCTACCATTAGAGAAGCATTATATTTTTTCTTTAAACGAACAATTTCAGGTAAATTTGCAAGATCACCTTCCATTGAGAAGACGCCATCAACGACAATAAGCTTTATTGACTCGGGTTTACATTTTTGGAGTTGTTTTTCCAAGTCTTCCATATCGTTGTGCTTATATTTTAAGCAAGTTGCGAATGAAAGACGTCGTCCGTCAACAATACTTGCATGATCGCGGTCATCGCAAATGATATAATCTTCACGTCCACAAACAACGGAGAGTACACCGGCATTTACAGAGAATCCTGTCGAAAAGCATAATGCTTCGTCTTTATGCTCAAATTCAGCAAGTTCCTTTTCGAGTTGTACATGTATGTCAAGTGTTCCATTCAAGAAACGGCTTCCTGCACAACCACTTCCATATTTGTCTAATGCATCTTTTGCGGCGGCCTCAACACGCGGGTCACCAGTTAATCCAGTATAAGCATTAGAACCGAACATAAGCACTTCATGTCCGGCCATTTGAACCTCAGTGCCTTGTTTGCCTGTTATTTCACGGAAGTAAGGGTAAACACCAGCTTCCATGAACCTTTGTGGTTCACGGTAATTTTTGTATCTTTCTTGTAATAGTCCCATATTATAAATAGGTGTAGATTTTCTACATTGTTTTGATTAGGCTGCAAAGATACAAAAAAATGTGTAAATCATAAGAAAAAAAATAGAAAAGTGTTTTTTTTGCAAAAATATTATAAGTAATAAAAATGGTTTGTACTAAAATATTATTATTTTTGCAAGACGATGGCAGGAAAGAAAAAGATAATATTTGTTGTGAACCCGATATCTGGAACGACAAGAAAATCGGGTATCTGTAAACTTATTGAGAATAATCTCGATAAGGAATATTATGATTTCTCAATAGTTGAAACCCAATACAGCGGGCATGCTTCTGAGATATCCAGAGATGCCAAAGATAGAGGGGTTGATGTTGTTGTTGCTGTTGGGGGGGATGGAACTATAAATGAAGTAGCACGTTCAATTGTTAATTCGGATACGGCATTAGGCATTATTCCGTGTGGTTCTGGAAATGGATTGGCTAGGCATTTAATGATACCGATGGATATGCATAAGGCTCTTGAGGTAATTAATAAGCATACGGTGCATGACTTGGATTATGGTATTATTAACGGAATACCATTTTTCTGTACATGTGGTATGGGGTTTGATGCTTTTATTAGTATGAAGTTTGCCGAGTCAGGAAAGCGCGGCCCTGTTTCATATCTGGAGAATATTTTGCGGGAAGGATTAAAGTATAAACCGGAAACTTACGAGATAGAGGATGAAAACGGGAAAACCAAGTATAGGGCTTTTCTTGTTTCATGTGCCAATGCATCCCAATATGGAAATAATGCATATATAGCACCACAGGCATCCATGAGTGACGGATTGCTTGATGTTATAATAATGGAACCTTTTGATATGATTGATGCACCGCAGATTAGTATAGATATGTTTAATAAAACTTTAGATCGGAATGCAAGGATAAAAACATTCCGTACTAGGCATATCTTGGTTCATCGTCAAAAGGAAGGATATATACACTATGATGGCGATCCTGTTATGGCAGGGGCTGATGTGGATATATCCGTTGTCAATAAGGGTATAAAGGTTATAATTAATCCTTTGGCTGATAAAGCAAAAAGGCAGCCAAACATGGTGCAAAATGCCTTCAGTGATTTTTTTAACGATATAAGTAATATGCGTACAGACATTGGCCGTCAAGGACGCCATATTCATATTTTGAATAAAATATTACTTAAACGCTTAAATAATCTGTGACTTCTTATAAGTTTGGACGCTTGCTATTTCATGTTTAGGCGTATGACTCTTATCCCTGTCATTGTCTTCTGCTTTTGCAGGTAATTGTATAAAGTCATAGGTTCTTCAACCACTTTGTGGTGCAGGCTAGATGCGTTAAGCATGTGCAGCCCGTCTTTATGCCATATGGCAAATCCGATGTGTTGAATATCCAGTCCTTTTAGACTTGTTGTGGTAGCAATGATGTCACCATCTTGAATTGTTCTTCTGACAGTGTTAGTGTTCTTAACCTCCGTCTTGGGAATATATTTGTATGTTTTCTGATTAATGTTCTGTTCTGTTTTTCTTATTGTAGGGATATACTTAGGATTTTCCTTCAGCATCTTATATTTAGAGGGATTTTCTGACATGTAAAATACATTTATTCTTTGGGTATTGGTGAAAGGCGGGGTAGGGCTTTGTATTTCCTTACAAATTCCTTTCTTTGTATTGTTCTCTATCCAATCCGTGAAATAGTGAAGTCTTTGTGTGTAATGAGGTCGTGAGTCGTCCCTGTATCTTATTTTTTTAAGATTGTCACAGAAACTTTTAAATGTGTATTTCTTTTCACTTATGCACATTGAAAGGGCTACGACATTTTCAACATAGGTGGTGCAGTCTAGTTGCCTCAAATTTATAACTAATTTTTCTTTCTTGTTTATCTCTAGGGTGTGTGCTACATAGGGAATACTTTTAAGTTTCCGTGCAAAATATATTATATAATTAGTGCTTTCCGGTTGTTTTTTCGCATCGTTTAACAATTTAATAACGCGAATGCTGTCTGATGGTTTGTAGTCAACCTCATAAGCATAGGTTGTTACGTATGACAAAACAGCAATGAATAATAAAAATAATTTCTTCATATTATTTCCTTCCTATGTTTATTCCAAAGTAAAAGTTTAATGAACCGAATACATTATTAGTGGAGAATTGGCTTTTTCTATAATTATATGAGTGAAGAATTGTACTTGCTCCGGCATAAAATTTTGTATTGTTCCATACTATTCCGAATCTTCCAACTCCATCAATATTTACATCTCCAAATTTAAAGTCTCTAAGTGAGAATTCCGATTTATAGTGCAGGTCGCCAGTAGACCTTTTGTATGCTAATGCAACTGACAGTGATGCTGCAAAAAGCCAATTACGTGCAAAAACCCAATTGTATGCGTATCCGCCTGAAATAGAATATGATGTGTAACGTACTTTGTTAAACATTAATCCGGAATCAAGCTTTACATTCTGGTATTTGTCGCTAATGTTGTTTTCCACGACATTTTTAAGCTTCTCATAATCTAAATCAAGCTTGTGAGTGGTATATCCTATGCCAAGCAACGGAGAGCCGCAGCTGCGTTTCTGACATGTACTTTGGCTGAAAGCCGCCGGATATGAAAATTTTTTGTGGTTAAATATGTAGTATAAGTCAAAACCTTTAATTCCAACAGTAAGTCCAGAAAATGGAATTCCTTTTAATGTATGGCTGTTAAGGCCGTTTCCTAGGTATGCTTCGCGTATCTTATAGTCGTTGCCCGTTTGTCTATAATACAGGTCGATTCCAAACATAGAGCTGTAAAGGCTTAGTTCGAACTCTTTCTTATTGTTGTCGTTGCTGATATGGCCTATGTCAAACGTATACCCAAGAAATATCCATCTCCATCCAACATAAGGTCCGATTCTGATTGTTGGTTCAGGAGCAAATGTGATGTACTGACCTGATTTGCTTTCAAGTCTATATATCTCATATGTATTGGTGTTTTGCAGCATTATTGTATAATTATAATGTTGCGGTTCTATATAGTTTGTGTCTATTTCATTGAAGTCTTTAAATACCTTTGTGAATACCTTTCCTATTCGTCTGAATATTGTGTTTTTCTTTTCGGTTTTTATCGTGTCGTTGGTTGAATAAGCCAATGACACGGCAGAAACCAAAAAGAAACTCAAAATCAGACGTTTCATATTCATAAATTTAGAATTTTCCTAATATGCGGTCCATGACCCAATTGACAGGAGTGGCTGATACACTTGTGCATGAGCACGCTCCGAATCCTTGCAGGTCTTCAACAACTGCTTTAATTATTGGCAGCTGAACGTATGGGGGATTTTCTACTGTTATATATTTTTCGTCATCGTTTGTGACAAGATGGATTGGGTCGTAGTTGTATACAGAAAAGCTAAGCTTTCCTTTACTTCCAACAATATCGATTCTGTCTTCTTTTGCAGATTGGTGGCCAACGAAGCACCATGAGCCACTTCCTGGAACACCGCTTTCAAACCTGAAGCATGCACTTATGCTGTCTTCTGTCTGATAAAGTCCGGCGCGGTTGGCGCATATGCCTTCAGCTTCTGTTATTACTCCAAACAGATCCTGCATCAAGTCAAGCTGGTGTGGAGCCAAGTCGTAGAAATAGCCACCTCCGGCTATGTCCGGTTGTAATCTCCATGGGAGTTTTTCTTTTGAAGAATAATCTAAATCACGCGGAGGGCAAGAAAAACGTATTTGCACGTTCATTATCTCACCAATAGTTTTGCTTGTTATGATTTCTTTGACGCGTTTGAAATATGGAAGATACCTTCTGTAGTAGGCGACGAAACATGGAATCCCGGTCTGCTCGCTGACCCTGTTGATTCTTACGCAGTCGTCATAATTAGCAGCCAGAGGCTTTTCTACGTATACAGGTTTTCCTGCTCTCATTGCCATTATTGCGTATGTGGCATGGCTTGAGGGGGGAGTGGCAATATAAATGGCGTTAACGTCGGGGTCGTCGATAAGCTCTTGTGCATCAGTATACCATTTGCTTATTTTATGTCGCTCTGCGTATGAGCGCGCCTTCTTCTCATTGCGGCTCATTACGGCAATCACTTTTGAGCCTTCTATTTCGTTAAAGGCCGGGCCTGATTTTTTTTCAGTAACCTCTCCGCAACCAATAAATCCCCATTTTAACAGTTTCATATTCTTGATGTTAACGATTTTTATTGTGGAAGTATTCTTTTCTTAGTAAACGTTTGGAGCCGCATGCTTTTTATTTATCTTAAAAAGATAATACATTAAGGAGCTTGTTTGACAAACTCTATTTGTTATGCAACTTATCTTCTGCAAAGTTAGCAATTTTTATTGATAATACCATTTCATAATATCCGGAATATTATTACCTTTGCATTAATTAATTAAAAATGAAATGAACAATCTTAAGCAAGAGTTTTTAAATAAGAGTCGTAGTTATACGGCTTGTATCTCTGCATCTCATAGGATGCTGTTTGACAATATACGTGCTATATTCAGACATACATGGTTATACACTTTGCTTTTGGCCATGTCAATAGCTTTGTTATCTATTTTTTATACAAGGGCTTTAACGGATGGTGGCTATACACATTCTTCATACCCCCTCTTAATGGTCTCTGTTGTCTTGGTCGTTTGTTTTCATGTGGGATATGTCTCGCGTATATTTATGCTTCTTGGCCATCAGTCGATGCAGTGGAATTTAGTTAGATGTATCAGACTCCTTGGTGTGTACTTGTGTATAATGGCTATAGTTTCTGTGGTACAATGGGGACTTGTTTATCTGGTTATAGGAACTGGTCCGTTTGTCCCTCTTGACAAAATGCCTGTAATTGCATGCGTTATCATTGGAGTTTCATTGTTCTTTTCATGTGTCTTGCTTCCGTATGTTTACGTATTTGTTAAATATTTGATGGAGCCTGATAGTAAATTGAGCAAGATCTTATTAAAGGCATACAAGGTGGGATGGCGTTATTGGGGATTTATATTTATCACACTTTTATTGGCTGCTTTATGTGCTGCCGTTTGCATGTTCTTTGTTTCTATCCCAATGCTTATAATTTCTATGGCTAATACATTGTCGGCAATTGGCGTAGGATATATGGGCGATCCTTCTGGCTTGCCTTCTTATTTTAGTGTATTGCAATATGTTGTTGTGGCTCTGTCGTCATTTATATGCCTTTATGTTTATGTTTTTGTGATTTTCGTATGTTATTTTATGTATGGAAGCATAGAAACTCGTGAGAAAGAGCGAAAAGAATTCTTGAAGATAAAATAATGAGCTTACAAATTTAAGTTTTTGCGTCAGTACATTTTGTAACTATTATAGCTTATATAGTGTCTGTTTGTCAGATTCTGCGTTCCGCGGAAATCTGGCAAATAAGCATAACATTCTAGTTGATTTGTTGTACTTATGGTACTTTTTCGTTGTGTGTTGAGTGTATTATATCGTAAAATGTAGATAAAAGCAGTTGTTTGTGTAGCAAAATACATTGATTTGTAATGTAAAACACATTGTTTTTCATTGCAAAACATGATGTTTTATGGCGTAAAATGTGTCATTTTATTTGGTATTTTATATGTTGAAGGTGCTTGATTTTTAAATGTTAATCTGTAACTTGCTGAATTATAACGTATTACGTGTTGTGCATGATTTTGTGGCTTTTTCGATTGTATTTTTATTATTTGTGTTTATCTCTTTATTTTGTGGCATTCTTGAAAAGCATGATGATACTTTTCTCTTGGTTTTTGTGATATTTTGATAACGTAATCCGGAATGCTCTGTATGTGATATAAATAAGGTTTTGTCTTTTATAGTAAATGACATATAGAATGGTAATGTTTAATTTGTATTATTTTATCGACTGACAGATAATGAATGCTTTGTTAATTAAAAGGTGTTGGCTTATATTGTTATTAAGGCTTATTAGAATTAGAACCTATATAAAACAAAAATTGATTGTCTCACGACAACCAATCTTTTATTAACCTTAATAATCTAATACCATGAAAAACACGATGCAAAGGTATTCTAATTATTTCTTTTCTCCAAATATAATCTCTAAAAGAAATGGTTTTCTAACATTTTTTAAAATTTTGACCATCCCATTTAAAAGAAATTTTCTTTATTATCGCATTTATTTCGTTATTGTTGTCTTTTTGAATAAATGGAATACTCAAGTTAAATGTTATACAGTTTGATTTTTCGTCCCATTGTGCAGCAAGCATAACAGGTTCTATGCAATTATATAGATTTTTAAATTTGTCTTCCGGCATTGAGTCTGGTTTTTGTGTGAACATACTTAAAATGGTATCTTCATCATTATCGACGGGAAGTCCAAATGTTGAGTTTATTGCTTGCCATTCTGTTGAATAGAATTTTACTGTGCTTTCTTTGAGCGGGCTTTTAATTGTCTTGATTACGCATAGTATTTGTGTAGAGTCGTTTCCACGCAGAAGCTTGAGCTGCATTTCTGTAGTCTTATTCATGTTGATTTTTGCATAATCAAAGCTAATGGTGTCAATTGAAGTTGCCCCGTTAAAAGTGTTCTTTACTTTTACAGAATCTTTAGAGCCTGTAAATTTTAATAATTCTTCTTTCTGATCGTTTGTGATATAAGGTAAAATTTCATCAGGAATGTTACCTATAACTTCTTTAATTGATATTTGGCCCATAATGTTGGTTGTGCAACAAAGCAGGGAAATGAGTAATGCAAATATTTTCATTTTATTCTTATTGATTGAAAGGGTGAATATACTATTGTCTTTTGCAAATTGTGGCCGGCATTTTTTGCCACTATCTTGTATGTTTTTATTGGTTTATTTAAGCTTGATATCATGCAATAGATGTCTAGAGGAAGCCAATGATATCTTTATCGGTTGTCCAAATAGGTGATGTTGTAATTTATTTAATCTGTTTTGTTCTATAGCTTCTTTTTCTATTGTATTCATGTGTCTGTATTAAATGAGATAATTTTGTTTTTAGTCTGCAATATTACACTTTTATTTTGATATTCGCAATAAAAACTCAGAAAAATACTTTTACTGTAATTTTTATAGCGTTTTTCCTTTCAAATACAATGCTTTAGTGGCACTTTGAGTGTTATACTAAAATTATTAGGATATAATGGTTGATAATTCGGAGTTTTTTAATACTTTTGCAAGTCGAAAGGGTGCATCATTAAAACATTGTAATACAAGAGATGATACCTACTGCAATATAATTGCTTCACTGTTGTGCAAAAACAGAATTGGATGCAGGTCCATAATAAAGCAGAATGTTGTCAGAACAATTTATAAGGACACTTCGTGGAATTTTGTCTTTAAAAGGCGTGATTTGGGAAATGTCTTTGTTAGAGCTGTAAAAGCATATTGAACGGGATGTCCTGACATGTCTTGGAGGCTGTTGTCGATGTTATAAACCATAAGGATGATCGTTTGATACATGAAGATTCTGATATGTTGTGTTATCTGTTTATGTTGTTTGCGTACAAGGGTTTGAGGATAAAGGTGTTGTAGAGAAGCTACAGGATGTAATGGTCCTGAATGGCATAAACATTAAAATATTAAAAATATAGATTATGTATATTGATTATAAAAATGTAAATATATATCAAGATGATGTATGTGTGCTTGGCAATGTGAATTTTCATGTTGATGAAGGTGAGTTTATTTATATCATCGGAAATGTAGGTACGGGAAAAAGCAGCTTGCTTAAAACTTTGTATTGTGAGCTTGATATTGATGAAGGAGATAATGCAACAATCCTAGGACGAGACCTATTTAAAATTAAACGTAAAGAAGTACCGGCTTTGCGAAAGGAACTAGGAATAATATTTCAGGATTTTCAATTGTTGCATGACAGAAATGTTTATAAGAATCTATGCTTTGTATTGAAATCAACGGGCTGGAAAAATAAAAAGGAAATAGATGAGCGCATTGATGAAGTGCTGGATGCTGTTGGCATGTCAGAAAAGAAAACAAAAATGCCTTATGAACTTTCTGGAGGAGAGCAACAACGAATAGCTATTGCTCGCGCAATATTAAATAAACCGAAAATAATTATTGCAGATGAACCGACCGGTAATCTTGATCCTGAAACTGCGGATAATATTGTAAATTTGCTGAAGCAGATAAGTCAGACCGGGACGGCTGTAGTAATGTCAACACACAACATCTTGATGCTTGATAAGTATCCTGGTATTGTTTACCAGTGTAAAGAAGGTAAAATTAACGACATAACTAATATATATAACAAAAGTCTTTTTGATGAAGAAGACTAATATAAAATAAAAATATAAAAAGATACGATTATGATAGTAATGAAGTTTGGTGGCACATCAGTTGGCTCGCCTGAGCGCATGAAGCATGTTGCCTCATTGATTACAAATAGTGGAAAACCAGTTTTTGTCGTTTTGTCTGCAATGTCAGGTACGACAAATTCTTTGATTGAAATATCTGATTATTTATATAAGAAGAATCCGGAGGGCGCAAATGATGTTATAAATCGTTTGGAAAAAGCATATATGAAACATGTAGAAGAACTTTATTCTACAGAGAAATGGAAGAATGAAACAAAAATATTCCTCCAAAATGAATTTAATTATTTACGTTCTTTTACAAAAGATCTTTTCACTAGTTTTGAAGAAAAAAGCATTGTTGCTCAAGGTGAGATAATGAGTACAAATATGG
Organism: Xylanibacter sp.; assembly: GCF_057607445.1. Lineage (NCBI taxonomy): Bacteria > Pseudomonadati > Bacteroidota > Bacteroidia > Bacteroidales > Prevotellaceae > Xylanibacter > Xylanibacter sp. The sequence goes on along the minus strand of NZ_DBLZAX010000018.1, from coordinate 56,465 downwards.
TAACCAATTACTTAAAAGAGTGTGGCTACAATGCTGTTTTGCTTTCTGCACTGGATTTCATGCGTACTGATAAAAATTCAGAACCAGATTCTTCATACATTAAAGATAAATTACAGAATTTGTTGGAGCAGAATCCTGGCCAACAGGTTTATATTACACAGGGATTTATCTGTCGCAATGCTTACGGAGAAATAGATAATCTGCTTCGTGGAGGCAGTGATTATACTGCGTCATTGGCAGGAGCTGCTATAAATGCAGATGAGATACAAATATGGACAGATATAGACGGTATGCATAATAACGACCCGCGTGTGGTTGATAAAACTGAAGCTGTTCGCCAGTTACATTTTGAGGAAGCTGCGGAACTTGCATATTTCGGTGCAAAAATATTACATCCGACATGTGTGCAGCCGGCAAAGTATGCAGGTATTCCTGTGCGTTTGTTGAATACAATGGACCCTGCTGCACCGGGAACTATTATAAATAATGAAACTGTAACAGGTAAAATTAAGGCTATTGCTGCTAAAGATAATATTGTGGCAATTAAGATAAAGAGTAGCCGTATGCTACTTGCTACAGGATTCCTTCGTAAGGTCTTTGAGATTTTTGAGAGTTATCAGACGGCAATAGATATGATAACAACAAGTGAGGTCGGTGTTTCTATGAGCATTGATAACGATGCGCATCTTAATGATATTGTTGCAGAATTAAAGAAATATGGAACTGTAACAGTTGACCGCGATATGTGTATAATATGTGTTGTCGGTGATTTGGATTGGAGTAATGTTGGCTTTGAGACATTAGCTACAGATGCGATGAAGAATATTCCTGTAAGAATGATTTCTTATGGAGGAAGTAATTACAATATATCTTTCTTGGTAAAAGAATCTGATAAGAAACGAGCTTTACAAAGTTTGAGTGATACATTGTTTAATAAAAGTGAAAATTGAAAATGAAGGGTGTTTTTCCAATTGAAAAATTTAAAAAGACGGATACGCCATTTTATTACTATGATACAGATTTGTTGCGTGAAACTTTAAATACGATAAATAAAGAGGCCGGCAAATATGAAAATTTTTGTGTGCATTATGCAATAAAAGCAAATGCTAACCCAAAGGTTTTAAATATAATATGTCAGGCCGGATTGGGAGCTGACTGTGTTAGTGGAGGTGAAATATTAGCGTCACTTAATGCAGGCTTTCCTTCAAATAAAATTGTATTTGCAGGAGTAGGGAAGAATGACAAAGAAATAAAACTCGGTTTAGAAAAAAATATTTTTTGCTTTAATGTAGAGAGTATACCTGAACTGGAAGTGATTAATTGTCTTGCAGAAAACTGCGGTAAGGTCGCTTCTGTAGCATTGCGTATCAACCCTGACGTTGGAGCACATACACATGCTAACATAACTACAGGACTTGCTGAAAATAAGTTTGGCATTGCGATGTCGGATATGGAGAATGTTATTGCAAGAATCTCACATATGAAGAACGTGAGATTCATGGGATTGCATTTTCATATAGGTTCACAAATCCTTGATATGGGCGATTTTGTGGCATTATGTAATCGTATTAACGAGATTCAAGTTAAATTGGAGGCTCATCATATTAATGTTGAGATGATAAATGTTGGTGGCGGACTTGGTATTGATTACCAACATCCAAACCGTGTTTCAATACCGGATTTTAAATCATATTTTGAAACGTATGCAAAACATCTTAAACTCCGTAAGGGGCAGAGTCTTCATTTTGAACTTGGGCGTTCTGTTGTTGGTCAATGTGGATCTTTAATAACGAAGGTGTTATATGTAAAAGAGGGTACAGCTAAGAAGTTTGTAATAGTTGATGCCGGGATGACAGACCTTATACGACCAGCTTTATATCATGCATATCATAAGATTGAAAACATTAGTAATGATGGATGTATAAATACTTATGATGTTGTAGGCCCAATATGTGAGTCTAGTGATGTTTTTGCTAAATCAATAGATTTGGACGAATGCCATCGTAATGATATAATTGCTATACGTTCCGCTGGTGCTTATGGTGAAATTATGGCATCTCAATATAATTGTCGTTCTTTGCCAATTGGCTATATTAAGGAAGATATATTGTAATTAAAAAATAGAATTGAATAATGCTAATTTTAGACAATATAACAATTGTTATTTGTATAATTTTGGTGATTTCTGCACTCTGTTCTTCTTTATTTGATACGTTTTTTAAAAAAATGTTCGATAAAGAAGAAACAGATTCTGCAGAGAATTTAAAGCCTGTATCAGTTGTCATTATTTCGGATAATAATTCTGTAGAGTTAGATAATAATCTGAAATATTTTCTTTCTCAGGATTATTCTGCCGGATATGAAATAATTGTTGTTGTAAGTCGTGATGAAGATGGAACGGCAGATGTTTTGAAAACGTACAATAAGTATAAAAACTTATATACTACATTTGTACCAGAAACATCTCGGTATATGAGTCGACGAAAACTTGCAATAACATTAGGTGTGAAGGCAGCTAAAAATGATTTGATTTTATTAACTGATGCCGTGTGTAAACCTGTTTCTAATCATTGGATTGAAGGCATGAGTACCAAATGTAGGGATGGAATAAATCTTGTTATTGGATATAGTAATTATTCTGATGACACAGGTCAATTTAAAACGTTCTATCGCCTTCATAAGGAATATACCTATATGTATGAAGCGTTTAGAGGTTTGGCTTACAGTACTTATGGTAATAATCTGTTGTTTAAGAAGGCCGATTTTATGTCGGGTCGCGGATTTCAAGGTAACTTGAAATATGTTAGAGGTGAATATGATTTTTTAGTTAATAAATATTCTAAATTCGGGAGCGCAGCTATTGCAATATCTAAAGATGTAATGTTAGTAGAAGATAAACCCTCAAAAAAAGCTTGGAATAATAAAAACACGTTTTATTTCGAAACGCGTAAACACCTTCAACGGAGTTTTAGACATAGACAAATATTTAATATGGATGTGCTGGGGCTTTATCTTTGTTTCATATTAGTGATTTTTTCTGTAATATATTCAGTTCTTTCTGCCAGGTTTGTAATATTGCCTTTTTCTTTTATGGCATTGGTGATTCCTTTTATTTCTAGAATAATATGTGCGAAACGTGTGCTTAATAGATTTAATGCAAATGTTAGTTTATGGAAAGTTATTCCATTTGAATTGGCTCTGCCTTTCAGTAATTTCAGATTTGCAATAAAATACATATTATCAGATAAATATGAATATATAAGTCATAAATCATAATGAATTATGAAAGTCTTGCATTTTATACCAAATTTTGCTGATATAAATGAGTCTGTAGGACTTCAGTATAAGATAGCTCTAATTAAGGCTATGGCAGAAAGTGCAGAAGTACATTTATTGTGTGCTGACTATCCTGGTATAGATATGGGAAGTGTGCATGTCCATAAATTCTCTCTCTTGAAGAATTTGTTTGGTAGATGGCATTCTTCCTTCAAGAAGTTTTTGGCAGATATACGTCCGGATGTGGTACATATTCATGCATGTTGGAATATATATGCATACTATCTTCAGAGATGTTGTGAAAAGTATAGAATTCCTACAATCATAACATTTGACAGACAATTGGAGGCCTGGCATTCGTCGGGCCATTATTGTTTATGTAATTTTTTAAAATCTGTTATTTATCAACGATATATAGTGTCGCATGCAAAAGTCTTGCATGCTGTTTGCGATAATGAGATATGTAGCATATCTGATTATGTTGGATATCCAACGCTTTTATGTAAAATCTTAGGGATAAGATCAGAACATGCAGAGACGCTCCATATAAATGAATCAAATGGGGATATTGGTAATGTGGAATATGATGTATATGTTTCAAAACAAAATAAGAATATTAGGAATATTGTATTAATTGATATATTCAATGAAATTTATGAAAAATCAATTAGTCCATTGTCTGATAGGCTAATTGGGATGTATCAAATAGTTGTTGACAGTAATCCATTTTGGCTTATGAGTTCTGAAGATTGTTGTGCAGAAGATATTTTGTTGCATGCAGGTGCGACAGAAAATATTGCAGGCTTACAATTGTCAGATAATCAACGTAGGATTCTTTCAACGCTTGATGATAAAGCATGGCGTAGAATTCTTTTACATTCATATAACCAAGGAATATTAGAATTTGTTTTTTCTGGAATTGAAAAATATAATTTATCCCAACCTTTTTCACAAGAACAAATTGGCGGGATATTTTGTCTCTTGGAAAATAACCCACAGCGTCTTACTAATATAAGAAATACTTCAAAAATTAAGACTGATTCAAGTCTTTCTGATCTTGAACGTGATATCATGATTAAGATAATGACAATCTTATATGGTATAAAGCATCGTATAGAGATTAAAAGAAAAGATATGTTAGATTTATATCTTAGCTTAAAATATAATAATTTTGATGAAATTCAGTTATATAATAAAGTTCATGAGACCGGTATTTTAAAAGATACAGCACGCTTGTTTCAAATAATGAAAGAGCGTTATGGGTTAAGTGAAGGCTTTATGTTTATAGAACCGATTAATGATAGTAAAACGAAGAAATTGAGAAAAATGTTTTTTAAATCTAATATACAATGAAGACAAGGAATTATGACATTGAAAAGGACTTAAAGTATTTGCAATTGTTGTCTCATACTTTTCCGACAATAGCTGATGCCAGTACAGAGATTATAAATTTGCAGGCGATATTGAACTTGCCTAAGGGTACTGAACATTTTCTTGCAGATTTACATGGTGAGTATAAATCTTTTCAGCATGTGTTAAAGAATGCTTCAGGTAATATTAAACGTAAGGTTAATGAAATCTTTGGCAATGATTTGCGTGAATCGGAAATCAGGGAATTGTGTACTTTGATATACTACCCCAAAGAGAAACTTGAACTTGTTAAAGCCAGTGAGCCGGATTTGGAGGATTGGTATCATATAACAATACATCAGCTTGTAAAGGTTTGTAGGGATGTTTCTAGTAAATATACACGCTCTAAGGTTAGAAAGTCTTTACCGAAGGATTTCTCTTATATTATTCAGGAACTTCTTCATGAACGTACAGATGATATAGATAAAGCTGCTTATGTTAATGTCATAATCGAAACAATAATATCAACGGGACGCGCGGATGATTTTATTATTGCGATTTCTCATGTGATACAGCGTTTGGCAATTGATCTATTGCATGTATTAGGTGATGTCTATGACCGTGGACCAGGTGCGCATATTATAATGGATGTACTAACGAATTATCACAATTGGGATATTCAATGGGGAAACCATGACATACTTTGGATGGGGGCTTGTGCCGGTAATGATGCTTGTATATGTAATGTAATACGTTTGTCTTTGCGTTATGCAAATCTTGTTACGCTGGAAGAAGGGTATGGTATAAATCTTATTCCATTGGCAACATTTGCGATGGAGCATTATGGCGATGATCCTTGTGAGGAGTTTATGCCTAAAATTAATGGAGGCAGTACAGACATTGACGATAAGACAAAACGGTTGACTGCATTGATGCATAAAGCTATCACTATCATTCAATTTAAGGTGGAAGCTTCTATGATAAAACGTCATCCTGAATGGGATATGCAAGATAGACTTTTATTGGAATGTATTGATTATGATAATGCGACATGCAATATCTCTGGAAAGTCTTATGAAATGAAAAGCTGCTGTTTCCCGACTGTAAATCCTAATGCACCATATGAATTGACACCAGATGAAATTATACTTATGAGTAAACTTCATCACTCGTTTACTGTTAACGAGAAGCTTCATAAGCATATAAGGCTATTGTTGAGTCATGGTTCATTATATACCATAATTAATGATAATCTTTTATTTCATGCTTCCGTTCCTTTAAACGATGATGGTAGTCTTAAAGAAGTGGAACTTTGCAAAGGTCATAAGTACAAAGGACGTGAACTGATGAATCGGACGGAACATATTATTAGAAATGCATTCCAAAATGATTCAGATCCTCGTGAGAAGGAATTTTCTGTAGATTATTTCCTTTACTTGTGGTGTGGGCGAAATTCAGTTTTGTTTGATAAGTCTAAGATGGCAACTTTTGAACGTTACTTTCTTAAGGACAAATCTACATATAAAGAGGAAAAAGGAAATTATTTTAAATTAAGAAACAATGAGGAAGAGTGTGATGCCATTCTTGATGCTTTTGGAGTGAGCGGTCAGAATAGGCATATTATTAATGGACATGTCCCTGTTCATGTCGTAAATGGAGAGAACCCGATAAAGGCTAATGGTAAGCTAATGGTTATTGATGGCGGATTTTCGCAGGCGTATCATGAAGAAACGGGTATTGCCGGATATACATTGGTTTATCATAGTAGAGGCTTCCAGTTAGTTCAGCATGAACCATTTACGAGTACAGAAGATGCAATACTTAGAGGGTCCGATATTAAAAGTACAACACAGATTGTTGAAATGTCATCACATAGAATGCTTGTGGCAGATACAGATATAGGACGTGATTTGAAAAAGCAAATTGCAGAGTTGGAAAAACTGCTTTATGCTTATAGGCATGGTTTTATTAAAGAATTACGCTAACAATTGAGAATCATTGAGGTAGTCCAAGATTTTGTGGTGAAAGCAAAATCTTGGACTATTTCAATATTAAACAATGTGTGTGTAACAATCTTCAAATATGCGATCAAGATTTCCTATCTCTTTTTCAAATATACCGAATAAAGCACTTCCACTTCCCGTCATTGAAGCGTAAATAGCGCCTAAATCATATAGCCTGTTTTTAATTCTACCTATTTCTGGATGTATAGTGCAGATGCTATTTTCAAAATCGTTTATCAGTTCTTCTTTCCATGTTTCTATCGGCTGTGCTACGATTTCTTTGCAGCATTTTATTGGCTGTTTAACTATGATGTTTGAAAAAGCCTCTTTCGTACTTATCATTACGGGAGGTTTTACAATCGCAATTTTATATTTGCTCAAATTGATGTCTATAGGTGTCAATATCTCTCCGATGCCCGTTGCGTATGATGGCTGTGGATTTATGAAAAAAGGGCAGTCTGCACCTAATTTAGATGCAAAAGATTGCATGTCTTTTATTGACATTTTCAGGTTAAACATCTCGTTTAACATTTTTATTGTATACGCACAATCAGACGAACCTCCACCCATGCCGGCTTGCGTTGGAATATTTTTGGTAAGGGTTACATTGACATTTGGAATTTGTGGATAGTATTTCTTTAGAATATTATAAGCTTTAACAATTAAGTTTTGTTGTAAATCGCCTTCTATATTAATCCCTTTTATACTTAAAGAACATTGGTACTTTGTGATTTCTTTATCAAGTACAGGTTCAATACATATCTCGTCATTTAGATTTATTGGATAAAACACTGTTTCTAGATTATGATATCCGTCAGGCCTTTTGCTGACAATATTAAGGCCTAAATTTATTTTTGCACATGGTCGTTGAATCATAGTCATTTTTATTTTTGTTTGTAAAGGTAACTATTTAAATTGAATTTAATAGTCTTAAACCGAAGATTTATTTGTAATTTTGCGCAAATTATTATGTAAATATTATGCCTGAAAATAAGAAAACCCGTAAAGTAAATAATAATAGCATCCATATGCAGCCTCAGGCTGTTGATATAGAAAAGATGGTCCTTGGAGCCTTGATGGTTGATAAGGATGCCTTTTCCGTTGTTAGTGAGATTTTGCATCCCGAAACTTTTTACGAACCGCGTAGTCAGAAAATATACAAGGCTATTCAAACTCTAAGTTTGAATGAAGATCCTGTGGATATTATGACTGTTGTTGAAGAATTGAAGCGCGAGGGAACTCTAGATGACATTGGTGGAGCTGGCTATATATTGGAGTTAAGTGAACGTGTGGCATCATCTGCACATATTGAATATCATGCTAAGATTTTAGCACAAAAATATTTGGCTCGGCAATTAATTTCCTTTGCGAGTGTAATCGAGACAAAGGCCTTTGATGAAACTGTAGATGTAGATGAGCTTATGCAGGAGGCTGAGGGTTCACTATTTGAACTGTCACAAAAAAACATGAGGCAGGATTATACCCAAATAGATCCTGTAGTAAAACAGGCTGTCGAAATCTTGCAAAAAGCTGCAGCAAACAAAGGTGGATTAACGGGTATTCCTACTGGGTATGCCAAATTAGATGATTATACATCCGGATGGCAAAGAAGCGATTTGGTTATTATAGCTGGTCGTCCGGCTATGGGTAAAACCTCATTTGCATTATCTTTGGCAAAAAATATTGCTGTTGATTACGATACGCCTATAGCATTCTTTTCATTGGAAATGAACAATGTTCAGCTGGTTAACCGTCTGATATCTAATGTATGTGAGATTGAAGGTAAGAAAATACTTAATGGACAGCTGGATGATGAAGAATGGAAACGACTTGATAAGAACGTAAGAAAACTTCAGGCTGCGCCGATTTATATTGACGACACTCCGGGTATGTCTATTTTTGAATTAAGAACAAAGGCAAGACGTCTAGTAAGAGAAAAAGGAGTGCAAGTAATAATGATAGACTATTTGCAGCTTATGAATGCCAACGGAGCACGTTTTGGAAGCAGACAGGAAGAGGTGTCAACCATCAGCCGCTCATTGAAGGGACTTGCAAAGGAGTTGGACATTCCTGTATTGGCTTTGTCTCAGTTGAACCGTACTGTAGAAGGACGTGAAGGTATAGACGGAAAGCGGCCTCAACTCAGTGACTTGCGTGAGTCTGGTGCGATTGAGCAGGATGCCGATATGGTGCTGTTTGTTCACCGACCGGAATATTACAGAATTTTTACTGATGAAAAAGGAAACGATCTTCACGGAAAGGCTCAGATTATTATAGCTAAACACCGTAAAGGTGGTACAGGGGATGTGTTGTTGAATTTCCGTGGAGAGTTTACGCGTTTTGAGAATCCAACAGATTCTGATAAGTCGCCAATCGGTGGAGGAGAGATTATTGGTTCGAAGATTAATGGAGATGATTTGGGCCCGTCGCCGTATATTGGTGATATTCCAGATAACGGTCCATTACCATTTTAGATGTTATAATGTATGAAATTATAATTAGAATATAATAATGGCGCATCTGTAAGCAGAATGTTTAAAGTGGAATAATGGGAATATTGTAATTTATATGATCGAATAGGTGTTTTTATGAAGTGATAAAGAATAAACCATTAAATAAATAATCATGAATCTTAAAATAGCTGTTCTTCCTGGTGATGGTATCGGACCGGAAATTATTAAGCAGGGTGTTGATGTCATAGATGCCATTGCTGAAAAATTCAGACATAAAATAGAGTATCAAGAGGCTATATGTGGAGCACATGCGATAGATTTGGTCGGTGACCCATTTCCTGATGATACGTTTAATATATGCAAGTGGGCTGATGCGGTGTTGTTTGCTGCTGTAGGTGACCCTCGTTTTGATAATGATCCTAGGGCTAAAGTTCGTCCTGAGCAGGGCCTGTTAGCTATGCGTAAAAAGTTGGGACTTTTTGCAAATGTTAGGCCCGTACAAACATTTGAGTGTCTGTTGCATAAATCTCCATTGAAAGATGAGATAATAAAAAATGCAGATTTTATATGTATAAGAGAGCTTACCGGTGGCATGTATTTTGGTGAAAAATATCAGGATGATGAAAAGGCGTATGATACAAATTATTATACACGTCCGGAAGTAGAACGTATTTTAAGGGTAGCATATCAATATGCGATTAAGCGCAAACACCATGTTACTGTTGTTGACAAAGCAAACGTGCTGGCTTCAAGCAGACTTTGGCGTCAAGTTGCTAAAGAAATTGAAAAAGAATACCCGGATGTTATAACTGATTATATGTTTGTGGACAATGCTTCTATGCGTATGATTGTAGAACCAACCTTCTTTGATGTAATCGTTACGGAAAATACTTTTGGAGATATCCTCACAGATGAGGGTAGCTGTATTTCTGGAAGTATGGGCTTGCTGCCATCAGCTTCTACAGGAGAAGGCACTCCGGTCTTCGAACCTGTACATGGATCATGGCCGCAGGCTGCAGGCAAAAACATCGCTAATCCTCTGGCTCAGATTTTATCAGTGGCTATGCTTTTTGAGTATTTTGGTCTGAAAGATGAGGGATTGCTTATACGTAAGGCCGTTGATGCTTCACTTGACGCCAATGTACGTACTCCTGAAATCCAGGTAGAAGGAGGTGAATTTTATGGCACGAGAGAAGTAGGAGAGTGGATCGTTGACTATATAAATAAAGCGTAATAATGTTTGTGAAGTAAATAATGTCATGACGAATGAGCGTCCGCATTATTTTGCCAATAAATATTCAAAAGTATATATTGGTGCTTTAAATACATATAGTCATGATTGATGTACTTTGAATATTATTCTGAATATCAGCGTGTTATACACTTGCGCCATGCAAGGTCGTTACGGCTGTTGCAAAATACGGCATATCAGGTAGTAAAAGGGCACATATTGCAAAGTAAAAGCGTATGTTTTGCATTGCAATATGTGCCCTTTCGTAATTGCTCTGTTTTTGTTTCAAGGTTCACTTTATGGTAAAGTGATTTACAGCCTTGTTGCGCTTGTGGCAATTGAAACCAATACCATTAAAATAAAAACCAGAAATACTCTTGAGCATTTCTGGTTTTATTTATATTACTTGTTTTTTAATTTAGCAAGTGATTCTTTCAACATTGCTATCTTTTCTTCAGAGTCATGCTGTTTCTTTCTTTCTAATGCTACAACAGCTTCAGGGGCATGAGCAACAAATTTTTCGTTTGAAAGCTTTTTCATTACACCTGCAAGGAAACCTTCCAGATGCTTTAGTTGTGCTTCCTGCTTTTCAATCTCTGCTTCAACATCAATAAGATCACCTACAGGTACTGCATATTCATCAGTGCCGACCATAAACTGTATTGTATCGGCAGACTTGCCCTCCGCAATATTTATGGACTTTAAGTTTGCCATCTTTATTGTAATATCGTCATATGCGGCATATTTATTTTCACCGATAGCCTGCAGTTCAAGTTCCTCTTTGGGTGATATGTTCTTTTGATTTCTTATTGTTCTGATGTTACTGATTATCTGTTTAACATTTTCAATGTCTGCTACCAGATTCTCATCTTCTTTTGTTGAGGCCGGAATTGACAGACAATCACGCATAATGCTTTCACCTTCTTTGCGTTCATATATATGCTGCCATAATTCTTCTGTTATGAACGGCATGAACGGATGTAGCATCTTCAAAAGCTCATTAAAGAACTTCAGCGTCATGTCGTATGTATTGCGGTCGATAGGTGTGCCGTAGTTAGGCTTTATCATCTCGAGATACCAACTTGAGAACTCATCCCAGAAGAGACGGTAAACGGCCATTAATGCCTCAGATATGCGATATTTTTTAAACAGGTCATTTACTTCGTCGTTAGTGATTTTAAGTTTGGCCTCAAACCATTTTACGGCAGTCTTGTTTGATGTGGGCTGTTCTGCATCTGAAACTTCCCATCCCTTAATCAGACGGAATGCGTTCCATATCTTATTATTGAAGTTTCTTCCCTGTTCACATAGACTCTCATCGAAGAGAATGTCGTTGCCGGCAGGTGCTGACAACATCATTCCCATACGAACGCCATCGGCTCCGAACTTGTCGATAAGTTCTATAGGGTCAGGGCTGTTACCTAAACTCTTGCTCATTTTACGGCCAAGCTTGTCACGTACAATACCTGTGAAGTACACATGCTTAAACGGGAATGTTCCTTTATATTCATATCCGGCCATTATCATGCGAGCAACCCAGAAGAAGATGATATCTGGTGCGGTAACAAGATCTGAAGTAGGATAATAATATTTTATTTCTTCGTTGTCAGGATCGTTGATGCCGTTGAAAACGGATATGGGCCACAGCCATGATGAGAACCATGTGTCAAGGCAGTCCTCATCCTGTTTCAGGTCATCTATGGTCAGATCGTTGTTGCCGCTTTTTTCCTTGGCCATAGTAAGTGCTTCCTCCGGAGTTTCTGCAACAACAAATCCGCCATTGTTAGGTAGGTAATATGCCGGAATGCGATGTCCCCACCATAGCTGGCGGCTTATGCACCAGTCTTTAATGTTTTCAATCCAATGGCGATAAATGTTCTTATATTTTGCCGGATAGAATTTAATTTCATCATTCATAACCGGTGGAAGTGCCATGTCAGCAAAGTGTTGCATTTTCAGGAACCACTGTGTTGAGAGTTTTGGCTCTATTGGTACATTAGTTCTTTCAGAGAAGCCAACTTTGTTGTTATAGTCTTCAACCTTTTCAAGCAGATCGGCTTCTTTAAGATCTTTTTCAATTTGAGCTCTGACATCCATTCTGTCCATGCCGACATACAGACCGGCTGCTTCAGATATTGTTCCGTTATCGTTAAAGATATCGATCGATTCCAAATTGTGTTTCAGACCTAATGCATGGTCATTTATGTCGTGTGCCGGTGTAACTTTCAGACAACCTGTTCCAAATTCTATATCAACATAGCTGTCTTCGATGACTGGTATCTGACGATTTACTAAAGGAACGATTACGTGTTTTCCTTTTAACCATGTGTTTTTCGGGTCGTCAGGGTTTATGCACATAGCTGTATCGCCCATGATTGTTTCAGGACGTGTAGTTGCAACAATGGCATATTTTTCAGGTTCTTCAACAACCTTGTATCTAAGGTAATACAGTTTGCTGTGTTCGTCCTTATAAATAACTTCCTCGTCGCTAAGGGCGGTCTGGGCTTTAGGATCCCAGTTCACCATTCGTACTCCACGATAGATAAGTCCTTTGTTATACAAATCGCAGAATACCTTTATCACTCCTTTGGAGCGTTTTTCGTCCATGGTGAATGCTGTTCTGTCCCAATCGCAGCTTGCACCAAGTTTTCTTAACTGCTTTAAGATTATTCCACCGTGCTCATTTGTCCAGTCCCATGCATGCTTAAGAAAATCGTCGCGTGTCAAGTCGGTCTTCTTTATACCTTCCTGTGCCAACTTGTTTACAACTTTTGCTTCTGTAGCAATAGATGCATGGTCTGTTCCTGGCACCCAGCAGGCATTTTTGCCTTCCATTCTGGCACGTCTTACCAAAATGTCCTGAATAGTATTGTTGAGCATGTGTCCCATATGGAGCACTCCCGTTACATTAGGTGGAGGAATAACTATGGTGTAAGGCTCTCTTCCGTCAGGTTTACTGCTGAAAAGCTTATTGTCAAGCCAATATTGATACCATTTTGACTCTACATCTTTTGGGTCGTACTTACTTGCAAGTTCCATTTCTTATCTTATTTTTATTTATTTTGCCTAATTCAATAAAAAACGTTGCAAATGTACAAAATATTCGTGGAAAATATCTACATTTGCATAACTAAAATACATATTATGCATACAAAGGAAGAAAAACTTGAAGCATTTGGACGTTTATTGGATGTACTTGATACGTTACGCGAAAAATGTCCGTGGGATAAAAAGCAAACAAATGAGAGCCTTAGGCCAAATACGATAGAAGAGGTGTTTGAATTGTGTGACGCCTTGATGAAAGACGACAAGAAAAATATATGCAAAGAACTTGGAGATGTCTTTATGCATGTTTGTTTTTATGCACTTATAGGCAGCGAGACAGGAGATTTTGACATTGCTGATGTATGTAACATGCAGGCTGATAAGCTTATTTTCAGACATCCGCATGTCTATGGTAATGTGAAAGCTGATACAGTAGATAAGGTTTTGGAGAACTGGGAACAGATAAAATTAAAGGAAAAGGATGGTAATAAGGGTGTTCTTTCCGGTGTGCCGGCTGCACTGCCTTCACTTATTAAAGCTTATCGCATACAGGATAAAGCTCGTAATGTCGGTTTTGACTGGCAAGATAAGGGCGATGTCTGGGCTAAAGTGAGAGAAGAACTTTCTGAGCTTGAAGCAGAATTGCGTAAGGATGATAATGAAGCTTCTGAAAAAGAGTTGGGTGATTTCTTGTTTAGTGTCATAAATGCAGCACGTCTTTATCATTTAAATCCTGATACGGCTCTTGAACATACAAATCAGAAGTTTATCAGACGTTTTAACTATATAGAAAATCATTCTATAAAAGTTGGTAAGCCATTGACAGAGATGACTTTGGCTGAAATGGATGAACTATGGAATGAAGCTAAAAAAGAAGAAAAAACGAATAAATAATACAATTATGAGTAAACTTAGTTTGGCTTTCTTGTTGTGCTGCATTGTAGCGATAGGATGTGACAATAAAAAAAATGCAAAGGCTGTAGTTGAGAATGTTTCTGATAACGAAATAGCAGACACTACCGTGTATGGCAAATGTGGTGAAGGTACTGCAATGCACACACTTGAACTGATTACAGATAAGGGAGACACCTTGACATATACATTGGAGGGACTTGATACGTGCTCAAACGTTCAAGGAGGATTGTTTGTTGGTGACCGGCTGGCAGTGATCTCGGGTCCGAAAAGTGAGGAAGGACTTTTTGCAGAAAAGGTAATTAACCTTACGTCTCTATTGGGTAAATGGGTCAGCCTTGACAAGAGTTTTGAAATTTGTGAGGGCGGGGTCGTTGAAGGTAGTATGAAGGAGCCGAAGCCGTATACAGAATGGAAGATATTAAATGGTAAGCTGATTTTATCGTCAGATACATTTGACATCTATTCTTTGGGTGCAGATTCACTTTATCTGGAGAATACAGAAGGAATCTATGGCTATAAACGTCTGTCGAAAGAGGCTAAATAGTTTGTGTATCTTGTGTAATATATAAAATACATGCAGCCATTTAAAGTCTATATATTAGGATGCGGCAGTGCTTTGCCTACGTTGAAGCATAATGCTTCTTCGCAGGTTGTTCTTGTCCGTGATAAGATGTTTATGGTTGATTGTGGTGAAGGAACACAAGTGCAATTAAGGCGTTCACGTATTAATTTCAATAAACTTTCTGCCATCTTTATAAGTCATCTGCACGGAGATCATTGTTTCGGTCTTATCGGCCTGATTTCTACGCTGGGTATGCTTGGCCGTATAAGTCCTTTGCATGTGTTTGCGCCTAAAGACTTTTTCCCTATATTGCAGCAGCAACTGGACCTGTTCTGTAATGGATTGGAATATGAAGTTGTATTTCATGTGGTAGATACGAAGCGTAATGATGTGATATATGAGGATAAAAGTCTTACGGTTAGCTCTATACCTCTAGAACATCGTGTTGCGTGTTGCGGATATTTATTCCGTGAGAAACCGACCTTACCGCATATAAGACGCGATATGATAGACTTTTATGGCATACCTGAATGCCAGCGTAATAACATAAAAAATGGGGCAGACTGGATTACTGCTGACGGCGACGTAATTCCAAATTCTTATCTTACCTTCCCTGCGGATCCGCCAAGATCATATGCGTATTGTTCTGACACCAGATACATGCCGGAACTATACAGGATGGTGGAAAATGTGGATTTGCTGTATCATGAGGCAACTTATTGTAGTGAAAACGAGAATAGGGCAAAGTTATATTATCATAGTACAGCAAGACAGGCGGCCATGGTGGCATTGAAGGCAAAGGTTAAAAGACTTGTTGTCGGACATTTTTCTGCGCGCTATGAAAATGAAGATGTTATTCTAAAGGAAGCTCAAGAACTCTTCCCGAATACAGATTTAGCGAATGAAATGGCTGTTTTTGATGTGTAAGTAAAAAAAAACGTATAATATTTTGTTATATCGTAAAAATATTTTATCTTTGCGGTAATAAAAAAGAAGCTTTTATGTTAAGAAACTTACTTTTTATTCTGTCTGCAGTGTTGCTGTTGTCTGTCGCAACTCCTTCTGTTGCCAATTCCAATTCGGCAATAGAGATAATTGATGTTGAAAGTCAGAGCGTTTCAATCTCTGTTAATTCATCGTCAATTCGCGTTGTTGGAGCCAATGGGCAGATGTTGTATATATACAATGTTGCCGGAGTAAAAATAATGTCCATAAAAGTTGATGGTTCAGATAGATATTACGATTTGAATTTGCCTAAAGGCTGTTATATTGTTAAAGTTGGTAAAGTCGTAAGGAAGATTTCGGTTAAGTAGTATTTTGTCTGTTTTGTTAAAGTTATTTTACCTTATACTTTTGTGTCTGCTCGTGTCATCTTGTCATGACGCGACAAATAATCATGACAAAAATATTAATTTAGATACATTTTCAGATTTACGGGATGAAAAGTATTCTTTGGACATAGTTGATATACGTGAACATATATCCAAAATTGCAAGTGAAGACGGAGTCGCATTGCCCATGGATGGGTTTGTAAATAAATATTATAAAGAGCAACAACCGTTTTTGTGGATAAACCGTTATGGTATATATGACCGTGCAGATACTCTTTTGAGTCTTCTTAAGGGCATTGATTATTATGGATTGAGCAAAGACGCTTTTCGTGTCTCTAAAATAGAAAAGGATCTTTACTTGGCACGTAGTTTAGACATAGAGTCTTCAAATGATAATCTAAACCGAATTTTGGCTCGTTTAGAGTATAACCTGACAAAAGCCTTTTTAAGATATTCTGCAGGACAGTATTTTGGCTTTGTTAATCCTGATTATTTATATAATAGTTTGGAAGAGTATCAGGCGGATTCTTTGACAACACGATTCAGACAATTGTGTGATTTAAAAGTATTACGCCCGGACAAAAAATTCTATTTTAGAGCCATCAGCCATATTTTGAATGACAGTGTAGCTGAGTTCTGGCATACAACCCTTCCTAAAGGACGTTTGGTCGGTAAGTTGTTGAAAGAGTTAGATAATCCGAATTTAACCAAATCTGAACGGTTAAGAATATTGTGTAATATTGAACGGTGTCGATGGCGTTTGCGTGGAATGCCTAATACAGATTTGCACAATAAATATATAGTTGTGAATATACCTTCATTTGAATTATACGCTTTTGATGGTGAAAAATCGCAAACAATGAAGGTATGTTGTGGCGAGATTAATTTCAAGACTCCGATACTTACCAGCTGGATTAAGCGCATGGATGTAAATCCGCAATGGATTGTTCCTAAAAGCATTTCCAAAGGATTTTTGCATAATTATTCTTATATGCATAAAATGGGGATGTTTGTTTTGGACAGAGAAAAGGGTAAGTTGGCTCCTGAGCAGGTCTCATATGATAGAATAATGTCAAATGATCAATATATTGTTCAGGCTGGAGGTAAAAAGAACTCTTTAGGGCGTATTATTTTCAGATTTGATAATAATTTTTCCGTCTTTCTTCATGACACCTCTGCACCATGGGCGTTCAAGCGCACCCAAAGAGCTGTGAGCCATGGTTGTGTTAGAGTAGAGCGTCCTCTGGAACTGGCTTTATTCTTATTAGGCGAACGTGCAGAGGAGATGGAAGACAGATTACAGTATTCAATGTCTGTTGATTTCATTAATGATGTAGATTCGTTGAAGAAGAGAAATATAGACAGAAAACGTCTCGTAAATACTTTGAATGTAAATCCGCCAATACCATTATATATTACCTATTATACTGTTTATGATGGCATTTGTGGACAATTATGCTATTATGATGATGTTTATGGCTATGACGATGTCCTGATAGAGAAATTGTCTCCGTTTATTGAATAATATGGCATTAAGTGAAGATTTAATATGCAGGATGCTGGCCTCTGAAACTACAAGGCGTAAAGCTTTTGATGCAATCGTAAAGTTATATGGTGAACGATTGTATTGGAAGATACGTTATATTGTTCTATGTCATGAAGACGCTAATGATGTGTTGCAAAATACGTTTCTTAAAGCATGGAATAATATTGATTCTTTTCATAATAAATCAAAGTTATTTACGTGGCTGTGCAGTATTGCCATAAATGAGGCTTTAGATTATTTGCGCAAAAATAAAAATAATTCAACTATAGATATTTCAGAGTCACCGTCGGTTTCAAAGACTCTTATGGCTGATGAGTATTTTGATGGTGATGAGGCACATGCATTATTGTTAGAGGCTGTTGCGACATTGCCTGATGTACAGAGGACGGTTTTCAATTTGAAATATTTCGATAATATGAAATATAGTGAAATCAGTGAAATTCTCAACACCTCAGAAGGCGCGTTGAAGGCCTCGTATCATATTGCAGTAAAAAAGATTTCGGATTATTTTCATCTACATGAATGACTTTTTTTGACAGGCAATTAAACTTTTAATGGGAAGTTCCGTCATAGAATAAAAGAATAATAATTATTTATTATGAAAGAAGAACAATTGCTTAAACAAAAATTTGGCAGCCAGCGGCCATTCAAAGTTCCTGAAGGCTATTTTGATTCTTTGGAGAAGAGTCTGATGCAGAACGTGGTTGAGCCAGCCGTACCTAATAAGCGCCCTGCAATAAAAGCGTTTATGCGTCCATTGAAGTGGGCCGCATGTTTTGCTGCGGTTCTTCTAGTTTCCGGAACAATATATTTTAATAGTTTAGAAAAAGAATCTTATCAGAATCACGCAGACAATATATCAGAAAATATGTCATCTTCAGTTTATGCTGATTATATTTTAGACGAAATTTCAGATTATGCCATGCTTGATAATGATGACATTTATTCTTATGTGGAAAATGAATGATAATAATAAAATGAGAAGATTTATAATTTGTTTATTCTTTATATTAGCATTTAATATATCAGATGCACAGAATAAGAATAGACATTTTACACCAGAACGTTTTCAAGCAGAATTAGAGCAGTATATCACACGAAAGGCGGGCTTGTCTCCAAAAGAGGCTTCAGAATTCTTTCCGCTTTATTCGGAGATGTTACGTAAGCAGCGGTCAATTCATGATGAACTTAAAAAGTTAAAACGAATAAAGCCGACAACGGATGCTGAATGCAAAAAGAATCTTATGAAGCGTGATAAGTGTGAAATTGAAATAAAACAACTTCAGAAAACTTATCATGAAAAATTTATGCAGATATTACCTGCGGGCAAAGTCTATGACATTGTGAAAGCAGAAGAGCGTTTCCATCGGCAGATCTTTAAACGAGCTGCAGATAAAATGAGGCATAAGAAAAAGTGATAATAACGAAACTTTGTTGTGTAGTTTTATATATTATCCAATAATAATATTGTTGTTTGTCTGATTATAAATATAACTTGATGATTTTATATTTCTTGTGGTAATGTTATAATAAATATAATTAATTTAATGTCGAATTATAGACTTATAAACCCATTGGTTTCATTAATGAAAATCAATGGGTTTTTAGTTATAACTCAATGAGTTTTTGCATAAAACTCATTGAGTTATTTTAAATGAATATTTGATGTTAAAATTTTTACTGACCACGCTTTTGTGGAACAAACAAAAGCGTATAGGAATAAACAACATCCATTCGAAGTGTTATCTTTTAATCATAAAGTATCCTAATCTATGTGCTATGTCTTTTTTATTTAATGATAATAGAATGTAACACCCATTCTCAAGATTGCTTATATCTGCATATTTGCCTTTGTATGGATGTATTGAAATTATATTACCTGCCAGACTTTTTACTATAACGTATTCGCTATCTAAGGTTTTCCCTTTGTCTGGTAATAAAAGTTTCTTGCCGTCATTTTTAATAAATTTGTCTGTGATTGCAGATTTGTCAGACTGTTTTTGCTGTGTGGGAATGCTTTCATTGCCATAACGGTCTATACTAGTAACCGCATAAAAGAGGTCGCATTTTGAGTCTGTTTCAATTGCAATATAGTTATCTTTTATCCTTGTCGCCAAGATGTTCCTGCTGTCATTTATATCAACAGGATATTTCTTACTGACGTAAACATTATACATAATGCCGCCATAATTGTTATCTGTTTTATCCCATGTTATAATTTCATTTTTATCTGTAACTTTTACAGATAAATTTTGTGGTGATTGTGGCATTGGAGCTTTTGCCCATTCCATTGGAGGAGTTAAGGCTGGATATAGATTAAATTCATCTTTTGTGAATGAATACAGCCCTTTGGTATTATCATAAAAGAATTTGTTCCTAAAGAAGGCATAGCCCATGCCATGACTTCTCGTAACATACATTTGACGCTTAATCTCATCTATATTCCAATTACCTTCGGAGGTATCTAGAAAATAAATGCCCAATCCGGGTATTATTGTCCTGTTATTGCAATTTTCTTTCCAGTCTATGGCAAAAGGATAGAATTGATTTCCGCGAAAGTACATCATGGGGTAAAGCTGATCCATTAGGCCTTGTTTGATCCAGCTTTGTGCATCCTGGCATCCTTTTTTATATGCATTCCATCCACGGCTGGAATATCTGGTGAGATCATCGTATTTGCCAATTGGAGCACAGCTTAGTTTCACCCATGGTTTTGTACTTTTGACTTTGTTGTAAATCTCTTTTACAATGTTTGTAATATTTTTTCTTGCTTTAGAAAGTGGTATCTCCAATTTCCATTTTTCGGGATATCTTATATAATCAAGATGTATTCCGTCTATATCGTAATTGTCGGAGATTTCTTTACAAATATCTGATATATATTGAGCAGCCAAAATATTTGAAGGGTCTATAAATCCTTCTCCACCGTTTTTGATTACTAAGTTGGGATATTTATTGCGCAATGTTCTACAGCCTATTCCGTTCCATTTTCCTACAGGAATTGTAACTATCCATGCATGCAGTTCCATACCTCTTTTATGGCATTCTGCTATTGCAAATCCTAACGGATCATATCCGGGGGATTTGCCAGGAAAGCCGGAACAGCATCCGTCCCAAGGCTCTATGGATGAAGGATAAATAACCGTGCCTCTTATTCTTGTCTGGAATAATATAGTATTAATATTTGCCTTTTTCAGCTTGTCAAGTATGTCAATTAATTCTTTCTTTTGCTTTTTTATTGATGTTTCCGTTTGCGCATAGCTGTGTGGCCAGTCAAGTCCGCCTATTGTTGTAAGCCACACGGCCCTGACCTCGTATTTGGGATGTTGCCTGAAAACAAAGCTTTGGGAATTGCATGTTTCTGAAAAGCATATAAATAACAATATGATTACTATATTGAGGAATGATTGCTTGATTGAAATTTTCATTTGATATTTGTAAATCGATTATGATGCAAAGTTATATTATTTTTTTTGTTTTTCAAATTAAATATGTACTTTTGCATATGATAGGGAATAATGAAAATGATAAAAACATACATTTGTATGAAAGTAAAATTTTATATAGTGTTTTATATCAGTTCATTAATTCTATATTCGTTGATACTAAAAAATAAACAATGTATATATGAAAAAAATTGTAATGTTGATAGCCTTTATGGCGTTTGCTCTTTCTGGATATTCTCAGTTTGAGCAAGGTAAGTATTATGTTGGTGCATCTCTTACAGGACTGGATCTTAGTTATAGCGGAGCAGAAAATTTTAATATCGGTCTTGATTTAAAAGGTGGATATCTTTTGGCTGACGACTGGATGATAACAGCTCAGGCTGGTATACAGCATAGTGGAAATGATGATGTCGCAAATTCTTATTCTATAGGCATTGGAGGACGCTATTATATAGTTCAAAATGGATTGTATCTTGGTGTTAATGCAAAATTGATACATGCAAATCATAATTACAACGATTTGATGCCGGGTATAGAAGTCGGATATGCATTCTTCTTAAATAGAACAGTAACGATTGAACCTGCCGTATATTACGACCAGTCGTTTAAGAATCACTCTGATTTTTCTAAAATCGGTTTACGTATAGGCGTAGGTGTTTATTTATAGAACTTTGAATAAAATTTTTTAATATGTATTCAGTTGATGAATTAGAAGACAGACTTATTGATCTGTCTTTTGCCGAGGATATCGGTGATGGTGACCACACTACATTGTGTTGTATTCCGGAAAGTGCCATGGGTAAGTCACATTTGCTTATTAAGGAGGATGGTATTCTGGCAGGTGTGGAAGTGGCAAAAAGGGTATTTGCAAGATTTGATCCTTCTCTTGAGGTGCAAGTGCTTATCGAAGATGGCTCTCATGTAAAGAAGGGCGATATTGCAATGATTGTGTCTGGAAAGGTACGATCTTTGTTGCAAACAGAACGTCTCATGCTGAACATAATGCAAAGAATGAGCGGTATAGCAACAACCACAAATAAGTATGTTGAGTTGCTTAAAGGAACAAAAACACATGTCTTGGATACAAGAAAAACAACTCCTGGTATGCGTATGCTCGAAAAGCAGGCTGTGAAGATAGGTGGAGGAGTGAATCACCGTATAGGATTGTTTGACATGATTCTTCTGAAGGATAATCACGTAGATTTTGCCGGTGGAATAAATAACGCAATAGACAGATGTCATGATTATTTGAAAGCAAATTCGCTTGATTTAAAAATTGAGATAGAAGTACGTAATTTTGACGAATTGCAGCAAGTGCTTGATCATGGCGGTATAGACAGAATCATGTTGGATAATTTTTCTGTAGATGATACGCGTAAAGCTGTTAAAATGATAAATGGAAAATATGAGACGGAATCAAGTGGAGGTATTACTTTTGATACGATAAGAAGTTATGCTGAATGCGGTGTCGATTTCGTTTCTGTCGGGGCATTGACCCATTCTGTTAAGTGTCTTGATATGAGCTTTAAAGCTTGTTAATAGATTAATTATATTTACATACTGATAAACGTTCTCTTTTGACCCTAATAGTGCATTCTATAGAACGTCTTTCAGTATGTAAATATGTTTATAATTTGTTTTTAAACTTTGTTTTTAGAAAATGTTTAGTTTGTTTTCATCTTTGATTCTTGCTGCAATTACGAGTTTTGGTTCTCCCGTGAATTATCCAATTTCATTGGCCGGCAACTTTGGTGAGCCGCGTCCAAATCACTTTCATGGCGGAATAGACATCAGAACAGAGCAGGTTGAAGGCAAACCGATATTTTCTGTAGCTGATGGTTATGTTAGTAGAATAACTGTTGGGCTTGATGGCTTTGGATATGCAGTTTATGTGAACCATCCTGGTGGTAAGACAAGTGTATATTGTCATTTAAAAAAGTTTATACCGCAGCTTGGTGCTATTGTGCAGAAATGGCAATATCTAAACCAAAGCTATTTTGTTGATGTGAGATTAAAGCCTACAGACTTTCCTGTTGCCAGAGGACAACTTATTGCTGTTAGCGGAAATTCCGGAGCAAGTCGTGCTCCGCATTTGCATCTTGAATTTCATGATACAAAAACATGGAGTTATCTTGATCCATTGCAGTACTTGAAAGAGTATGTCGTAGATAAGACAAGGCCTATTGCACATGCGTTTATGGCTTATCCTATTGAAGGTAAGGGCGTTTTTTGCGGATCGGTCCAAAAGCAGTCTTATGGTTTTGCATCTTCTTCGTTGTCGCGTGTATTTACAGCTTGGGGAGAGGTCGGATTTGGTATATGGGCGAATGATTACATGGAAGGTAGTTATGGAATACTTGGAATCAGGAATACCCGGTTGACCGTTGATGGAAAGTTAGTTTTTGAGAGTGACATAGACAGCATACCGGTTCGTTGTAATAGGATGGTTAACTCTTGGGGGGATTATGATCACTATTGCCGGACGCATGTATGGTATATGAAGTCGTTTAAGGAACCGGGAAATAGCTTGCCGATACTTCATGCTTTGAATAATAGTGGAATAATAAATATTGATCAGGAGCGTGATTATAAATTTGTTTATACAATATCTGATGTTTTTGGTAATTCTTACGATTATTCTTTTGTTGTAAAAGGTGTAAAACAGCAGATTCCCAAAAAGAGAAAACCGGATTTGATAAATTTGATGAGTTATGAAAGATTTAATCATCTGCAACGTCCGGGGGTAAGCTTGTTACTTCCAAAAGGGACCTTGCCTGATAATGTTGAATTGCACCCTAATGTAAAGTTTCAACCAGAATCATTATCAGACTCATGGCGATTCTATAATAAATCATATCCTATCTTTGGATGGGCAACAATAAAGATTAAATTGAATAAACCTGTTAAAGATACGGATAAGTTATACGTCGTAAGTCATTTTGGCATAGATAAATACATGGGTGGAACTTATAAGGATGGCTGGGTCATAACTAAGATAAGAGAATTAGGTGCTGAGTATGAAATCTGTTACGATGATGTTCCGCCTCATGTGTCGGTATCTGGAACTTCAGGTAATATACGTGTTCAAGCATCAGACTCAGGTAGTGGATTAAAATATATTAAGGGATTTGTAGATGGTAAGTTTGTTCTTTTAGAGTACAAAGAAAAAAATAATATATATGTATGTAATTTGAAGAATGCTCCTGTCTTACGTACAGGAGGCATGCATATGCTTAAAATTATTGCTGCAGATAAACTTGATAACCAAAGAATCATAATGGAAAATTTTAAGTATTAATAATTATATCGCTTATGAAAAGGATAGTTTTAGTAGTTTTTTTGTTAGTTAGTTATTTTAGCTCTTGGGCTTGTACCAATTTTATTGTAGGCAAGAAAGCTAGTGCTGATGGATCGGTGATATGTTCTTATAACGCTGATGACTATGGATTGTTCATCGGCCTGTGTCATTATCCTGCCGGTAAACATGAGAAGGGTTCTGTACGTAAAATTTATGATTGGGATACAAATGTTTATCACGGACAGATACCTGAAGCAGAGGTAACCTATAATGTTATTGGAAACATTAATGAATATCAAGTTTCGATAGGTGAAACGACTTTTGGGGGAAGAGAGGAACTTGTTGATACAACAGGTATTTTGGATTATGGCTCTCTGATATATATAGCTTTACAGCGTTCAAAAACCGCACGAGAAGCAATAAAAGTTATGACTACATTAACCGATAAATATGGATATAGTTCCGGCGGAGAGACTTTTACAATATGTGATCCAAACGAAGCATGGATAATGGAGATGATAGGAAAGGGACCTGGACGCAAGGGGACTGTATGGGTAGCTGTTAGAATTCCTGACGATGCTATATGTGCTCATGCAAATCAGAGCCGTATTCGTACGTTTAATCAAAAGGATAAAAAGAATGTGATGTTTTCAAAAGATTGCATAACATTTGCAAGAGAAAAAGGATGGTTTAGTGGTAAAGATGCAGATTTTAGTTTTTGTGAAGCTTATGCTTATCCTGATTTTTCTGGAAGACGGTTCTGCGAGGCTCGTGTGTGGAGCTTTTTTAACCACTTCTCGACAGATATGGAACGTTATTTGCCTTATGCAGAAGGAAAAGTTAAAGATGCCGAACCGATGCCTTTGTGGATAAAGCCTAATCGCAAGGTTAGTGTTCAAGATATACAGGAATGCATGAGAGATCATTATGAAGGAACTCCGTTCTCTTTAGATAAAGACCCTGGTCAAGGTGTATGGAATATGCCTTATAGACCAACGCCTCTAACCTATAAAGTTGATGGTAAGGAATATTTTAATGAACGTCCGACGTCAACACAACAAACAGCATTTTCTTATGTTGCTCAATTAAGATCATGGCTTCCAAGACAAATCGGTGGTGTGCTTTGGTTTGGCAATGATGATGGTAATATGGTTGCTTATACGCCAGTATATTGCGGAAATACTTCACAGCCAGAGTGTTATAATACTAAAGGTGCGGATGCTGTTACATTCAGCATGAAGAATGCTTTTTGGGTTTGTAACTGGGTTAGTAATATGGTATATCCACGTTATTCATTAATGTTTGGTTCTCTAAAGTCTGTCAGGGATTCTTTAGAAACCAGTTATTTTTCGGCTCAAGCAGAAATAGAGCGCAAGGCAATGGTTTTGTATGATGAGAATCCTTCTTTAGCTATTGATTTTTTGACAGATTATAGTATAGACAAGGCTCAACAGATGATTGACAGATGGAGACAGCTTGGGACTTATCTTATTGTGAAATATAATGATATGGCAATAAAGCCAGATGAAGATGGCAGATTCATTAGAACGGAAACAGGACTTGGTGCTACAGTCGAACGTCCGGGATTTCCTGAAAATGTTGCTAGGGAGATTGTGAAAAGTTCAGGTGACAGATATGCCGTACCAGAAGAATAGTGCGTAAAAATTGAATAAGTTTTTATCAAGTGGGTCCCAATACCTGAATAGTTTTACTATTTTGTGGTATTGGGATTTTTATTGTTGCATGACATTACAATATGCCTTTTTGTATAGGTTAAAAACTAGTTAAACACGAATATTTTTTATCGTCATATTTTTGGCTTTTAATATTATTTCGTAAATTTGTAGCTGATTAATATTGTTTTTATGGCATTTGTTTTAGTCTCAATATTGTTGATAGGCTATATGCTTATCGCTACAGGATATGTCACTAATGTTAACCGAGCTGCTATTGCAATGTTTATCGGTACATTAGGGTGGGTGTTGTATATATGCTATGGAACTGATTTCGTTATGAGTCAGCATCAACAAGCTTATTATGATTTCCTTGGGGGCGCAACGTCTTCCAGTACAGCTGTAAAACAATATATAGCTCAAAACATATTTCTAAAATATGTGGGGAAAGGCGCAGAGATAGTACTTTTCTTATTTGCGACAATGTCAATTGTTGAGATTTTGAATAATAATGGATGTTTCGATTTCTTATCAGAGTTATTAAAAACGCGTAATAGCCATAAACTTTTATGGATGATGGCTATAATCACATTTGTTATTTCTGCAAATCTTGACAATTTAACAACAACAACAATGATGCTTGTTATCATGCATAAATTGTTGCCTAATCGTAGGCAGCGCATGATTTATGGCAGCGCAATTGTGCTGGCTGCCAATTGTGGTGGCGCATTAACTGTTATTGGGGATCCGAATGGTTTGATTCTGTGGAATAATGGTATTGTTACTGCAACTAATTTCTCTGCATCGTTGGCTTTACCTTGTTTAGCAGCTTGTGTCATACCGATTTATTGGCTCGGTAGAAGTTTGCCTGAGCATATAGACTTACAATATGTTGCAATGCCTTATAGAGGAGATGATACAAATCTTAATCGTTGGCAGCGTATATTGATGCTTATTGTAGGAATAGGCGGATTGTGGTTTATACCTACTTTCCATAACATTACTAAATTAAGTCCTTTTCTAGGTGCTTTGTGTGTGTTATCTGTGTTATGGATTGTAAATGAAATATTTAACCACAAGCTAATGAATGCTGATCAGATGATACAACGTCCTGTGCCAAGGGTCCTTCAGTATGGTGTTATTCAGCTTATGCTTTTTGTAATGGGAATAATGCTTGCTGTTGGAGCTATATACGAAACTGGAATAACGTCCAATTTGACACAATTTGTTGATACCAATATTCATAATGTATGGGTAATGGGCGTAATTACTGGGGTAATTAGTTGTTTCTTGGATACATTTGCTACATGTATGAGTATAATATCTCTTTACTCTGTGGGTGATATTGCTAATTTGGCATTTTCGTCAGATCCGAATTATATGTCTTCATTCGTTCAGAACGGAATATTTTGGAAAATAATTGCTTATTCCTCAGCAATGGGTGGAAATATATTGCTTATAGGTTCTGTAAGCGGATTGGCATTGATGAAAATGGAACATATACATATTGGATGGTATTTTAAAAAAGTCGGTGTAGTTGCTATGGCTGCTTGGCTGCTTGGTCTGTTTATTATGTGGATTTTGAGTTAATTCTTAAATGATATAGATATGGCTAAAATTAAAACAATAGGTGTATTGACTTCCGGCGGAGACGCTCCAGGAATGAATGCGGCAATTCGTGCTGTAACGCGTGCCGGTATATGCAAGGGATTTAAGGTAAAAGGAATTTATCGTGGATATGATGGTCTTATTAATAATGAGATTGTTGATTTTACAACAGAGAATGTCAGTGGTATAATAATGTCTGGAGGAACCATTTTGAAAACTGCACGATGTGACGAATTCAAAACTCCAGAAGGACGTAAAAAGGCATATGACAATTTGTTGAAAAATGAAATAGATGCACTTGTCGTTATAGGCGGAAATGGCTCGTTGTCCGGAGCAATGGTCTTTGCACAGGAATATGATGTATGTTGCATAGGATTACCGGGAACTATAGACAATGATTTGTATGGTACAGATTCAACAATTGGCTATGATACGACTCTAAATACAATTGTTGAATGTGTAGACAGAATAAGGGATACTGCCCAAAGTCATGAACGAATTTTTTTCATTGAAGTAATGGGACGTGATGCAGGATTCTTGGCTCAGAATAGTGCTATTGCTTCAGGTGCTGAGGCCGCAATAATACCAGAGGACTCAACGGATGTTGACCAATTGGCGAGGTTTATGGAACGAGGTATAAGAAAAAGTAAAAAAAGCTGTATTGTAATCGTTTCAGAGAGTCCAAAATGTGGAGCCTTGTATTATGCTGACAGAGTTCGTAATGAATTCCCTAATTACGATGTTAGAGTTTCAATACTTGGACATTTGCAGCGTGGAGGACGTCCGTCCGCTCATGACCGCATTCTTGCCAGTAGAACTGGGGTGGGGGCAATAGATGCTATCATTCAAGGTCAGCGTAATGTTATGATAGGCGTAAGAAATAATGAGGTCGTTTATGTCCCATTGAGTGAGGCTATAAGGTCAGATAAACCTTTTGATAAAAAATTAATTACAGTCTTAGATGAGTTGAGCATATAATAGTCTGACGTATAAGTTGTAAAAATGTCTTTATATTATGTCAATTGAACTTATTATAAAAAGTTTTTGTTCTTTTCTTTGTAAGTTATAAAACAATTGATTAATTTTGCGTTTAGAAAAATACATGAAAAATAAAGTAAATCTATATGGAACAAATAAAAGGGCATATTTCTCAGATTGTGGGTCCTGTTATTGATGTCTATTTCGATACAAGTGGCTTAGATCCGGAAAAAGTGTTGCCCAAAATTCATGATGCGTTGACAATTTCACGCGAAGATGGACGTGAACTTGTTATTGAAGTTCAGCAGCATATCGGTGAAGATACTGTTAGATGTGTT
This sequence comes from Xylanibacter sp., assembly GCF_057607445.1. Taxonomy (NCBI): domain Bacteria; kingdom Pseudomonadati; phylum Bacteroidota; class Bacteroidia; order Bacteroidales; family Prevotellaceae; genus Xylanibacter; species Xylanibacter sp. The sequence goes on along the minus strand of NZ_DBLZAX010000018.1, from coordinate 27,412 downwards.
GCAATGGATAATACTGACGGTCTTAAAAGAGGATTGGAAGTAGTTTCAACAGGTCATCCAATATTGATGCCTGCAGGAGAACAGATAAAAGGACGAATGATGAATGTTATAGGCCAGCCTATAGATGGTATGAAAACTTTGGATATGAAAGGCGCATACCCTATTCATCGTGAAGCTCCTACTTTTGAGGAGTTGTCAACGCATAAAGAAATGCTTGCAACTGGTATAAAAGTTATTGATTTGCTTGAGCCTTATATGAAAGGTGGAAAAATTGGACTTTTTGGTGGAGCCGGTGTCGGTAAAACTGTCTTAATTATGGAGCTTATCAATAACATTGCAAAAGGTCATAATGGATATTCGGTGTTTGCTGGCGTTGGTGAGCGTACGCGTGAGGGTAATGACCTTATTCGTGATATGCTTGAGTCTGGCGTAATTCGATATGGTGAGAAGTTTAAAAAAGCAATGGAAGAAGGCAAGTGGGACTTGTCGTTAGTAGATCCTGAAGAATTGAAGATGTCTCAAGCAACATTGGTTTATGGACAGATGAATGAACCACCTGGAGCACGTGCTTCTGTTGCCTTGTCAGGCTTAACTGTTGCAGAGGAATTCCGCGATCATGGCGGAAAGAATGGTGAAGCAGCAGACATTATGTTCTTTATTGATAATATCTTCAGGTTTACTCAGGCTGGTTCAGAGGTGTCTGCTCTTCTTGGCCGTATGCCTTCAGCCGTAGGTTATCAGCCGACATTGGCAAGTGAAATGGGTACAATGCAGGAAAGAATTACTTCAACCAAAAATGGTAGTATTACTTCTGTACAGGCTGTTTATGTTCCTGCCGATGACTTGACTGACCCTGCACCAGCAACAACTTTTACTCATCTTGATGCTACTACAGAACTTAGTAGAAAGATTGCTGAGCTTGGAATTTATCCTGCAGTTGATCCTTTAGGTAGTACTTCGAGAATATTGGATCCGCTAATTGTTGGTAAGGAACATTACGAATGCGCACAGAGAGTGAAGGAAATCTTACAGCATTATAAAGAACTGCAAGATATTATTGCAATCCTTGGTATGGATGAACTTTCAGATGAGGATAAATTGACTGTTAATAGAGCTCGTCGTGTGCAGCGCTTCTTGTCGCAGCCTTTCACCGTTGCTGAGCAATTTACAGGTCTGCCTGGTGTGATGGTGCCAATTGAGGAGACAATTAAGGGCTTTAATGCTATATTGGATGGTGAAGTCGATGATTTACCAGAACAGGCATTCCTTAATGTTGGAACTATTGATGACGCTATTGCAAAAGGAAAGAAACTTCTTGATATTGCTAAAGGTAATTAACAAATCTGATAGGCATGAGTTTAAGATTGAAAATAGTATCACCTGAAAAAGTTGAATTTGAGGGATTGGTTGATAGCGTATTGGTACCTGGAACAAAAGGTGCTTTTGAAATATTGAATAATCATGCTCCAATCATTTCCTCACTTCAAACAGGAAAGGTTGAGTATGCTGTTAATGGTGTGCGAAATCAGATTCAAATTACTGGCGGCTTTGTAGAAGTTCAAAAAAATGTTGTCAGCCTTTGTGTTGAGATAGCTTAAGTTATGGATATGAATAAAAAAGTAGACATAACAAGTAAAAGATATTTTAAATATAGTCTATGGCTTATTGCGGCACTTACATTATTGTGTAGTGCTGCGATAAGTATGAATGTGTTAAAATATTCTATTGTTAATGCATTGGCTATAAGCGCATTATATACGGTATTCATAAATTCCATATATGTGGTATTTTGGAGAAAGATGGCTAAAACATCTCCTAATGTTATGACAAAATTTTATCTGGCAGCTTCTGCTTTGCGTCTTGTATCAGCCGCATTTGTAGTAACGGCTTATTGCTTAATATGTCATGATAAAAACTCTATACGTGATTTTGCGCTGCTTTTTATGAGCTTTTATATTGTAATGCTTGTTTTTGACAGTGTATTCTTTGCTCATGTAGAAAAATGTTATACTCTTAAAGATTGACAGATGAGACAGATCAGACAAATACTATGCTTGTTCATGCTAGTATTCATAATAGCACCTATAAGTGCGTCAGAGCATACAGATGATAAAAAAGGGCTTGATTTGCAAGGCGTTTTGTTTGGGCATATTAAGGATGCGTATGAATGGCATATCACTGATATTAATGGTCATCCTATTGTAATAAATCTTCCTGTTATAGTGAAGAGTTCTACTGGATGGCATGTGTTTAGCAGTGCCGAATTTTCTGAAGAGAAGGATGCTGCTGGAAATCGTCCTGGACCGTATGGTCTATATATTTCCGGTAGTCAAGATAATGAGAATAAAATATGTGAAGTGATATCTGGTAAAGAAGTTCGTCCATTTGATATTTCTATAACCAAAACGGTTGTGGTTTTATTTATCAATTCCATACTTCTCCTAATTTGTATCTTAATTCCTGCAAGATGGTGTAAAAAACATCGTCCTGAAGATCCTGCGCCTAAAGGTTTTACAGGTTTGATGACAATGTTTATTATGTATATCTATGATGATATTATTAAGGCAACTTTGGGTAAAAATACAGATAGATTTGCACCATATTTATTAACGTGCTTTTTCTTTATCTTTTTGTCAAATATTATGGGGGTTGTGCCATTCCCGCCCGGAGGTGGAAATCTAACAGGTAATATCACTATAACATTTTTCTTGGCTTTGTGTACGTTCCTTATAACAAACTTTACAGGAACGAAAGCTTATTGGAAAGAGATTTTTTGGCCGGATGTGCCTACGTGGTTAAAGGTGCCTGTTCCACTTATGCCTTTCATAGAGTTCTTTAGTATTTTTACTAAACCTTTGGCTCTTATGATTCGACTATTTGCTAATATGATGGCAGGGCATGCAATAGCATTGTCATTGACGTGCCTGATTTTTATAATGTTTGGAATTAATGCAGTGGCAGGTGCATCAATGACTGTTGTGAGTGTTCTTATGAGTGTTTTCATGATGTTGCTGGAATTACTCGTATGTTTCATTCAGGCGTTAGTTTTCACTATGTTAAGCGCTGTGTTTATATCATTGTCTCAGGTTAAAGAGCATGCAGCAGAATAAATATGTTTTTTGATTAAAATAAAAATAAATAACTTTAAAAAATTACGATTATGATTTCATTATTATTAGCAGCAGATGCTGTAGCAAAGTTAGGTGCCGCAATTGGTGGTAGTATAGCTGCAATTGGTGCAGGTATTGGTATTGGAAAAATTGGTGGTCAAGCAATGGATGCAATGGCAAGACAGCCGGAAATAATAGGCGATTTGCGTTCTTCTATGATTATTGCGGCCGCTCTTGTTGAGGGTGTTGCTTTCTTTGCTGTTATTATTGCATTGTTGGCACTTTTCGTGTAAATTTTAGATTAAAGAAATAGAAATCTTAACAGCTTATGTCATTAATAACACCTGATTTTGGCTTGTTATTTTGGATGACGATTGTGTTTCTGATTGTACTTGGCATTGTAAGCAAGTTTGGCTTTAAAGTTATTGTCAAGATGGTCAATGATCGTAAAGATTATATAGACAGCAGTCTTCAGAAGGCACATGAGGCAAACAAAAAATTAGCTAATATCAAAGTTGAAAGCGATGCTCTTTTACAGGAAGCACGCGAGCGTCAGGCTGCAATATTAAAAGAGGCTGCCGCAACGCGCGATGCTATCGTTGAAAAGGCACAGGACAAAGCTCATGAGGAAAGTAACCGATTGCTTACAGAAGCGAAGGTTGAAATTGAGAATCAAAGACAGACTGCCGTTAGCGATATCCGCAAACAAGTTGCAACGCTGAGTGTTGAAATTGCTGAGAAAGTATTGAGAGAAAAGCTTGGTGATGAAAAAACACAGATGGATTTGATTGAACGTATGCTGGATGAAATTTCTTTGTCTAATAAAAAATAGTTAATATGGATTTCGGATTAATATCGGTTAGATATGCCCGTGCCTTGTTAAAGGCAAGCTTAGAGGCAAAATTGGAGGATAAGGTATATGCAGAAATGCAGACTTTATCTGCCAGTTATATAAAAGTTCCTGATTTTAGGTTTACGATAGATAATCCCATGTTTTCAAAGAAGCGTAAAAAAGATTTATTTATTATTGCTTTAGGCGGAGATCCTTGTAAACTTACACAAGTCTTTATTGATTTGGTTTTGAAGGAAGAGCGCGAAAACATGATGCAGTTCATTGCAAATTCATATATTACATTATATAGGAAAAACAAGAATTTAATCCGTGCTAAACTTTTGACTGCTACAGCCGTATCTCCTTCTACGGAGCAACGGCTTAGGCAGTTGGTTGAAAGTAAGACAAATGGGAATGTTGAATTTGAGACAGAGATTAAACCTGAAATTCTTGGTGGTTTCATAATAGAATATGATACTTATAGAATGGATGTTAGTGTAAAGTCTCAATTAAATTCTATTTTGTCACAGCTTAAGTAATAAAATTAATTGTAATATGTCTGATAAAATTAAACCAAGCGAAGTATCTCAAGTTCTTTTGGAACAACTGAAAGGGATTAATGATAGCGCAAAGTTTGATGAAGTAGGTTCTGTCCTTCAGGTAAGCGATGGCGTAGCACGTATCTATGGTCTTCGAAATGCTGAAGCTAATGAACTTCTTGAATTTGAAAATGGGACTATGGCTATTGTCATGAACCTTGAAGAGGACAACGTTGGTTGTGTGCTACTTGGCTCTACTTCCGAGATAAAGGAAGGAATGTTGGTAAAGCGTACAAAACGTATTGCCAGCATCAGGGTGAATGATAATATGCTGGGAAGAGTCATAAATCCATTGGGGCAGGCTATAGATGGTAAAGGTGACATTGATTTGACGAATTCGTTTGAAATGCCATTGGATAGAAAAGCTCCAGGTGTTATCTATCGTCAGCCTGTAAAAGAACCTTTACAAACTGGTTTGAAAGCCGTGGATTCTATGATTCCAATTGGTAGAGGTCAGCGTGAGCTTATTATTGGAGACCGACAAACAGGTAAAACAGCAATTGCTGTAGATACTATTATAAATCAAAAGAGTTTTTACGATGCTGGTAAACCTGTTTATTGTATATATGTAGCTATTGGTCAGAAAGCCTCAACTGTTGCGGCATTAGTATCTACATTGAAGGAACATGGAGCAATGCCATACACGATTGTTGTTGCAGCTACAGCAGCAGATCCTGCTGCTATGCAATATTATGCACCTTTTGCAGGAGCTGCAATAGGTGAATATTTTAGAGATCGCGGTTATTCGGCTTTGGTCGTATATGATGATTTGTCTAAGCAAGCTGTTGCATATCGTGAGGTTTCACTTATTTTGCGTCGTCCTTCTGGTCGTGAAGCTTATCCTGGAGATGTGTTCTATTTGCATAGTCGTTTGTTGGAGCGTGCAGCACGAATAAATGACCAGCAAGAGGTTGCAGAGAATATGAATGATTTGCCTGAGTGTATGAAAGGGCATGTTAAAGGTGGTGGTTCGCTTACTGCTTTGCCTATAATTGAAACTCAGGCAGGAGACGTATCTGCGTATATTCCAACTAACGTTATCTCTATTACTGATGGACAGATTTATCTTGAGACTGACTTGTTCAATCAGGGATTTAGGCCTGCAATTAATGTTGGTATTTCTGTAAGTCGTGTAGGAGGTTCTGCGCAGATAAAAAGTATGAAGAAGGTTGCGGGAACATTGAAAATAGATCAAGCACAGTATAGAGAGTTGGAATCTTTTTCAAAGTTTTCAAGTGATATGGATGCTGTAACGGCTATGACACTTGATAGAGGTCGTAAGAATAATCAACTTTTGATACAGCCACAATATAGTCCAATGCCTGTAGGTGAGCAAGTTGCAATACTCTATTGTGGAACACATGGTCTAATGCATGATGTACCTGTTGAAAAGGTGCGTGAATGCCAAGATGCCTTTTTGGATAAGATGCGTTCTTCACATGAAGATGTTGTTGATGCTTTATCTAAAGGAAAAATTGATGATCAAATAACCCAAACTATTGAGGCTGTAATGGCTGATATTGCAGGGCAATATAAAAAATAGTTGATTTATGCCGTCACTAAAAGAAATCAAAAATCGTATATCATCTGTAAATAGCACTCGTAAAATAACGAGTGCTATGAAGATGGTTGCGTCGTCAAAACTGCATCATGCACAGATCATGATAGGGAACATGCTTCCTTATGAATCTATGCTAGAGCATATACTAAAAGCATTTTTGGCTTCAGAAGTTGATGCTACAACTGTATATAATACTGTGAGACCTGTAAAAAAAGTTGCTTTTGTTGTATATTCATCTAATAGCAGTTTATGCGGTGGTTTTAATGCAAATGTTATTAAGGCCATGCAGCAGGCGATTGATAAATACCAGCGTCTGGTAGGTATGGATAATATTGTTGTTTATCCTATTGGACGAAAGGTTGCTGAAAAAGTGACGAAACTCGGCTTGAACTGTGGTGGAGATTTCTCTGAAATTGCTGATAAGCCTGATTTGCATCGATGTATAGAACTTGCGGATTTACTTTCGCAGAAATTCATCGATGGTGAGTTTGATCGCATAGAGATGATTTATCATCATTTCAAAAGTGCTGGTTCACAAATCTTGACTCAAAAAACTTTCTTACCAATTAATATCAAAGAGGAATTGGATTTTGATGATGAGCGAGATTTGACATCTAATATTGCAACCTTGGAAGCCCAAGAGTATATACGTAAGAAAGGTAAGGTTTCTTCAAATGCCAAAGAGGCAGTAAAGCCTCTTAATGACAATTTTATTGTTGAACCTGATATGGAATCAGTGTTGTGCTCACTTATTCCTAAACTATCACATTTAATGATATATACAGCATTGCTTGATAGTAATGCCAGTGAGCATGCAGCTCGTATGGTTGCTATGCAGACAGCAACAGATAATGCTGATGAACTTCTGAGAGATTTGAATCTCCAATATAATAAGAGTCGTCAGCAGGCTATTACAAATGAGTTGCTTGACATTGTGGGTGGTACTGTTAATTCCTAGTGTATTACTCTTACTCATATAAAGAGACTGCACAATTTGTGCATGTCTCTTTTTTATATTTAGGCATTGTCTAAATTTTTGCGTAATCTAAATAAATCTGGTTTCTATAAGATTGCTTATTTTTGTTTTCGTTTAGTTAAAATATTTATCCTTTTGGAAGGTTCTTGTGCATCTGGATATAATTCTAATGCCTTATTATAATTAGCTATAGCAGCTTCATACATTTTTTCATTTTCACATTCTTTACCTAGTATCGTATACTCTGCTGCAAGTCTTTTTAAGAAAGCCTCTTGCTTATTTAATTTTTCTTCGAGGCATTTTATTTCACCTTTTAGTGTATTTATCTTATTTAATTTTTTACGGATAAGTCTCTTGGCACTAGGTTTTTCTATATCGTATCTGTTGTGTATCGCTTTAAAAAAGTATTTTAAGAAGTTTTCATAGTCTCCGTTGTCAAATGCTTTTGCTGCTTCGTAATATTCTTTATCTGCGGCAGATTCACTTAATGCTTTTTTTATAAGTGTTGAATTGTTGTAATTTTGAGCAAATTGCAATATTTCTTTTCGTACGAAAATATTTTCGTGCCTTATTGGCGATTTGAGTGTAATACCGTTTAATGATGTACATCTTGATAAGGCGACGTATGTTTGGCCTCCGGCAAATACACCCCCTGTCAGGTCAATAATAACCTTGTTAAATGTTAGGCCTTGGCTTTTGTGTATAGTTATTGCCCATGCCAATCTTATTGGAAACTGTATAAAATATCCAATTTCTTCTTCTTCAATTTTTTGTTCCTTGTTATTGAAACGGTACTTCATATTACTCCATCTCTCCCTCGAAACTTCGTATTCGTTACCGTCTTCTGTGATTATATATATTAATCCTTTTTCAACGTCAATAGTTTCAACAATACCTAGAGTACCATTTACCCATCTTTTGTTTATGTCGTTCTTTATAAATATTACTTGTGCACCAGGCTTGAGTTCCAATTTTGTGAGTGTTGGTAGACTATTTTCTGGAAATTCTCCACCAATTTTCCCATTAAATATTGTTGATGATCCTTTAAGTTCTTTTAGCTTATTTTCATTTATATAATCTACAGTATCTCTACGTGTTGATAATGTTATTACGAGCTTTTCACTTTTGAACTCGTGGTTTTCTTCTTTATAACGGCTGTTTAATATTTTTAAATCATAGTCATTTACGTCACCAAGTCTTATCTTATCGAGTATGTTGATGAACTGACTGTCTTTTTGTCTGTAAATTTTATTTAATTCAATACATATTAGTTTTATCTCTTTAAATATCTTTGCATCAAAGAAGAAACTAGTAGGGTAGAATGGCTGAAGGAGTTTCCGTTCATCCTCCTTGACAACTGGTTCTAACTGAAAAATATCTCCTACAAGTAATAATTGTTTTCCGCCGAAAGGCTCGCGCATATTCCTCGAATATACCCGTAATACTTTATCTATAAAATCGATGATGTCAGCTCTTACCATGCTAATTTCATCAATTATGATGAGCTCAACCTCTCGTAGCAGCTTACATTTTTCACCATTGTATTTTAGTGTATTGCGTAAATGCCTTACTGAAAATTGAGTATCATTGGGTAATATTGGGTGAAATGGGAGTTTGAAAAAGCTATGTAGTGTTGCGCCTCCTACATTGATTGCAGATATGCCAGTTGGGGCGAGAACAACAATTTTCTTTTTTATGTTAGACTTGACATATCTTAAAAAAGTTGATTTACCCGTCCCCGCTTTACCTGTAAGGAAAAGCGAGCGGCGGGTAAATTTTAATATCTGAAGAGCTTCTTGAAACTCTTTGTTTGACTGATCAATTTGTGAATTCGGTTCCAAAGTTGAACTTCTTATAAGTCTTCAAATCTAATCTGTTCTTCACGAGGTTTATTTTTCTTTTTTTCTTTTTTATCTTCAGATTGTTGTACGTTACCTTTATCTGTATTGATGGCGGGATTATTTTCTTTTGAGATTTCGTTATCTTCGTTTCCTCTTGGAAGTATATTGCCTTCTTCGTCAATAAGAAGTTCTTCATCCTCTACCATGGTACTGTCAATCTGTGTCGTATCTTTTTTAGCAGGTACATAACTGCTGCAGTTATACATATCTGCAGTTATGTCTTCATCATCTGGCTTATGGAATCGGCCATGATACTTTTTAAATTCAGGATCTTTCATAAGTGCCTGAATGAAATATCCGCAAATAGGTAATGCCGTCCTACTTCCTTGTCCAAGAGCGCCTGTGCGGAAATGAATACTTCTGTATTCTCCACCAACCCATGCGCCTGTTACAAGATTCGGGCTTACGCACATAAACCATGCATCTGAATGATTATTTGATGTTCCTGTCTTGCCTCCAAAGTCTGTATCACGTGCAGTGTCAGTATATGCCCATAAACTTTGAGATGTTCCACCTGGTTCACGCATACCGCCCATAAGTAGCTGTTGCATGAAGAATGCGCTTTTATATGGTATAACTTGTTTTTCCTCTGTAGAACTTACATATACCTCTCTTCCGTCTTTGTCTACTATACGTGTCACAAGGACTGGTTCTATATGTTTACCATCATTTGCTATTGTACAATATGCATTGACCATTTCTAACAGATTAACGTCAGAAGCACCTAACGCTAATGAAGGCTCTTCGTCCAAAGGACTTTTAATACCCATGTCATGTGCTGTTTTGGCAATGTTCTTTATTCCCATTTCCTGCCCAAGTCTGACAGCAATCGAGTTGATACTTTTCGCAAATGCGCTTTTTAAGGGAATGGAGTCTCCTGAGAATCTGCCATTGGCATTTGTTGGAGTCCATGAAGTCATTTCATGCTTATTTTTGTCATATACTTGCATTCTTATGTATTCGTCCCTTCTCTTATCACAGGGTGTAAGTCCCTGGTTCATTGCTTCTGTATATACAAATAATTTAAATGTTGAACCTGGTTGGCGCATAGCTGTAACTTTGTCATATTTCCATGAGTTAAAGTCAATGTCTCCGACCCATGCTCTGACTGCTCCGGTTTGTGGCTCCATCGCAACGAATGAGCAATGCATGAATTTAACCATATACCTGATGGAATCCATTGTGCTCATTTCTTTTTCAATGGTGCCTTTTTCATAATCAAATAATTTGACTTTGTGTGGCTTATTCAAATAGTATTGAATAGAGTCGGGGTTATTGGGAAACTTTTGTAATAATGTTTTGTATACCGGTAATTTCTGAGCTATATTCTCTATAAAGTTTGGTATAATCTGATGGTTCTCATCTCTCCATGGGTCTTGACCGCTCCAATGACTATTGAAGTTTCTTTGTACCTGTTTCATTTGTTTGATTGCGGCTTCTTCAGCATATTTTTGCATGCGGGTATCTATCGTAGTGTAGATTTTCAAGCCGCTACTATACAGGTCATATCCATTTTCCTTACACCAATCCTTAAGATAGTCAGCTATTGCCTCACGAAAATATTTTGCCTGACCATCATAATTGCTTTCAACACTATAGTTTACTTTTATGGGTATTGCACTTAAAGAATCATAATCATCTTTTGTGATATCCTTATGTGTCATTAAGTTGTGCAAGACAGTATTTCTGCGTTGCAGACTATTCTCAGGATTCGTAATAGGGTTATAATATGTTGTAGCTTTTAGCATACCAACCAAAACAGCTGCTTGTTCAGCAGTCATTTCAGATGGAGTTGTGTTAAAATATGTCTTACATGCGGTTTTTATGCCATATGCATTTGAACCAAAATCTACGGTATTAGCATACATCGTAAGAATTTCTTTTTTATCGTATAGAATTTCCAACTTTGTTGCAATAATCCATTCTTTGCTTTTCATAATAAGCATGCGTACCCCCGGAATATATCCCAACAATCCTGTTGAATACTGTGTCCTGACGCGGAACATGTTTTTTGCGAGCTGTTGCGTAATAGTGGATGCACCACGTGCTTCATGGTGTACAATAATATCTTTTGCTACAGCAAATAATCCGGTGAAATCAACACCAAAGTGCTTGTAGAAGCGTTCATCTTCTGTATCAATTAAAGCTTTCCAGAAGAGAGGGTTTACTTCTTCATATTTAACAGGCGTTCTGTTCTCACTAAAATATTTGCCTATCATAACGCCGTCTGCACTATATATTTCAGATGCCTCGCTTGTTGTAGGATGCATTATCTGTGAAAAGCCGGGAGACTTTCCAAATAACCATAAGAAGTTAATATCAACCATTATAAGATACACAAAAAATGTGATTATGGCAGACAGAATTGCTACACAAGTTTTTGTATACCATTTGCGACCTATATAAAGTCCTTTATACCAAGGCCAAAAACCTTTAATTTTGTTCAGACACGTTTTGATAAATCTACCGATACGTGAATCATTGTTGTTGTTGAACATATAATTTTAGTATTATTTATTCTGCAAATGTACAAAAAAAGTACAGTTTATATGAATGTGTTTATGTAATTTATGATTTCTTCAATATTGTCGGGTGAAAACCAATGTATATTGGGATCACGTCTGAACCATGTAAGCTGTTTACGGCAATACTTATGTGTATTGCTTTTTATCCTAAATATTGCATTGTCAAGTGTGCATAATCCGTCTAGATATTCAAATGTTTCTTTGTAACCAACAGTGTTTAATGCATTTAGATCTTTATATTCATAGACGTTTAGAGCCTCTTGAATTAAGCCATCATGAATCATTTGCTCTACACGTAAGTCTATTCTCTCGTATAATCTCTGCCGGTCCATATTAAGACCGATTTTTATAATTCTAAAAGGTCTTTCTTTGGTTATGTTTTTTCTGAAAGAAGAATATGGCTTGCCTGTAGATAAGCATATTTCTAATGCATGTATTATGCGCTTATGATTATTCTTATCAACAATTGCGTAATAATCAGGATCTAATAATGCCAATTCTTTGCTAATGCCAGAAAGACCTTCTTTATCGAATCTTTCTTGAAGTGTTTTTCTAATGTTGTCATCAACCGATGGTATGTCGTCAATACCTTTGCATACTGCATCAACGTACATCATGCTGCCACCAGACATGATTACATTATCTTTATACTTGAACAAGATGTTTAATAATTTTAAAACATCTTGTTCATATTTTGAGGCGTTGTAATATTCATTAATATGAAGATTGCCAACAAAAAAATGTCTAATTGATTTACGCTCATCTTTTGTTGGTGCAGCTGTGCCTACAGGTATTTCTTTAAAAACCTGCCGAGAGTCAGCATTAATAATAACCGTATTTAAGTGTTCGGCAACCTTCAGACATAATGATGTTTTTCCTACCCCTGTAGGTCCAACTATTACAAAAAGTGTCTTCATCACAGAAGGTATTTATCTTATTATACCTCTCTTAGAGTTTTCAACAAAATTAATTATATATTCAATTTCTTTTGTTACAGGCAGCTTTTTCCTTATTTCTTCAATACCCTCTTTTAGGATTCCTTTAGAGTACAGAAGTCTGTAAGCTTCATGTATATTGTTGATTAATTCGTTGCTGAATCCTCTTCTTCTTAATCCCACAATATTTATTCCGCAATATTTCGTCGGTTCTTTTCCGGCAATGATAAAAGGTGGTATGTCTTGGCTGAAACGGCATCCTCCCTGAATCATTACATAACTACCAATATGGCAGAATTGGTGGCATAAAACAACTGCACTAATAATGGCATAGTCGTCAACAACAACTTCTCCTGCAAACTTTGTTGAGTTTCCAATAATACATCCATTACCGATAACACAATCGTGAGCAACATGCATGTTTTCCATCAGCAAATTGTTTGAACCAACTTTTGTTGTCCCTTTAGATGCTGTGCCTCGTGATATAGTTACATTTTCACGTATACTATTGTTATCACCAACTTCGCATGTCGTATCTTCACCTTTGAATTTAAGATCTTGTGGCTTTGTACTAATACTTGCACCGGGAAAGATTTCGTTATTATTTCCGATGCGTGCTCCGTAGTTAATCGTTACATTATTTTGTAATACGTTATTGTCGCCAATTACTGTATTTTTATCAATATAACAGAATGGGCCGATAATATTATTGTCACCAATTTTGGCTTCAGGATGTATGTATGCTAACGGACTTATATTATTCATGGCTAATATTTTAAAATAAGGCAGAAGTAAATCTGCCTTATGGGTTATTTATTTTTTACTATTTGAGCTGTGAAAGTAGCTTCTGATACGACTTTATCTCCTACAAATACATATCCCTTCATAGAAGATACACCATGGCGTACAGGAGCAAGAAGGTCAACTTTAAATAAAAGAGTATCTCCCGGTACAACTTTTTGTCTAAACTTCACATCGTCAATCTTCATGAAATATGTTGACCATCTCTCGGGCTCTTCCAAAGTGTTAAGAACAAGCAAGCCACCGCACTGTGCCATAGCCTCAATTTGTAAAACGCCAGGCATAACGGGCTCTTGGGGAAAATGTCCCTGGAAGAAAGGTTCATTACTGGTGACATTTTTTACGCCAACGATACTGCTCGGTCCAAGAGCTATCACTTTATCAACGAGCTGCATGGGATAACGATGCGGAAGCAATTCGCGAATGCGGTTTACGTCCATAAGCGGTGCTTCATTGCAATTGTATATTGGAGCCTGTATTTCATGCTTACGGATTTCTTTTCGCATGAGGCGTGCAAACTTATTGTTGATTGTATGCCCTGGACGAGTGGCTATTATACGGCCTTTAATAGGTTTGCCGATAAGTGCCATATCGCCTATTATGTCTAACAGCTTATGCCTTGTACATTCATTTTCCCATACCAGCGGTTTATGCTGAATGTATCCCAGTTTTGTTGCGTCAAGATGTGGTACATGTAAGAAATCTGCCAATTGATCAAGACGCTCCTGGGTTGTCTGTCTTTCATAAATCACAATAGCATTATCCATGTCGCCGCCTTTAATAAGATTGGCTTTTAAGAGCGGTTCGATGTCTCTTACAAAGACGAATGTACGGGCTGGAGCTATTTCTGTGGCAAAATCTTCAATTTTGTCAAGTGTTGCAAATTGACTATTTATGAATTTAGAGTCAAAAGAGCACATTGCGGTCAAGCTGAATTCTTCATCTGGCAGAATAGTAATGCATGAACCTGATTCTTTATCCTTTACCTCTATCTTGTGGCGTATAATATAGAAGTCTTTTGGAGCATTCTGTTCAACGATTCCAATTTCACGGATCTTCTCAATGTATTGTGCTGCTGAGCCATCTAAAATTGGAAATTCAGGACCATTTACCTGTATAAGGCAGTTGTCAATGCCTAAAGCATACAGAGCGGCAAGTCCATGTTCTACGGTTGATACTCTTACATCACCTTTCCCTAATACAGTTCCACGTTGGGTGTCAACGACATTTTCAGCAATGGCATCAATGATGGGTTGACCCTCAAGATCGATTCTTTGTATCTTATATCCGGTATTTTCATTTGCCGGATTAAAGGTGATTGTCAGATTTAATCCAGTATGAAGACCTTTTCCACACAGTGCAAAACTGCCTTTAAGTGTGTTCTGTTTTGACATTTCCATGATTTATTTATATGTCTCTTTTAATTTTTCAACTTCATGTTTTAACTCGTTGAGCTCTTTGTAAATTTCTGGTAGCCTGCGTGTTAATGCAATAGACTTAAAGTAAGCCTTTGGGTCAGTCGGCGGCGTTCCGATGAGAGTCTCATTGCCTTTAAGGTTGCCTGGCACTCCAGACTGGGCACCAAGGAAAGTCTTATCACCAATTGTTGCATGTCCTGCAATGCCGACTTGACCTCCAAACATACAGCCTTTGCCAATTTTTGTACTACCTGCAACGCCTGTCTGAGCAGACATTACAGTATTTTCGCCCACTTCAACATTGTGAGCAATCTGTACAAGATTGTCAAGTTTTACACCTTTACGTATAATTGTTGTTCCCATCGTAGAACGGTCTACGCATGAGTTGGCTCCAATTTCAACGTTATCTTCAATAGTTACAATGCCAATTTGTGGTATTTTGTCATATCCATCAGTATTTGGAGCAAATCCAAAACCGTCTGCGCCAATGACGGTGCCGGCATGAATTGTAACATTATTGCCTAGCTTACACTCTTTGTAGATGGTGACATTAGGATATAAGATACATCCATTTCCAATTTTAACACCATCTTCAATAACCGTATGTGGATATATTTGTGTATTTTCACCGATAACAACGTTCTCGCCTATATATGCAAAAGCACCTACATAGCAATTGTCGCCAATTGTCGCTTTAGGTGATATGAAAGCCATTGAGCTTATGCCACTTTTTTTAGGAAGTGCAGCCTGATACATTTGCAGAAGTTTTGCAACGCATTCATAGGCATTCTTTACTCTAATCAAGGTGGCTTTGACTGGTTTTGTCAACTCAACGTCTTCGTTGACAAGCACAATACTTGATTGTGTTTCGTAAATATAGTGTGTGTATTTGGGATTTGAAAGGAATGATATAGCTCCTGGTTTTCCCTCTTCAATTTTGGCAAATGTATTTACTGTGGCATTTTCATCGCCTTCAACTTTGCCTTGGATAAAACTTGCTATTTGGTTTGCTGTAAATTCCATTGCAATTTAATTACATATTATCTGCAAAGATAAATAAATTTATTCAAAAACGTTGATAACATAAATAATATTTTCTGATTTTTTTTGAAAGTAATGCAATATTCAACAATTCTGAAGATTCAGAAATGTCTTTTGTTGTATTGTCTTTGAACAGTATAGTGATTTGGTCTTCATTAACATCGTACATATCTTTTTGTATTGTGTCAATGCTCATGAGATAACCTGCTTCTTCTAAACTTATTTTGAACATGTCTGCAATTGTACGTTTCTTGCTTTCAGCATAGGCGTCGTCCACAGGATTTTCGAAAATTTCAACTTTGAAGATATTGCGGTTTATGATATCTGTGGAAAGAATCGACAGCACTTTATCGTTGCTGTCTGTCCATACTTTAAGGGAACTTAGAATGTCGCTGTCGTCGAGTTTTGTGTAATACAGCTGGGCTTGTCTGTCATTTCTGAATGTCTCTGCATCGATGTCATTGTATAAAAAATATCTTAGACAGGGTGTTGCGAAAATTTCCTTGCCTTCATGTGCAAGTCTTTTTGCACGTAAGAGAGCGTTTACTAGCACTTTTTCGCTGGAGACAGTTGTTTTATGCAGATACACTTGCCAATACATCAGACGTCTTGCCATTAGATAATTTTCGATAGAATACAGCCCTTTTGAATTTACAACAAGATTATCATTGTGTACATCAAGCATCTTTATTATTCTGGCACTGCCA
The DNA here is from genome assembly GCF_057607445.1 of Xylanibacter sp. Lineage (NCBI taxonomy): Bacteria > Pseudomonadati > Bacteroidota > Bacteroidia > Bacteroidales > Prevotellaceae > Xylanibacter > Xylanibacter sp. Next base: position 11,006 of record NZ_DBLZAX010000018.1, on the reverse strand, counting down.
ATATTTCCTTCAGACACTCCCGTGTAAAAGCTGTCACGTCTGAGATAGTCTAGCCTGTCCATGTCAAGCTGGCTGCTTATCAGCTGATGCAGAAACTTTTTTGGATATTCATTCTTGAATATTTTGAGTGCTAAATTCAATTCTCCTTTCATTTCCTTGTTAATTTGTTCCATCATAAGCAAGGATATTTCTTCGTGGCTTATTCCGCTTATCAATGTATGCTCTAAGACATGAGAGAATGGGCCATGTCCAATGTCGTGCATTAGTATAGCAGCCTCAACAGCTTCAGCTTCACTGTCGAATATGTATATTCCTTTTTGGGTTAATGACGTAATGGCTTCGCTCATTAAATGGAATGCACCGATAGAATGCTGAAAGCGAGTGTGTTGTGCGGAAGGGTACACCATAGATGTAAGTCCAAGTTGCTTTATTCGTGTAAGCCTCTGCATTAGCGGATGCTCAACAATATCTAACAGAAGACCATGAGGTATCTTTATGAATCCGAAGATTGGGTCATTTATTATTTTACTGTCATTCATTTCGCTTGTTTTATATGTTGTACAACTTCAAAAGGTAAATAAGTAGTACTGGTGTTTTACATTATAGCTGAAATCTGATTCATGATATATGTTATAACAGCATGTGGCAAATGCAAATATACAGTTTATTTGTTTGATATACAATAAAATAGCTTGATGATGAAAGTTAACTGATGTTAAGGCCCGTATGAGATGGAATAAACTTTCTGTGAATAATATCTACCTCTTAAATGCTGCTTTTATGATTGACAAAAGGAAAACAAAATAATGTATGGACTGTCAAAGTGTAATTTTTTAATGTGTCGGCTAATGTTATGTTTTAGCGGATAAAATGCGATGCTTGATTACTTTTATGCTAATACTTTATCTTCAAAACACATATATTTGCTTGTTCTTGGTTGGAAGTCATTGAGTTTTGTCGTCTATTTAACTGTATTTGTGTGGCTGATTGAATGTGTTTTGACATGTAAAATGCTGCATTCTATACTGTAATAGGTGGCATTTTAGATGTTTTTTAGACTGATATTGTGCTTAGAATTTATTGTTAACTGCTTTAACTGCTTGAAAATGAGAGGTTTTTCTGTTGAATGAGCAATAGTCGGATTTTATGGCTTTTTCAGAGTAGAATCAGTGTTCAATGGAAAAATAGCCTACTATTTGAAATCAGAAAGTCAAAATAAGTGCAAATTGTGTGACATTCTGACAGTGCTTATGTCTATGACTATATTTTATAAAAGAAAACCTCCGACATTTGCTTTAATGCCGGAGGATTTTTATACCTACTTTATTTTGTTTAATTCTATGGCCATTTCTTTTTGCAGGGCTTCAGCTTTAATTGCTGCAGCTTCAGCAAAATCGCTTCCGTTTGAGGCATAAATGATACCTCTGCTGCTGTTTACTAATAGTCCGCAGTCTTTGATTATTCCGTATTTGCATACTTCTTGTAGGCTTCCGCCTTGTGCTCCAACTCCAGGTACAAGTAAGAAGTGATTAGGAGCAACTTTACGTATGTCTTGGAACATTGAGCCCTGAGTGGCACCAACTACATACATCATGTTTTGCTCATCACCCCATGCCTGTGACTTACGTATGACTTTTTCAAAAAGTCTTTCGCCGTCTTGGTCGGCTGTCAGCTGAAAATCATGTGAACCTTTATTGCTTGTGAGTGCCAATAGAATAACCCATTTGCCTTCATAGTTGAGGAATGGTGTAACACTGTCTTCGCCCATGTAAGGCGCAACGGTCAATGAGTCGATATCATATTCTTCAAAGAATGTACGGGCATACATAGAGGATGTGTTTCCTATGTCGCCACGTTTTGCATCTGCTATTATGAAATGGTCAGGATAGTTTTCTTTGAGGTATTTTATCGTACGTTCAAATGATATCATTCCTTTTACACCCATGCATTCGTAGAAAGCCAAATTTGGCTTGTATGCAACACAATATTGTGCCGTTGCATCTATTATGGCTTTGTTGAAGTCGAATATAGGATCTTCGTTGTTCAGTAAACATTCCGGCACTTTTTTGATATCAGTGTCGAGTCCGACACACAGAAAAGATTGTTTGCTGAATATTTGGTCAACTAATTGTTTTCTGTTCATTTTTTCTGAATTTATGTTTTTATTTATTAAGTGAATTCTTTTATATGAAATGGCTGATGCTCAGATTTTTGCAATTGCCAAGTCTTATATAAAACTTTTATTTCATATAAATAATCCACCCAAACATTAGGATTTATAGTTCAGCCTCTTTCATGCGTTCTGCATTTTCTTCTACAGTTAAGGCGTCTATCATATCTTGTATGTTTCCTGCCAGGAATCCGGACAGATCATGTGTTGTATAGCCGATTCTGTGGTCTGTTACACGTCCTTGCTGGAAGTTATATGTTCTGATCTTTGCACTTCTGTCACCAGTTGACACCAATGTCTTTCTGCGGCTAGCTATATCATCGATGTATTTCTGATGCTCTCTGTCGTAGATGAAAGTACGCAATCTTGAAAGTGCCCTTTCCTTATTCTTAGGCTGGTCTCGTGTTTCAGTACATTCAATAAGAATTTCTTCAACTTCACCGGTATTCGGATTTTTCCATGGATATCTAAGACGAACTCCAGACTCCACTTTGTTTACATTCTGTCCTCCGGCACCGGAACTTCTGAATGTGTCCCACTTAATGTCGCCTTCGTTGATGTTAACTTCAAATTTATCAGCTTCGGGCAATACAGCTACTGTTGCAGCGCTTGTGTGCATACGGCCCTGTGTTTCTGTGGCTGGTACACGTTGTACACGATGTACGCCAGATTCATATTTTAGTATTCCATATACATTGTCGCCGCTTACAGCAAAGTCTATTTCCTTATATCCGCCAACAGCTCCTTCACTTACGCTTGTTACAGACAGGGACCAGCCTTTTGAATCACAGTATTTTTTATACATTTGAAATAAATCGCCTGCAAACAGTGCTGCTTCGTCACCGCCCGTTCCGGCTCTAATTTCCATTTGGACGTTCTTGGCGTCTTCCGGATCCTTCGGTACTAAGGCAATTTTTATCTCCTCCTCAATTTTAGGCTGTAACTCTTCATTGGCTTGAAGTTCTTCACGGGCCATCTCTCTCAGGTCCGGATCACTTTCGTTGGCAAGAATATCTTTAGCCTCATTTATTGAGTTTATGCAGGCAATATATCGTTTTCTGGCCTTCATTATCTCATCGAGGTCTTTATATTCTCGTGTAAGTCTTACGTATCTTTCCTGATCTGAAATGACAGATGGGTCTGTTATCAATGTGGCAACCTCTTCATATCTGCTTTCAAGTCCTTCGAGCTTTTCTAAAATACTATTGTTTTCGGGCATATAATTAATAGTTAAATTCTCCAAATTCAGATTTAATGGTCAGACTCTTTTCTCCTTCTTCGATATGTCCGATAATCTGAGCGTCTATATTGAAACTCTTACTTATATTAATTACTTTTTCTGCAAATTCGGGTTTTACATATATCTCCATTCTGTGTCCCATATTGAACACTTTATACATTTCCTTCCAGTCAGTCTGACTTTCCTCTCTAATCATTCTGAAAAGAGGTGGAACCGGGAACATGTTGTCTTTGACAACCTTGCAATTGTCATTTACAAAGTGTAGCACTTTTGTTTGTGCTCCGCCTGTACAATGTACCATACCATGTATTTCCGGACGTAATTCGTCAAGAATGCGTTTAATAACTGGTGCGTATGTACGGGTAGGAGAGAGGACTAGCTGACCTGCATTTACAGGTACATCTGCTAATTTGTCGTCCAGGTGATAATGACCACTATAAACAAGTTCGTCAGGAACTGCATGATCGTAACTTTCTGGATATTTTTCTGCAAGATATTTAGCAAACACGTCATGGCGTGCACTAGTCAGGCCATTGCTGCCCATACCTCCGTTGTAGCTTGTTTCGTATGTTGCCTGGCCAAATGAGGCAAGTCCGACAATGACATCGCCTGGTTGAATGTTGGCGTTGTTGATTACGTCGCTACGTTTCATTCTACATGTAACAGTAGAGTCGACAATAATTGTTCTTACTAAATCGCCAACATCAGCTGTTTCACCTCCTGTTGCATAAATTCCAATGCCCATTTCTCGCATGCTGGCTAAAAGTTCGTCAGTGCCATTAATAATAGCAGATATGACTTCTCCTGGTACCAGCATTTTATTTCGTCCGATTGTGCTTGAAACAAGTATGTTATCTACAGCTCCAACACAAAGCAGGTCGTCCGTATTCATAATTAGTGCATCTTGTGCAATGCCTTTCCATACACTTAAGTCACCGGTCTCTTTCCAATACATATAAGCCAATGACGACTTAGTACCTGCGCCATCTGCATGCATAATATTACAATATTCAGGATCGCCTCCTAGAATGTCTGGTATTATTTTACAAAATGCCTGTGGAAAGATACCCTTATCTATGTTCTTTATTGCGTTGTGTACATCTTCTTTTGCTGCAGAAACACCACGCATCATGTAGCGGTTGTGTAAATCCATTTTAAATATATTTTTATGTATATGGAACAAAAATTACGTCTTATTCTTTATTATGCCAAAATTCCCAACTTGCAAATGCTTGTAATAAAAGCATTTCTAATCCATTTTTTACAGTGGCGCCATGTTGGGCTCCTTTTTTCATGAAAAGAGTTTCATCGGGATTATAGAGCAAGTCATAAAGGATGTTCTTGCTTGTCATTGCCTCATATGGCAATTGAGGACACTCGTCTATATGCGGATACATTCCGCATGGAGTGCAATTAACAATAACATTGTACTCCTGAATTATGTCAGGGGTGATTTGTGAATATTGTATCGTTCCAGGACGTTCAAATCTGCTTACGAATACTGTTTCAAGGCCTAGTGATTTTAAACCGAAGTTTACAGCTTTGGATGCCCCTCCTGTTCCTAATATTAATGCTTTTTTATGAAATCTTTCAAGCAAGGGCTCAATGCTTTTTGTAAAACCAATGACATCGCTGTTAAAGCCTTTCAGATAAGTATCATTACCTTTATGGTCAACGCGTATAACATTTACTGCTCCTATAGCTCTTGCTTCGGGGCTTATGGAGTCAAGATAACTGATAACTTTTTCTTTATATGGTATTGTAACATTAAGGCCTTTCAGTTCCGGGTTAGAAGCTAAAATTTCCGGAAGGGAGTCGAGTGTCGGAATCTCAAAGTTGATATATTCAGCATTAATTCCTTCATTTTCAAATTTTTCGTTGAAATAACTTTTTGAAAATGAATGACCTAATGGGTAACCTATTAATCCATATTTATCCATAGACTTATATTTATTTAGTTGCAAAATAACAAGTGCAAATGCCGAAGGTTAAACGTTTGAATGTAGCTTCAGTAAACCCGGCTTTTTTTATGATATCTGTCATCACTTCACCTTGTGGAAATGCTTCTATTGTTGTTGTTAAATAACGATACGCATTTTTGTCTTTAGAAACAAGTTTTCCATATAGCGGTAGTACGGAATGAGAGTATATCCAAAATAATTGCTTCATTGGGAAACTTACAGGCTGGCTAAGTTCTAGAATACTTACGTGTCCTCCCTTTTTCAATACTCTGCACATCTCCTTTAAACTAGCATCAAGATTTTGAAAATTTCTGATTCCAAATGCGGTTATTATTGCGTCGAATGTATTGTCTGCGTAAGAGAGATGTTCGCAGTCTTCCTTTTCAAAACTTATGATTTCGCTCAGTCTCTCATTCTTAACTTTCTCTTGACCAATACGCATCATGCCTTCTGATATATCAATGCCAATGACCTTTTCAGGGGATAACTCCTTGGCTGATTTTATCGCAAAATCACCTGTCCCTGTCGCAACATCTAGTATTTTAAGAGGTTTAAAGGGCTTAAGCTGTTTTATGGCCGTATTTCTCCAAAGATAGTCAATGCCAAGTGACAGCCTGTGATTAAGCAGATCATACGAATGAGCTATGGTATCAAACATTGTTTCAACCTGCTTGCTCTTTTCTTCCCCGTTATTATATGGCGTTATACGTTCCTGTTTGTAGGTCATTTTTATCTGATTTATAAAAAGGCATGATGCTATAGAGGTATTTTGTCAATATGAATTATTATCTGTTTTTTAGATAATTCTTCACATTGTTTTCGATTCGTGCTGCAATATCACCATCTTCAGCAGCTTTGTCGAATTTATCACCGGTAATGTTCTCGAACAATTCAATGTAGCGTTCGCTTACACTTTCGGCATATTCGTCTGTTATTTCTGGCATTGTCTGTCCAGGCTCATTCATGAAGTTGTGTTCAATAAGCCATTGACGTACAAATTCTTTAGATAATTGGCGTTGCGGCTCACCTTTCTCAAATTTCTCCTCATAACCGTCTGCATAGAAATAACGGCTGCTGTCTGGAGTATGTACTTCGTCAATAAGATAAACTTTACCGTCTCTTTTTCCAAATTCGTATTTAGTATCAACGAGGATAAGACCATGTTCAGCTGCAATTTCTTGTCCGCGTGCAAAAATCTTACGTGTATAGTCCTCCATTACCTCGTAATCTTCTTTACTTACAATGCCTTGAGCGATTATTTCTTCTTTGGAAATATTCATGTCATGACCTTCGTCAGCCTTTGTTGTAGGTGTTATTATTGGTTCGGGGAAACGCTGATTCTCTTTCATTCCATCGGGCAGTTTAACACCACAAATTTCACGACATCCCTTTTGATACTCACGCCATGCCGAACCTGTCAGAATTGAACGTATAATCATTTCAACGCGGAATCCTTCGCATTTCAGACCAACTGTAACCATTGGATCGGGAGTGGCAAGTTTCCAGTTTGGACAAATGTCCTTTGTTTGATCCAGAAATTTTGATGCGATCTGGTTAAGAACCTGACCCTTAAAAGGTATTCCTTTAGGCAGAATAACGTCGAAAGCTGAAATTCTGTCTGTGGCAATCATTACGATAATGTCGTCGTTAATGTTGTAAACATCGCGTACCTTACCATGATATACGCTTTTTTGTCCATCAAAATGGAAATCTGTTCTTGTAAGTGCTTTCATTCTTGTTGATTTATTGTAAAACCTTTTCTACTTGTTCTTTATTTCTTTATCTCTTTCATATGCATTGACTATTCGTGTGACAAGCTTATGTCTTACGATATCCTTTTCGTTCATATTTATAAAAGAGATTCCTTCAATGCCATTTAATACACGTATAGCTTCTCGTAGCCCACTAGTCGTTCCATGCGGTAAGTCAACCTGAGTAAGGTCGCCTGTTATGATCATTTTTGCATTCCAACCAAGTCGGGTTAAAAACATACGTATTTGAGCAGATGTCGTATTTTGTGCCTCGTCGAGAATTATTACAGCATCACTGAGTGTTCGTCCACGCATAAATGCCAATGGCGCAATCTGGATGATATGTTTCTCAATCATGTCCTGTAATTTAACAGCAGGAATCATGTCTTCAAGTGCATCATATAGGGGCTGCAGATATGGGTCGATTTTGTCTTTCATGTCACCTGGCAGAAAGCCTAACTTTTCTCCAGCCTCAACAGCCGGACGACTTAATATTATTTTTTTTGTCGCTTTCTCTTTGAGGGCTTTTACAGCAAGAGCTATACTTAAATATGTCTTGCCCGTGCCGGCAGGACCGACTGCGAACAGCATGTCATTGTTGTTGTACGCATCAATCAGTTTCTGCTGATTGGCACTTCTGCTTTTTATTGGTTTTCCAGAGATGTTATATACTACAACATCACTCGAAGTATCATCGTTAATCTTCCCGCCCTTAATTATGTTGATTAAATTATCTTCATTAATCGAGTTGTATTTTAAGACGTGCTTGCGTATTTTCTCAATGTTTTCTTCAAAGTTTGCCATTTGCTCTTCGTCTCCTAATACGCGTAGGACATTATCACGTGCAACTATCCTGAGCTTTGGGTATAGTGCCTTGATTATTTGCAAATGCGTATTGTTGACTCCGTATAATATTACAGGGTCAATATCCTCAAGTACAATGTGCTTCTCGATCAATTTTATTCGAATTTAATATTATTGTGCAAAATTACAGAAACTTTTTCAATATATCATCGTTTTTCTTATCTTTTTTCTATTCTTGGGCTGATAGCGTATAGGTGTGAGAATGTTATGATTGTATCGCTATATTGTATTTATTGATAAAAGGCTTTTGTCATATAGGGGATAGATTTCATTTAAATTTGTTTTTCTCTCCATATGTCTTAGTGATATAATCTTGAATGGATGCCATGGCCATGGCATTGATATGAGTTGAAGATATATTTAAAAGTCTATGTATTTTGTTTGTTGCAAGAAATATTTTGTTTTGATGATATTGTTTTTAATTGGATTTTCCAATAAAAAATGTTGCTATTTTGTCATGGATAAAATTATGTTAATTGTTGACGTCCTTTCTGTATGCAATAAACATATTTATTTTGTATTTACATATACTTACATTATCTTTGCATCGTTTTATTTAAATTTAAATTATGTATATTATTGGACAGTTTTATCAGCGTGCAGTCTCGTTTGGCTTATGCCTCGTCTCGTTTTGTTGTTTATCTTATGGTAATAATGATAGCTATTCTCTCAGATTTGCGGATAAGGAGGAAGCAAATAATGTGTTGGCTGTTTCTAAGGGTTATGTAGAACGTCTTGGGAAATTTGACTTGGAGGCTCGTGTGGGTAAAAAGAATGCTACTCATGACGATATGGTAGACATGATAAGACGAGAGACTAGAGATTTTACAGATACAGAAAAAGATTCTGTTGTTAAAGCTTTTGCAATATTGGATGATGCTATTGCTCGAAAGGGCTTGAAGCTTCCTATCCCTCAAGAAGTACTGCTTATAAAAACAACGATGAAAGAGGAGGGAGGTGCAGCAGCGTATACTCGAGGCGAAGTAGTCTGTTTAGGTGAAGGTCTTTTGAAAAAAGTTAATACCAAAAGGCTTGCTAAGCTGTTGGCTCATGAGTTGTTTCATGTGATGACACGAAATAATATTGATTTTAGGAAGTCAATGTATAAAATAATAGGATTCAGTATATTGAATAGAGAAATAAAGTTTTCTGATGATGTGACCGAACGATTTATATCTAATCCGGATGTGAATCATTATGATAGCTATGCCATGTTAAGTGTCGGTGGAAAACAACAGCCATGCACAATGGTTATTTGTTCTGATCGTGATTATGCCGGAGGATCTTTTTTTGATTATGTGCACATCGGATTGGTTCCGCTTGACGATAAATTTTCTCCGGTAATGAAGGATGGAAAGATGTTGATGTATAAATTGGATGATGCATCCGATTTTTATGATAAGGTAGGAAGAAATACAGGGTATGTTATAAATCCGGAAGAATGTTTGGCAGATAACTTCTCGATAGCCTTGTGTGGAGATGTTAAAGAATTGCCAAATCCAGAAATTATCAATGAAATTGTTTCAACAATTCGAAATTTTAATGTTGATTGATACAAAAAGATGTGAGTCTTTTTTTGTTTCTATGTTGAATAAATAAAGAACGTATGAAAATAACAAAAAATAGGTATTTGATGAGTTTTGTGGCCATAGTTTTGATTTTGGCTATGATACGTCTGATTTTTCCTGATGTCGCAAAAGATAAAAATGTAAATAGGCCTGTTGTCGTGAATGATGCTTTAAATGATTCTAGCATTAACACTTTGGGTAAAAAGGATAGTGTAGGTGATGGGGGGCACGTGGTTTCTTCAATATTTAAGTTGACGTCTTTCTATAATGCAGAAGGAACACAGGTACGTAATCGTATAAATAGTGTGCCTGGTTTTAGTCGTACATTCCCTGACAATAATGACGTGCAGCTAGTTTCTGCCAATAAGTATGGAGTAAAACCTGTTGAAAATAGAGAAGATGCAGAAAATAGAAAAAAAGAACTTGTTTTTGTTGGTGCAAATCCTTATTATTTTATAGATCCTTTGCGCAGTAGTATTCCGTATTTGGTTCCACGCGCAGCTGTCCTACTCAATGATATTGGTAGGGCGTATTATGATAGCCTAAGAATAAAAAATATACCATTGCATCAAATAATTGTAACTAGTGTTCTCCGGTCAAAAGAAGATGTGATGAAACTTCGGAATTACAATGGAAATGCAACGGAAAATTCATGTCATTTGTATGGTACAACTTTTGATGTATGTTATAATCGCTATAAAACTATTAATAAACTAGATGGAAGCAAAGGCCGAATGGTAAGAAATGATACGCTTAAGTGGGTGTTAAGTGAGGTCTTGCGTGATATGCGTGAGAATAATCGGTGTTATGTTAAGTATGAGGTTAAACAGGGGTGCTTCCATATTACAGTTAGATAATGCTTAAAATTTGACTCCATAAAGGAGCGTTTATAATATATAATAAGGTGTAAAAAAGTTTTTTTGAATTAAATGAAAAAAAACTCCAGAAAAATTTGCAGGGATAAAAATAAATGCATACCTTTGCATCGCATTTGAGCGAGAATGCTTCGGTACAATAAACCGGAAAGGAAGTTTGGGTGAGTGGCTGAAACCAGCAGTTTGCTAAACTGCCGTGCGAGTTTATCGTACCGGGGGTTCGAATCCCCCAGCTTCCGCTGTGATTTAAGGTGGATTCATCTAATGGTTAGGATACAAGATTCTCAATCTTGGCATAGGGGTTCGATTCCCCTATCCACTACGAAAGTTTAAATGCATTTGAAAGGAAGAGACATTATTATTGTTTTCTTCCTTTTATTTTTTTTGTAAAAATCCCTTTGGAAATTTATAAAATTGTGTTTAATCGTTAGTTTAAGTTGGTCGTAGAAATCTTGTTGGATATCTGTGGGCTCACTCGATAAATAGTGGGGAAAGAAAATATTACGCATAAATTTTAGTCAGCCTAAAGAGGAAGAATGGTATGTCAATAACTCCTCGGAGCAATGCTCTGAACTGT
>NZ_DBLZAX010000017.1:0-66771 GCF_057607445.1 Xylanibacter sp. | reverse complement strand
GCATTGCTCCGAGGAGTTATTGACATACCATTCTTCCTCTTTAGGCTGACTAAAATTTATGCGTAATATTTTCTTTCCCCACTATTTATCGGGTGAGCCAAAAAAAGTTACTATTTGTTTTTGTTACTTTTAGTAGCAGCAACATCGTTTTCCGTTCATGCGCAAACGGGACAAAAATTTCCTGATTTTAAATTAGGAGTTAGCTCTAAACTACAGACTAATGGCATGCAAAAAGTGAATCCTAATGAGGAAAAAGAAAAAGGAATCCTGATGTATGCAACAACATTGGATGATTATTACAATCAAGAGCGTGGATGGTATAAGTTCTGGTCAAAAGAGCCTCAAAATGCTATAAAGCTAAAAACTTGGAATCCTGGTTCACAGTCATTCGTTGATGGTCTGAGATGTGGATGCTGGGGCGGCGATGCTTATTATGCATTTTATATTTTCCAGTATTCATTGGGATATGACTATCCGTATGCCTTTGTAAAAGTTGAACCGGAGACGGGAGAACTGGATATAGTCAAGAATTTCGAGCAGGGAGATGATTTTTATGACAACTGGCATAGCTATACGTTGTATTGCATGACATATAACCCCGTGAAAGACGAGGTGTATGCTCTTGGACAGACAACCAAAGAAAATCAGGCACAGGTGTCAACTCTTTACAAAATAGACAGAGCTACGGGTACGCCGACAAAACTGCATGATTTTGATTTCATATCTTTTGCTATGTCTGTAGATATGGAAGGTACATTATGGGTGCAGAATTCAATATATGAAGGTGAAAGTAACGTAGGTGCAAAGCTTATTGCATATGATACAGACAACTTCGATGTTAAAAAAGAAGTGAAGCTTTCTTATAACGGAAGTTCGTTTGTTACAGCTTATTATGGAACAATGTCATTTGACTACACTACAGGTGACTTATATTGGATCGCCCTTAGAGCAGATGATAACAAGCAGCAATTGTATACTGTAAATCTGGAAACTGGTAATATGGAAGCTCTTGGAGCATTCTGGGGCGATTTCGTAGGATTGTATATTCCTTATACGTTGCCTGAAAATGAGAATGCACCTGCAAAAGTTCAGGATTTGAAAGCTACTCCCGATATGACAGGATCAATGAAAAGCACATTGACATGGACGAATCCTTCATTGCAGTGGAATAAAAAGGAACTTACAGACCTGAAAGAAGTACAGATATATAAGGATGGTTCAGAAACACCGGCGGCTACTCTCCCTGCAGAAGGCAAGGAAGGACAGGAAATGTCATGGATAGATGAAACTCCAAATGCAGGAATAAACACATATTATGTTGTTCCGTGCAATGAATTTGGAAAAGGTATCAAGGACAGCATTAGCGTTTTCGTAGGCGAGGATGTTCCCGGAGCTGTCGGAAATATTGTGGTGAAGAACAATGGAGAAAGTGTTACTGTTACATGGGATGCTCCAGAATATGGTATGAACGGCGGATATGTAAATCCTGATGGACTTAAATATACAATCATACGTTATCCTGACGAAATTGAAATTGCTAAAGACCAGACTGAAACTACGTTTACAGATACAAATCTAGGTAATCAGCAGTGCTACTATTATACAATACAGACTTCAAACGTAACAGGTGTCGGTGAGACAACAGAGACAGAGAAGTTCATAGCCGGAGCAGCATACACAACTCCTGTGAAATTCAATTTCACAGACCAGATTCTCTCAGAGGCATGGACAAATCTTGGCGATTGGGAATGGAGCGGTGGCTCTATGGCTGGAGACGAAGGAATGATGACAACAACACATCAGAGAGAAAACTGTTGGTTGATTTCACCGGATGTCAAGCTGGAAGCAGGAAAGACGTATAAAATAACAACAAAGATAAAGACTTATTATGGTCCTAATGGCTGTAAGGAAGACTTTAGAATTGCTATCGGTCAAGGAAGGACTGCTGGCGATATGACAAACGTGCTTCGCGAAGAGAAGGATTACTCTGCAGATGAATATTACTACGTTAAGACATTTGAAGACATTGTTGAGATTAAGGAGACAGGTGTTTACAATTATGGAATAGACGTGTCTTTGGTAACAGGCGACGATATCTTCAGCTTGCAGGAAGTAACGATAGAGGAGATTCATCCTGTTGATATGAGCGCTGTAAGCTTGGATGGAATTATTGATGCAGTATGCAATGGAAATAATACATGTAAGGTAAAACTGTACAACAACTCTTATAAGACGGCAGACAAATACGAAGTTAAGATTGCACGTGTAGACAATGGCAACTATGTTGTCTTAGGTTCAACTACAGATGTTCCTGCTGTTGAAATGTTCAAGACTGCAGAGGTTACTGTAACTTATGTTCCTGATGTTGAAGACCAGGTCGAACTTGTTGGCTTGGTTGAAATTGAGGGTGACGGCGACGAAAGTAATAATGTTACTGAACCGTATACTGTAAATGTATTGCCGGAAGGCATGCCGCCGTACAATGTACTCGTTACAGATGAAAATACAATAGGTGATGACACTAGAATTCCTATGTCGTTCATCGTAGGTGAAAGTATGACACAGACGTTATATTTTGCAGACGAGATCAATGTTGAGACTGACGGAAGTATAAGCCGTATAGCATATGAATATACTGGTAACGAAATCACTTCTGTTCTTGGTCCGGTAGATGTAAAAATCTATATGTGCAATACGGACAAGACTATCTTCAAAACTGAAAGCGAGGCTATTCCACTTGAAGATATGACACAGGTTTACGAAGGATCTGTAACAATCAATCCTGGAACAAACTTTATGTCTTTCATCCTTTCTGAAGAATTTGAATACAAGAAAGATAAAAACTTGTGTATAGCAGTTGTCAAGAACGGTTTGGTTGGAAATGACTATCCTGCATTGTTTAAGATGTTCAACAATGATGATTTTGAAAATACAAGATCAATCCTTAGTGACGGTTCACCGATGGCATATTGGAAGGTTCCTGTTATACATATGGCTGTAAGGGGTATTGCAGGCAGTATTGAAAATGTAAATATTGGTGCTAACTCTGTATGGTATGATTCAAAGACTTCTACTTTGAACTTTAATGAAAATAACCTTAAGAAGGTTTATGTATATGATATCAGCGGTAAGATGATAAAGATGTTTAATCTGAACGGCTCGCAGAATTCTTTGGCAGTCAATCTTCCTGTTGGATTGTATATAATACACACTGTTGCTGCTGACGGTTCTATGAACAACGTCAAAGTTAATGTATGCAGATAATCTTTTTGTCCGGATTACGACCATCCTGTAGCGGAAGGTCGTAATCCGATTTTTATAAAAAGACAATAATAACATTATACCCTATTATTTTATTCAAAATGAAATATCTAAAATTATTATTATTATCTTTGCTCTTTATGCTTGGCCGGGCTGATGTAGCGGCCCAAATTTATTGGGGATACAGTGATAATATCATTTTAAATGGTATCGGTATAGGGCAGAATACAACTGTTTCGGGAGCCATATACATACCTTCTGAAGTAGCAGAACTTTACAAGGGAAAGAAGGCTACGGCTGTACGTGTTGGACTGTATAATTCGGTAAGTGAATTGAAGGTGTTCATTACTGAAGATCTTGACGGTACACCTGAAACAGAGAAAACGTTCGGTTCGCAAAAAACAGGTGTGGCTTCTTTTAGTTTCGATGATGCATACGTAATAAGCGGCAAGGGATTTTATGTGGGATATTCTTGCGTAGGTATAAACCCTATAGGACGTTCAAGCATTTATAATGTAAACGGATGTTGGGTGAAAGACGGAGACAACGCATGGATAGACTATGCCGGTAATGAAGAGTATAAATACAATGCTCTGAATATTGCTGTCCGCATTGAAGGCGAAGACTTGCCCGAAGACGCACGCTTAATAGTAAACAATGAAACATTGGTAAAACCGGGTGAGGGATTTAAACTTACGGCAAAACTTGAAAATCTTTCGACTAAGGCAATAAAGGGCTATAAGGTTGAATACAATATTGACAACGGCGAAACTCAGACAATTGAGAAAACCACGTATCTTACAGGCGGTTCTTCTACAAGCTTCAGCATTGATGTGCCTGCTATTAACGAATTTGGAATGCACACAGTCAATATGAAACTTGTTTCTGTTAATGGCATAGAAGATGCCAATCCTGTTAATAATGATGTTGTTGCATATATCAAAGTTACAGAGAATTCTTTTGTAAGAAGGATGGTTGTTGAAGAAGGTACTGGCACTTGGTGCGGATGGTGTCCTAAAGGAATTGTGGCTTTCGAGTATATGGATGAGAAATATCCTGATACATTCATCGGTATAGCCGCTCACGATAGAGATGTCTTCAGCGAGGACACTTATGCACCTATACAGAATTATTTCGACTCATATCCAAACTGCATCATTAACAGAGACCCGCAAAAGGTTTGCAGTCCGTTGTCGGGTAATCTTGAAAGTGAATACAAGAATCTTGTAAGGGACCAGGCCGTTGCCAGCATGGTGACAAGTGCAAACTTAGAAGACAATGTCGTACATGCAAAGGTTACGGCAACGTTTGCTAATCCAGGCAAGGATCTTGACTATCGCATAGCTTTTGTCATACTTGAGGACAGTATCACCGGAGTTACGCAGGCAAATGCTTATGCCGGAGGTGCGAATGGTGAGATGGGAGGCTTTGAAAATCTTCCTAATCCGGCACCGATTAAATTCAATCATGTGGCAAGAGGTATATTCGATTATAATGGAATAGAAAACAGTATGCCTTCAGAAGTTGAGGTTGGAGAATTTTATGATTTCACTAAGGATATTGAGCTGCCGAGAGTACAGAGCACAAAATATCTGTCAATCGTAGCTTTGCTGATAAATGGTAAGACCGGTATTATAGACAATGCCGCAAAGGCACACATTGAAACCGGAGCAACTGATATCAGAAATAATGAAATAACTAATGTTTCAATTTACGTAACTCCGGAGGGAACAATATGTTGCTCTGAGGAAGGTAAACTGGAAGTTTTCAATCTCCAAGGCATTCAGGTTCCTGGTCATAACCTGACTCATGGTGTTTATATCGTTAAGCATACTTCTGAATCAGGACAGACAACAATGCGAAAAATCAGATTTTAGAATTATTGCCATAAGATAAAACCTATTTTACTAAACACAAGCAGGGCTGAAATCCATTTGATGGTTTCAGCCCTTTTTATTGTCTTTTATGTGTAATTAAACATTGTGGTAGAAGAAAACAAGAAGTCCGTGCAACTCAATAAGTTACACGGACTTCTTATATCATATTAGGTTATGAAACCTTATTTCACTTCCTCAAAGTCAGCGTCCTGTACGTTGTCGTCAGCCTTGCCGTCGTTCTGAGCCTGCTGGCCTCCGGCGTTGGCGCCGTTGAAGCCCTGGCCTGCGTTAGGCTGTGCGCCGCCTGCGTTCTGATACATCTGAGCGCTGGCTGCCTGCATAACGGTGTTGAGGCCGTTGATGGCGTTGTCTATGGCTGTGATGTCGCCGCTCTTGTGAGCATCGCGGAGCTGGTTGAGTGCGTTCTCGATGTTGCCCTTCTGGTCAGCCGGAATCTTGTCACCGTTGTCCTTCAGGAAGTTTTCGGTGGTGAAGATCATTGAGTCTGCCTGGTTCATCTTGTCGATGCGCTCACGCTCTTTCTTGTCATTTTCAGCGTTCTGCTCTGCCTCTGCCTTCATGCGGTCGATTTCTTCTTTGCTCAGACCTGATGAAGCCTCGATGCGGATGGCCTGCTCCTTGCCTGTAGCCTTATCCTTTGCAGAAACCTTCAGGATACCGTTGGCGTCGATATCGAATGTAACCTCAATCTGAGGAACACCGCGACGTGCGGGAGCGATGCCTGTCAGGTTGAACTGACCGATGCTCTTGTTCTGTGCTGCCATCGGGCGCTCACCCTGCAGAACGTGGATTGTAACCTCGGTCTGGTTGTCGGCTGCTGTTGAGAACACTTCGCTCTTCTTGCAAGGTATTGTGGTGTTGGCGTCGATAAGTTTTGTCATTACGCCACCCATTGTCTCGATACCCAGTGTAAGAGGTGTTACGTCGAGGAGCACGATGTCGCCTACGCCGCCTTCCTTGTTAAGGATAGCACCCTGGATTGATGCACCCACTGCCACAACCTCGTCAGGGTTAACACCCTTTGAAGGCTCTTTGCCGAAGTAGTTCTTAACCAGCTCCTGTACGGCAGGTATACGGCTTGAACCACCTACGAGGATAACCTCGTCAATGTCGGCTGTGTTAAGCTTGGCGTCTCTTATGGCGTTCTGGCAAGGAACGAGACAAGCCTGGATCAGAGAGTGAGCCAGCTGCTCGAACTGAGCACGTGTAAGATTCTTTACCAAGTGCTTTGGCACACCGCCTTCGGCTGTGATGTAAGGCAGGTTGATCTCTGTAGATGTAGAGCTTGACAGCTCGATCTTAGCCTTCTCGGCAGCTTCCTTCAGACGCTGCATTGCCATCGGGTCTTTAGAGAGGTCGATGCCTTCAGCAGCCTTGAAGTCATTAACGAGCCAGTCGATAATAACCTGGTCGAAGTCGTCACCGCCAAGGTGAGTGTCACCGTTAGTAGAAAGCACCTCGAACACGCCGCCGCCGAACTCAAGGATAGAGATATCGAATGTACCACCACCAAGGTCGAACACAGCAATCTTCATGTCTTTGTTTGCCTTGTCAACACCATAAGCCAAAGCTGCGGCTGTAGGCTCGTTGACGATACGGCGAACGTTGAGTCCTGCAATCTGTCCGGCCTCTTTTGTAGCCTGACGCTGTGAGTCAGAGAAGTATGCCGGAACGGTGATTACGGCGTCTGTAACTTCCTGTCCGAGATAGTCTTCTGCTGTCTTCTTCATCTTCTGAAGAACCATTGCAGAAATTTCCTGCGGAGTATATTTGCGGCCTTCGATGTCAACGCGGGGATATCCGCCTTCGTTGACTACTGTGAACGGCACACGTGTTGTCTCTTTTTCACACTGAGCGTAAGTTTCGCCCATGAAGCGCTTGATTGAGTAAACGGTGTTCTTCGGGTTTGTTATTGCCTGACGTTTAGCCGGGTCACCGATTTTGCGCTCACCGTCTTTTACGAAGCCCACTACAGAAGGAGTGGTGCGCTTACCTTCACTATTTGCTATTACAACAGGTTCGTTGCCTTCGAAAACTGCAACGCATGAGTTTGTTGTACCTAAGTCAATTCCTATAATCTTTCCCATAATTATATATTTTTTTTGTTTTTATCGATGTTAATTAATTCGCTTACTTTTATACAAATCGTGTGCCAAAGGCGAAAATGTGGCATAAAGTGTGCCACGTGGTGACATTTTGTCGTAATAATATGTCATGTGCTAAGGCCTTTTTTATGCCTTTTTTGCCGGCTATGTGTGATTCTGTGTGATTGTAACATGCTGAATAATAGAGAGTTCGGCGAGATGTGCGCCCTTTGGATAAGGCGCGCATGATGCCTTTTGTGGTTATGACAGAATATCATTTCTGTAAATATGCGCGCGCATTATATATAATGTACTCAAGGCGTTGCCGCATTATAGGCTGAAATCAGCCGTAAGCCGCATCCGGCATCATGCTTTATGCTTATTTCTGTTAGCTGTCTTGTTTATGCTTTCAGCCTGCCTTTACGTGCCGTTATGGTCTTGGCTTGAATGGCAATGGCTGCAAACAAGCCGGCGGCGGCCTGCCCGGCATGGAGCAGATAAGGGGCTGAATGGTGATGTTTGGTTGGGGATAAAAACAGAAAACTCTGTCTGTTTAACGCTCTCAGAATGGCCATGCCCTGCGCGGAAACGTGTTTTGACGCGAAAATACGTAAAAAATGAGGATTCTTATAACCTGCTGCTAATCAGTGAGTTAGTGGTTTCTGTGGCGCTAATCGTATCTCCCTTATGCCTAAAAGGTATGCTTTTACGTTGCAAAAGCATACCTTTTGCAAGTCGAAAGGGCACGTTTTGCAGTGTAAAACCACTGAATTTCAGTCGGAAAAACGGCGGTTTGGAGCTTTATAAACTATGCAGATGTAATGAAATGTTAAATGCGTGCAGCCGTAACGCCTGCGTCGTTAACTTCTGTTTGCGTTTCGTTTTCCGGATTAAAGAAAACTCATGTCCTGATTTTTTACTTTCTCATCGCCCGTGAATCAGCGCCGGCCGGAGGATATGTTTATGTGTCTTGTTTGGCGGTTGGTCTGTGTCGTGCCTACAGCCGGTCAGGTTCCGTCTGCGGCGTGCTGCCGGTCTGTACGGTCAGGTTTCCCGTCATCCCTTCTGTATCCGTTTAGATTTTTATGTCTTGCAATATGTCATGATACAAAAAATCCGGCAAAAGCCGCGCCTGTGGTTCTGTTGTCATGAAACCGCAGCCCGCCTCTTGCCGGACTTTGTTATGTAGATTTTTCTGCGTCAGGCCTATGCCTGCTTTTGCGTAGCGTCTTGTTCCTTCACCATGTCGGCACGCGACTTCGACTTGGTTACGAGCCATACGCCGAGACAAACCAGTATGACGGCCAGTCCCTGGCTCGGCTTGAACACGCCGATGCCCGTGAGTATGCTCACCGTAACCGATACGAGCGGCTGCACATAGTTGTATATGCTCACCACGGTGGGGCGCAGCGTGTGCTGTCCTATCATCATCAGGATGTAGCTTATGTATGTGCCGAAGAACACCACGAAGCCCGTTTCGAGCCATGTGCTTGTAGGCACGGCCGCAAAGTTGATGCCTGCCACGTGGTTGAACGTGAACGGCAGGATAAGTATCGTGGCATAGGTGAACATCCATTTGTTCACGGTTATCACCGAGTAGCGCTTTATCAGCTTGCTGAAGAGCGACAGGTAGAGCGCAAAAGACAGCTGCGCGCCGAGGCAGAGCAGGTCGCCGCGGATGTCGCCCACCTTAGAGCTTGCCGCAGCCGCACTCGTAACTATCAGTATCACGGCGCCCGTGCATCCGAACACCACGCCCAGGGCCTTCTTGCCCGTTATGGGTTCTTTAAGTATTATTGCTGCCAGAATCATCGCGAAGATAGGCATCGACGTCGTGACGATGCTCGCGTTGATGGGCGATGTTATGCTCAGGCCTATCGTGTAGCAGCACTGGTTGGTCACAAGGCCGAATATGGCAGCTCCTATAAGCATGAGCAGGTCTTTGCGCGGAACGTGTTCCTTTGGCGTGAACAGCGATGTCAGCCAGAACAGGATGGCTCCTCCTGTTACCCTGAATGTCACCATGTCTATGCCCGTTATGCCGTGCGTCATGGCATCTTTGCCGAGCGGAGCCATCAGACCCCAGAACGCACATGCGAAGAACAGGCAGAGGTGAGCAATTAGCGGACGATTGTTTTGCATGTTGTTTTTTATTTTTTTGATATATTTACGGGTGCAAAGGTACACATTTTCGGATAAAATAATTATATTTGCTGTCTAAAGAGCTTATTAATTTGATATTATGCAGAAATACGCTGACTATATAGAACAGGTGGAGATAGAGTCGCTATGGAGCGGGCGCCGCCATGTGGAGTGGAACCTCGACCGCAAGGTGAACGTCCTTAGCGGCATAAACGGAGTGGGCAAGAGCACCATCCTTAACAAGCTGGTGAAGAGCGTCGGCATAACGGGCGACATATACAACCATCTGCTCAAGGGTGTTCACATCAAGGTAAATCCGGCTGACGCCACGCATATCCGGTTCGACGTGATACGTTCCTTCGACCGTCCGCTGCTCAATGCCGACATGCTGAGCGAGGTGGGAGCCAACCTTGTGACAGAGCTCGACTGGCAGCTGTTCAAGCTTCAGCGCAAGTTTCTCGACTATCAGGTGAACATCGGCAACCGCATCATTGCGGCCCTTCAGAGCGGAGAGCCCGACGCGGCGGTGAAGGCGCAGCAGCTGTCGGAGCCCAAGAAGAAGTTTCAGGACCTGATAGACGACCTCTTTTCTGATACCGGAAAGAAGATTATACGCACCGAAAACGAGATAAGGTTCACGCAGATAGGCGAGACGCTGCATCCGTATCAGCTCTCGAGCGGCGAGAAGCAGATGCTGGTTATATTGCTCACGGTGCTCATAGAGGACAATCTTCCTTACGTGCTGTTCATGGATGAGCCTGAAGTCAGTCTGCACATCGAGTGGCAGAAGAGGCTCATCGACCTCATTCTCGACCTTAATCCTAACGTGCAGATTATCCTGACGACACACTCGCCGGCCGTGATAATGAACGGATGGATGGACAATGTTACAGAGGTGAGCGACATCACCGACCAGAACTTACGTTAAGGTTTAGGGCATATGAACAGGCGGCTGAAGGACAACATAAACTCAAAATACTTTGAGGCGGCAAACAGACTGAAGTCGAAGACTGCCCGCCGGCGCATCGTGGCCTACGTTGAGAGCTACGACGACGTGCTCTTCTGGCGCATGCTGCTCGGCAGCTATGAGGACGACACAAAATATTTTGAAGTGATGCTGCCGTCGCACAACACGCTCGAGCGGGGCAAGCGCTCCGTGCTCATGAACCTGCTATACGGCAAGGTGGGGCAGGACATGATAGCCTGCGTGGATGCCGACTACGACTATCTGATACAGGGCGCTACGGTTACGTCGCGCAACATTCTAAGCAATCCGTTCGTCTTTCACACCTACGCCTATTCGATAGAGAACCTTCAGTGCTATGCCCCGTCGCTGCACAATGTCTGTGTGATGGTTACGCTCAACGACCACGCCATATTCAACTTCAGCGAGTTCCTCAAGCAGTACAGCGAGGCCATCTTCCCTTTGTTCGTATGGTCTATATGGTACTACCGCAGAGATATCTACACGCAGTTCACCATAACTGAGTTTAACCGTGTGATAGAGATAGGCAGCTTCAGTCTTGGCGCACCGGAGCAGGCCATAGCCAACGTGCGCAACAAGGTTACAAAGAAAATCAACTGGCTGCATCATCATAACCCCAACGCCAAGGAGTCGTATCTGGCGCTGAAGAAAGAGCTGATAAGCCTTGGCGTAACGCCCGACACCACCTATCTATATATACAGGGACATCATCTGTTCGACAAGGTGGTGGTGCCCGTAATGACCAAGGTGTGCGAGCGGCTTGTGCGTGAGCGTGAGAATGAGATAAGACGTCAGGCAGTACATTCAACGCAGATGCGCAACGAGCTTTCGTGCTATTCTCACAGCGTTCAGGACATAGAGCAGATGCTTAAGAAGAACATGGGCTATTACACTTCAGGTCCGTTCATGCGTATGAAGCGCGACATCGAGGCGTATCTTCAGGCCGGCAATGCTGCGGCAGACGGTGATGCGCCGGCTGTTACGCCATCTGAAAATAAGAATTCAGAGAGCAACAGGCACGAGAAAGGGCGGCAATGACAGCCGCCTTCAGTGTGTTTACAATGTGTAAGTTTTGGTAATAATATAGCCGCTGTAATGGCGCAGAAAATGAATAATGCATCTGTTGCGGATGAAATTAATAATTTCGCAGCAGATGCATTATTCATTATTTCTTATATAAAGGTAAAAGTCCGTTTTCAGTAAGTAAAGTCTTATATAAAAAACAGACTCTTGTTGCTTCCCGCAAGCATCAGTTTTCCTTCCAGAAAGCAGGTGTGAACAGCACCAGCACGCTGAAAAACTCGAGACGTCCCATAAGCATCAGTATCGAGCAAATCCATTTTCCGGCGTCAGGAATGCCGCTCCACGACATCGTAGGACCTATCTCAAGACCGAGCGTAGGGCCGACGTTGCTGGCACAGCTCAGCGCTATCGTTACAGAGTTGGTGCTGTCTATGCCCATGCATGTAAGTGAGAAATATGCAAACAGGCACACGGCGAGATAGAGAGACAGAAACACAAGCAGCGTGGCCTGCGCCTGATAGGGCACCGTGTTGTTGCTTATCTTTACGGGCAGCACAGCCTTGGGATGAATGATGTGCCTGAACTCGTTCTTTATAATCTTCAGCAGAATGACGCTTCTGATGCACTTAAAGCCGCCGCTCGTGCTGCCGGCACATGCTCCGACAAACATGCAGATACTGAGAATCACCCATGTTATGTGCGGCCATTTGCCCGCGTCGGCGTTGAATATACCTGTTGTTGTTATAAACGCTACTACCTGAAACAGTGCGTAGCGTAACGCGTCGGCCAGATTATAGTTAAGGTCTTTTATCAGGAAGAACATAATTCCGGCAGTGGCCAGTGCCACAACACAGAAGTAGAATTTAAGTTCGGCATCCTTCACAACCGACTTTATCTTTCCCTTAAAGAGACTTAGATACAGCAGGGTGAAGTTAGTTCCCGACAGAAACATGAATATTATAGAGATATAGTCAATCACGGCCGAATGGAAGTGGCCTGTACTTGAGTTGTGAGGTGCGAAGCCTCCTGTGGCCGTTATCGACATTGAGTAGTTAAGACAGTCGAAAAGACTCATGCCGGCAACATAGAAGCTGGCTGCGCATCCTACGGTGAGAAGCAGGTAGACGGCCCATATAGCCTTGGCGTTGGTGCTCAGTCGTGGGTGCATCTTCGTCTTTATCGGGCCCGTAGCCTCTGCCGAGAACACCTTCATGCTTCCGCCTACGAGCGACGGCAATATGGCAATGGTGAAGAACACGATACCAAGGCCGCCGATCCAGTGGGTCATGGAGCGCCAGAACACGAGGCCGTGGGGCAGGCTCTCCACATCGTCGATAATCGTGGCTCCTGTGGTTGTGAAGCCAGACATCGTCTCAAAGAAGGCATCTGTGAAGCTCGGTATATATCCGCTTATCACGAACGGCAGGGCACCAAGAATACTGAATATGACCCATGTCAGCGTTACAAGCAGATAAGCGTCGCGGCGTCCCATGCTGTTTTCGGCATGATAGCCCTTATATTTCAGTCCTATGGCCGTGGTGACGGTTATGGCTATTGATATGACAAACGCCATAATGTCGTCTTCTTTATAGTAGAGCGACACGCACAGGCTGTAGAGCATCATTATCGCTTCAATAAAGAGCAGCGAGCCTATAACCTTATATATGATTTTGAAGTTTATCATTTTATGCTTTTAGTTGAAGAACTTTTCTATTTTGCTCATGTTGACGTTGTGGCAGAACACAACCACTATGTCGCCTGCCTCAATCTCCGTGTTACCGGACACAAGATGTCCTTCGCCGTTTCTTACCAGTCCTCCAATTGTCGTTCCCTTGGGAAGTCCCAGCTCGTATACCTTCTTTTTGGTTATCTTCGAACCCAGCTGTGCCGTAAACTCGGCCACGTCGGCGTTTGCGGTCATGAGGAAACGGGTGTTCTTCACGTCGGCGTCGAGCATCATCTGGTAGATGTGGCTTGCGGCTATGGCCTTCTTGTTGACGATAGTACCGATGTCAAGGCTTTCAGCCATGCTCACATAGTCGAGGTTTTCAACCATTGCTATGGTCTTTCTCACGCCCATGCGCTTCGCCGTTAGGCATGCCAGGATGTTTGTCTCGGCATTAGCCGTCAGGGCAACGAAGGCCTGTGTGTTCTTTATTCCTTCCTCAATGAGCAGCGGCAGGTCTCGTCCGTCGCCGTTTATCACCATTGTCCTGTCGGTGTCTACAATCTCATTGATATATTCGCAGCGCTTCTCGTCGGCCTCAATAATCTTTGCGTTCATGTATTCGGGCATGGTCAGCGCGGCTCTTATGGCCGTGTTGCCGCCTCCCATTATCATCACGTTCCTTACGTCCACGTAGTGTTCCTTGCCGACAATTTTTCTGATATACGGAATATAGTTGCGTGTGGTCATGAAGTATGCCATGTCGTATATCTTCAGTTCGTCGTCGCCTCGTGGTATAATGGTGTCTTCGCCGCGTTTTATCGCCACGATGTGATATGGCGATTCGGGCTTGCAGAGGTCTTTTAGCGGCTCGTTCAGAATCTCACATGTCTCCCTCAGCTTTATGCCGAGCATTATCAGTGCGCCGTTGTGCACGTCCCAGCGCTGCCTCACCCAGCTCATCTTCAGACCGTTGGTTATGTCGCGTGCGGCGAGGTTCTCAGGATAGATGAGCGAGTCGATGCCGAGATTGTTGAAAAATTCTTTCAGCTTTTCGTCAATAAACTCATAGTTGTTCACCTTTGCCACCGTTCTTTTTGCTCCGAGAGCCTTTGCAAGTATACAGCTGTTCATGTTCATGTTCTCGTCTGGCGTGACTCCGATGAACAGGTTGGCGTGTTGCACGCCGGCGTTTTTAAGAGTTTGTATGCTCGAAGGCGAGGAGTGGATGGTCATCAGGTCGTAGTCATTGCTGATGTTGTTTAGCCTTTCCTCGTCTTCGTCGATCAGCACAATGTCCTGATCGTTGCGTGATAACAGCTTTGCCAGGTGAGTACCTATGGCATAAGCTCCAGCTATGATGATTTTCATTTTACATCTTTATTGTTTAGGATATGCTGCCTATGGCATTCTTTATTGTCGCGGCTATCGTTTCGGTGTCGATGCCCGTTATGTGCTGCAGTTCGTTTACGGTGCCCTGTTCGATAAACTTGTCGGGCAGTCCGAGTCTTGTGACGCGTGTTGTATAGTTGTTGTCGCTGAGCCATTCGAGCACGGCTGAGCCGAATCCGCCCTTGCGCACTCCGTCTTCAACGGTTATGATATGCTTGAACTTTGATGCTGCCTCGGCCAGAAGTTTCTCGTCGAGCGGCTTTATGAAGCGCATGTCGTAGTGGGCAATCTGTGCTCCGCCGCATTCTTTCTCTACGGCTTCTATGGCCTTGGTAACGTTGTTGCCTATCGGGCCCACTGACAGCACGGCCACGCTGTTGCCGTCTTTCAGCTTGCGTCCTGTTCCCACTTCAATTTCTTCAAACTCATTGTGCCATTCTACTATCACGCCGTGTCCTCTCGGATATCTTATCACGAAAGGTCCTTTGCCGTCGAGCTGAGCCGTGTACATAAGGTTGCGCAGTTCGTGCTCGTTCATAGGCGAGGCTATGGTCAGGTTAGGCACGGGTCTCAGGGCAGCAATGTCGAAGGCGCCGTGGTGTGTGGCTCCGTCTTCGCCTACCAGTCCGGCGCGGTCGAGACATATAACGACGGGAAGTTTCAGTATTGCCACGTCGTGAATGATGTTGTCGTAGGCGCGCTGTGCGAACGAACTGTATATGTTGCAGAACGGCAGCATGCCTTCCTTTGCCATTCCTGCCGAGAACGTTACGGCGTGGCCTTCGGCAATGCCCACGTCGAAGGCTCTGTCGGGCATCGCCTTCATCAGAATGTTCATGGAGCATCCTGTAGGCATTGCCGGCGTTACGCCTATTATGCGCGGATTGTTCTTTGCCAGTTCGAGCAGCGTCTCGCCGAACACTGTCTGATATTTAGGCGGCACTCCAGTCTCGTCGTCTGTTATGCGCTCGCCTGTGTTGATGTTGAATTTTCCGGGGGCATGCCATATCGTTGCAGCCTTTTCGGCCGGTGCATATCCGTGCCCCTTTATTGTGTGCAGGTGCAGCAGCTTGGGGCCTTTCATGTCCTTTAGCTGTCGCAGCACCCTTACCAGTTCTGTTATGTTGTGTCCGTCGAACGGGCCGAAGTATCTTATGTTGAGGCCTTCAAAGATGTTCTGCTGATGGCTTATGGCCGACTTCAGCGCGTTGTTCAGCCTCAGTATGCCCTGCCGGCGGTCTTCGTCGAGATATCCCTTTGCGTTGAGCCATTTCGACAGCTTGAATCTAACATTGTTGTAGGTCTCGTTGGTGTTCAGCTTCAGCAGAGCCTGCTTCAGTCCGCCTACGCTGCGGTCTATGCTCATGTTGTTGTCGTTGAGGATGATGAGCATGTCGTTAGGCGTGGTCGACACGTTGTTGAGTCCCTCAAAGGCCAGTCCGCCGCTCATGGCGCCGTCGCCTATAATAGCCACCACATGTCTCTTGCCGTTGCCGGTCTTCTTTGCAGCCAGTGCCATTCCCAGCGCGGCAGAAATAGAGTTAGAGGCATGTCCGCACACAAAACTGTCGTATTCGCTTTCTAACGGCGACGGAAAGGGCATTATTCCGTTCAGCTTGCGGTTGGTGCAGAAGCGGTCTTTCCTGCCTGTCAGAATCTTGTGTCCGTAGGCCTGGTGTCCCACGTCCCAAACCAGTCTGTCTTCCGGTGTGTTGAACACGTAGTGCAGGGCTACGGTAAGTTCTATTGCTCCCATGCTCGAGGCCATGTGCCCCGGGTTTACCGAAAGTTCTTTCAGAATGTCGTCGCGCAGCTCTTTGCACAGTTGCGGCAGCTGTTCTTCTTTCAACTTTCTTAAGTCGGCGGGATAATTTATTTTGTTAAGAAGCTTAAAATCGTTAGATTCCACGGTCGTCTTATTATTGAATATCATTGCAAAGATAATGTAAACAGATTGAAGAACAAAATAAATTCGTTTATTTTTATTAAGGTGTAAAGTGCCCTGGCGGATGAAATGGGGGCGTTAATGACTGTAATTAAGTGGGGATAAATGTAAAATGAAAGGCCGTATAGTGTGTTTTTCAATAAAAAGATGTAAATTTGCGACAAACAAAAAAATAAAGAAAAAATGAATATTAACAAGGGTATTTTCATGTCGGGCATGGTGGTTGCGCTGTTATCGCTGCCATGTCATGCACAGACAAAGGACGGAGGCATATCGGCTGATATGCTCAAGGAAATTCAGCAGTCGCAGAAGCTGACAACTGCCGACAAGGCTTTGTTTAACGCCGTGGCGTCTAACAGTATCGACAACCTGGCTCAGAACTACGCCAACCAGGGTGCTCTCGACACCTACTTCAGTGTTGAGACCAAGTCGCAGAACATTACCGACCAGAAGCAGAGCGGTCGTTGCTGGATGTTCAGCGGCTTCAACGTGATACGCTCAAACTTCGCCAACCGCACCGACTCGCTGCGTGTCGACCTGTCTCATGCTTATCTCTTCTTCTGGGATCAGCTCGAGAAGTCAAATCTCTTCCTGCAGGGCGTTATCGACTGTGCGTCGAAGCCTATGGACGATGTGCGTGTTCAGTTCTTCTTCAAGAGTCCGCTCAACGACGGCGGTACATTCTGCGGTGTGTCAGACCTTGTTGACAAATACGGACTTGTGCCTGCCGAGGTAATGCCCGAGACATTCTCTGCCGAGAACACATCTAAGGCTACGTCACTGATTAAGTCAAAGCTGCGCGAGTTCGGCCTGAAGCTGCGCGACATGGCTAACAGCGGAAAGAGCGCAAAGGAGATTAATGCCGAGAAGACAAAGATGCTGGGCGAGATCTACCGCATGCTGGCTCTTACCATAGGCGAGCCTGTAAAGGAGTTTACTTATGCCTTCAAGAACAAGGACGGACGCACCGTTACCGAGGCAAAGAAATTCACTCCGAAGTCGTTTGCTGCCGAGATGCTTGGCGGCAAGGCCATAGGCGGCTCTTTCATCATGGTTATGAACGACCCGCGCCGCGAGTATTACAAGACTTACGAGGTGGAATACGACCGCCATACATACGACGGAACTAACTGGAAATATCTTAACCTGCCGATGGAAGAAATAGCCAAACTTGCCATCGCTTCTCTGAAAGACGGCAAGAAGATGTACAGCTCTTACGACGTGGGTAAGTTCCTCGACCGCAAGCGTGGCTATTGTGACCCGCGCAACTATGACTATGGTTCGCTCTTCGGCACAACATTCGGCATGAACAAGGCTCAGCGCATTATGACTTACGACAGCGGCTCTACTCACGCCATGACTCTTACGGCCGTTGACCTCGACGCCAAGGGCAACCCCACAAAGTGGAAGGTTGAGAACAGCTGGGGCGGCGACTGGGGCCAGAAGGGCTGCCTGATAATGACCAACGAGTGGTTCAACGAGTATATGTTCCGCCTCGTTGTCGACAAGAAGTATGTTCCTGCCAAGACTCTTAAGCAGTATGAGCAGAAGCCTGTTATGGTTATGCCCGAAGATCCGCTCTTTTTGCCGGATGAATAGTTGTTTTAGGAGTTAAAGTAGTTAGAAGTAGTTAAAGGAGTTAAAGCCATATGCTTTGTTGATAATGGAGTGATTAGGGCTTTTGCTATTGACAATTGATATCTACGAAGATTAATTCTTTAATTTGTCTTTTACTCATACTTAAAAATAAAATCCGTTGGACGTCCTTTTGTCCGGCGGATTTTTTTATGCTTATGAATGAAAAAATATTCGTTTTAGAACTTCAGGTTTATGCCTGCCATCACAGTGCGGCCTCTCAACGGAACACGCAGAAATGTGTAGTTTGAACCTTGATATGACGAAATCTCGTAGCTTTCGCGGTTAAGCAGGTTGATGGCTGTGAGCGTTACGCTGAGCGTTTTGTTGAAGTCATACTTTGCTCCGGTGTTCAGAAACAGGTTGGTTGAATATTGGTTGTGGGTTATCTCGTATGTGGTTCCGGCAGCATCTGCGTACAGGCGCAGAGCTTTTATCGGCATGAAGTCGAGGCTCAGTGAGCAGTATGCGTTTTTCAGAACGTTGTCTGTTGACGAGAAAGTGTCGGGGCGTTTCCATGTTATGTTGCCTGCAACGGTCAGGTTTGCCGTCAGCCAATTAAGTTTGTCCCATGACGCACCCACTTGCGCGTTGGCGGCATTATATCTTATATAGCCTTCAACGCCATTCTGTGAGGCAAGCGCCTTGTTGTAAGAGTAAGAGACAGAGCCTTTCAGCGTGAACCTTGCGTTGCGCCATATCTTCTTAACGTTGCCGACACCGCTGAATGATGTGTGCGTGTTGTCGGCCCATACAGGATTTATCAGCGTCAGGTCGCCTGCGTAAAGATAACTGAAATAACGGTCTTGATTAATCTGCTGCCAAATGGCATACACATTCCATGACAGCATTGTTGCCGTGTTGAGCCACGACAACCGTATGCTGGCAGTCTTAGTGCGGCTGAACGACATCGAGTCAGCGCCCAGTGTATAGGTGCGGTAGTTGTTCATCATTGTCCCGTAGAAAGGCACGCTCCGTGTGTCGGCATTGCGTATGATGCCCACTGACGCGTCGAAAGATGCCATTGTGCTGAGCTTATAGTCGATGTCGAGCATTGGCGAGAACATCACCTTGTGCGTCTTTATGCCGCGCATCGGGTACGAATAAGAAATATATTCAACCGGCAGGGTGAGCGTCAGCGAGCCGTCGGGCAGGTTATATTCGTATTTCGGCTCAAGGGTGTGAAGCCAGTAGCTGCCCGTCATATCGTCCTTAACACCGCTCACGGTTGTCTCGTTGCGCTTGTATTCCATGATGTAGCCTATGCCGAGACTGCCGCCGAAAAGGCTGAAGTTGGTGCCTATGCGGTTGCGCGTAAACAGGTTGCGCAGTCTTGCCGTATAGTCTGTCAGCATTTCTTCATCGCCTGATGTAACGCCGAGCCGTTCGCGCGAGCCGTAAAGGCGCACTATCGACGACATGTCGAAGAGCATAGCGTCGGTGTTTATCGTTGCTTCGAGTATGTTCTGCACGTCATATTGTTTGCGCTTTACCTGTTCCTGCAATATGCCTATGTTGCTGCTGCCGTTGTTTAGGGCGTCGCCGAGTCCTAACGTTGCCGACGCTTCATCCGTGAGATACACGCTCTTTGTGTTCTGTTCATACCGCAAGATGCCCTTCACAAGGTCGTTCCTGTTGTGTATGTTGTTGTTTTCAAACACGTTTACTGTATCATCCTTGGCTGTGTAGCTGTTGAAAATACTGTCCTGCTGCAGTCCGCTGTCATGATAATACATCACATTCATGCGCAGCGTCTTTTCCTGTGTGAAGGCGTGCAGATAGTTAAGTCCCGTGTAATACGACTTGTTTTTAAGATAATACAGCTGCGAGATTGGCGGCGTCTGTGCCGTTGGTGAGTACATGAAAGGCGCGGGCAGCGGCTCTGTGGTGTACATTCCCGTATAGCTGTTCATGCCTTGGGTAAGACTCTCCAGACTTATTCCGCAGTTGTTCATCATTCCTGTGAACAGCAGCTGGTTTTTCTTGTTTATGTTTATTGCCGTCAGTCGGTTGTCCCATGTCACGGGACTTCCGCCTATGTTGCCGTCGGCCTCGCCGAAGGGGCGTGCCTTGTAGCCTCGTTTCAGTTTCAGGTTGAGCGTTGCGCGGTCGTTGCTCACCTTGCCTTCAAGGGCCTTTATCGGCTGGTTGCGCTCCATTATCTGCACTTGCGCCACGGCCTCGGCAGGCATGTTTTGCGTGGCCTGGTTATATTGTGCGCCCATGAGGTCGAGCCCTTCTATGTTCACTTTGTTTATCGGCTTGCCCTGATAGCTTATTTCTCCGTTGTTGCTCACCTCTATGCCCGGCATCCGCTTCAGCACGTCTTCTATGCTTCGGTCCTGTTTCTGTCGGAAGGCGTCAACGTTATACAGCAGCGTGTCCTTGCGCCGTGTTATAGGGTCGGCTGTCACGGTTACGTTTTTCAGCTCTACGGCCTTGCGCTCAAGTCGCGCGTCATACACGTTGCAGCCTTCTTTGAGCGGTATGCGCCGCGTCTCGTAGCCGAGAAACG
The DNA here is from genome assembly GCF_057607445.1 of Xylanibacter sp. Taxonomy (NCBI): domain Bacteria; kingdom Pseudomonadati; phylum Bacteroidota; class Bacteroidia; order Bacteroidales; family Prevotellaceae; genus Xylanibacter; species Xylanibacter sp. Next base: position 46,225 of record NZ_DBLZAX010000017.1, on the reverse strand, counting down.
CAAACTCAATCTGCCGTCCGCCGTTCACGGCTTTCAGCCTGTATGTTCCGTCTCTTCTTGTCAGTGCGTATGCAAGGAGCGAGTCCTTGCCGTCCAGCAGTTTGCACGTAACGTTGCCTACGGCTTTTCCTGCAGTATCGGTAACTTTTCCCGAATAGGCCGTCATGTCATTCTGAGCCGCCGCACTAACGCAGTCAAGCATCAGCGAAAACAATATTAAGATAAAGTTTTTTACCATTTCTGTTCAAGCATATTACTCGGACGGCGTGGATAATTAGCCTCTTGCGACACCCATTTGCCGTTCACTTTAGTCTTTACTTTAAAAACTTCTATTGAGAGATTGTCATAGTTCTCTATATCGTTGCAGCACGAAGTTAGAGCCTCTTCGCGGCTTACAGTCTTCAGCTTGCCCCAAAACTCTTTTTCATAAAGATACATGTCGCGGTAAGAATGTGCCTTCTCCATGCCGGCATAGGTGAATATCCAGTTGCCTTTTGTGTCACGGATATCTATTATCAGTCCGGGCAGTCCGTTGAATATATACGGTCCGTAGGGCAGGCTTATGTTATCGGCATACCATGCCACATAATCTCTTCCGGCATAGCTGCATGTGGCTTTCTTGCAGGGAATGTCACTTATTATTGTGTCTCCCGCTGCAAGATTCCAGGCGATCTGTGGCGTGAAGGAGTATTCAAAGTTATATAAATTGTCATAAAACTGCACTTTGGTCTGATAATCAGCAAGGTCAGTAATGCTAACTGTGTAATAGTTGATTCTGCCTATTGCTTCATTCCATGTTTTGATGGCTTGCCTGTCACGTGCGTTTTTCTTGCTTTTTCCCATGAAATATCCATCGAGTCGAGTGCAAGCTGATAATAGTCGCCATACTTTGTATATTTATCTGATATTTGCAACAGTGTCTTTGCCTCGGTATATTTATCCGTCTTGGTGCTGTCTTTCAAGTATTTCAAGTCGTAATACACCGCGATTTTGGCCGTGTCGTACACTTCTTTTCTTATTTTTCTGAACGCATTCAGACCTCCGTCATAGCTTGTTATGCGTGGCATCTGTGCTTTTACAGACATAGGCAATGTGCATAAAATAGCGATTAATGAAGGAAATATCCGTTTCATATATTCTTAGTTATACTTAATCATAAGTATTTACCATTCCAGTTCAAGCATATTGCTCGGGCGTGGGGCCATCATTTTATCAAAGTTTGGACCTTTTTTTACAACTGTCATAACTCCGCTTTCTATCGCAATGCTCACAAAATTTTCCACTTCGTTACGGTAGGCAGATAAGGCCTTTTCTCTTGTTGTCTTTTTATATTTCTTGTCTTTATAAAGATACATCATATCTGTTGGCGCGGCTTTTGATATGCCATTGTTTGTGAATATCCAATTCAGTTTGTCGTCATACAGTTTCATAACGAGTCCTGGCAGACCGCTGAAAACGAAAGGACCATAAGGCAGCGGCATGCTTTCGGCGTACCATGCTATGAAGTTGCGTCCGGCGTATCGGCATGTCGCTTTTTTGCATTGAAGGTCGTTTATTATGGTGTCTCCAGACAGCAAAGTCCATTGGATTTGTGGTGTGGGGTAGGTGTATTGGTATTTGTTCAATGGTGATCTCAGTTGCACGGTAGTCTGCGAACTTTTCAGGTCGGCAAGCATGATGTAATCGAATGTCGTTTTCGTTACAAGCATATTGAAATCATCATTTGCCTTCTTGTCGTGTGCGTTCTTTTTGCTTTTAGCAAGATAATTGTTTACGGAGTCTGCCTTTATTTTGTAGTAGTCGCCAAACCATGTGTAGTCGTCAGATATCATCAACAACGTTTGTCCGTCTCTGTATCTGTTCTTTTTAGTAGAGTCGGACAAGAAACTTACTTTATAAAACACATTGACATCTGTTGTGTCATAAACAGTATGATTGATTTTTTTATACGCGTACATGCCTCCGTCTGGGCTTGTCATAAATGCTCTCCCAGTTTGTGCACGGCCTATATGGCATAACAATAGGCATAATACTAAAATGCTTATGTGTTTCATTACTATTTTATGTTTATTTTCTTAGATATTTGTGGCGGTTTGGTTTGCTTTATCACAAAAGTCAATGCCGTTGGCTTTGTGTTTAGTTCTGTCGTCTGCGAAGTGTTTTTGTATGGCAAATATCTTAGTCTGCATAAATGATATGCTCCACACATCTTTTTGCCTTCATGTTGATGACGGCTTAGAATAACTCGTTGAAGCAGAATCCGCCCGGCGTTGCAAACAAGTGATGCAAGGCTCGTGCATGGATCTCCAAGATGCGTCGGGCTGCAAGACTATTGTAAATGCCAAACGCAAAAATATGAAATTTTAATGTATAAAAATAAATAAATCCGACTTTTGAATTATATTTAACTAACTTTCAACATGTTAAATGCATCTGACTATTCCATGTCGGTATATGTCTTTTATGTGTCTTTCATAATATTCTTTTTATTTTTCCAATGTAATTTCTGAATAAGTTGAAAATCAGTTATGCAATGTGTTTTCTTATATGCTACCTCACGTATGTGGGAAGTCAGAGTGGCGATAGGCCTTTTGTTTTCCGGCATACGGTAGAGCTGCATGAATGGGCGTTGCTCTTTCTTGGGGTGGATTGCTGTTGTGCAATACATGTGGTTTCAGCGCATATATGGCGCTTATCCTTATTGCGTGGCTTGTCCTGAATATCTGAATATGAACTCAGACGATTCATTTACAGAATGTTTGAACGCTGTGGGCTGTCCGTCAACCGTAATGAACAAGTGGACCGAACCGGGAATCAGAATGTATTTCTGTTCTATGCCAATATTTTTCAGCCTCTCTGCAAATTCTGCTCCTTGGCATCGTAGGATGTCGCGTTCGGCCGCCACGAGCAACGTTGGCGGAAGTTTTGCAAGGGCATGGTCGTCTGCTTCTGCGGGAGATACTAATGGATTATGCGATTCGGTGGTGTATGCTTCGTTGAAAGCGTTCATCAGTTCGCTGTCAAGCCCGAATCCTTTTCCGAACAGTTTCCATGATTCGGAGTTGTCAGCATAGGCTTTTGTAACGGGATAGAATGTAATCAGGCTGCTGAAAGTGTTTTCAGGGAAACTCAATGCCGTGGCTATGGCAAGATTTCCGCCTGAGCTGTCTCCGCCTACAGATATGCTGCGGCATTTCCATTTCGCCATATTCTCGCAGGCAAATTTTACGGCATCTATGCAGTCTTTCAGTCCTTCCGGGAAAGGATGTTCGGGGGCGAGCCTATAATCTACGGCAAGTACGGCAATGCCTCTTTCGGCCATCGCAGCACAATAACGTGAACAACTGTTTATACTTCCTATAACCCAGCCGCCACCATGGAAATATACAAGCAGTGGTGTTGTGTTGTTGTCGTAGCGCTTGCTTCTAAAAAGAGTCAGACTCTTACTGATGTCTGTTCGATAGACACTGTTGGGCAGCTTGGCTGCTGTATTGCGGGCGTTTCTTACATTAAGAAGCATGTCGTTATTGCCGGACATTGCCTTGCGGATAGCTTCAGTCTGACGCTCCTGCAGCTTTTCAGGCATACGGGCAATGAATGAATCTGCTTCATTTCGCTCTGAATATTCATCGTGTCCTGTATTTGCTGAATATGCAGAAAATGAATTGAATATTATAAATGCTGTTATAATAAACCGGTTTATGTTCGATGTAAAATGCATAGGGCTATATAAAATCATCCGTTGGCGGAATAAAATTCAGTGCGTACTTAATCTTTTCCGGCGGGCTTGTTTATTAAACCCCAATCGGTCATTATGCCGCACATTGCTTTATCAATTTTGTTCATTCATGCTTTCAGCCGTCTTTTTGTTCGCTTTTTCCTGACATAGTCTGCTATGACAGCAAAAACTGACGAAAATTCGCTTTATATAAAGCAAAAATCCCGACCGGATTTTAATAACGATTTTGGTTAAAATACATTCAGCTATATTCCGTTTCTTATGTACAGTGAGTAGCTGGCAGACAATTCAATCTGTTATGGCCTGATAAAGATAGGAGATGTTCCCTTTTTTGCTGCGCTCAAAGAAACATCTCCTTAACTTTATTTCAGTGGTTAAAGCATATTGACTTTAACTACTGACAGAAATCCACAATACTATTGGATTTTTCACTCTTCACTTAGAATTTACACCAGGTGGCTTATCAGCTCCTCGCGGTCGCCGGGCAGAAGGTCGATTACGGGGATTTCAACCATGGTGTAGCATCCGGGCTGCTGACGCATAGATGCGCGTGCAACGTTTACGAGCACCTGACCTGTCAGGGCAGGGTTGTTGATGCTCATGTTGAACTCCATGCGTTGGTTCTGAGTCTTTCCGCTAACGCCCTTGCGCACGAGGTTTACGCCGTGGCCCATGTCCTGCACTTCGTCAACGCTGTCAACCTGCATAACGTAAGTCTCGTCGCTTGCGAAATACGGGTCGGCCTTGATAGCCTTTGTAACCTCCTCAAGACTTGCGCCCTCTTCAAGCTCAACATAAACCATGCGGCGGTGTATGCCTTCGCCCTTAGGTATGGTCATAGACAGAGCGTTCTTTACGCCCTCCTTAGAACGCACGCATACAGAGTGGCCCATGCTCATGCCCGGACCGAAGTTGGTGTAGCTCAGTCCTTTAGGTGCAAGGCTCTGCATAAGTGTGCGCACAACGCTGTCAGAACCCGGGTCCCATCCTGCTGCAATCACAGCCACAGTGCCGTGTTCCTTGCATATCTTCATCAGGTTAGAACGATATTCGCGTATGCTTGTGTGTATGTCGAAGCTGTCAACGGTGTTGATGCCGAGTGCAAGAATCTTTGTTGCATACTCCTCGCAGCTGCGTGTCGGTGTGGCAAGGATGGCCACGTCAACATCTTTCAGCTCAGTGATGTCCTTCACCACTTCATAGTCGGCCAGCTCTGCCGGCTTGTTCTCTGCTCCGTGGCGTCTTACTATACCTGCAATCTCGAAGTCTTCAGCTGCTTCGAGTGCCTCAACGGCAAATTTGCCTATGTTGCCGTAGCCCACTACGGCTGCTCTGATTTTCTTCATATTGTCTAAAAATTTATCTGATTCTTTATTATCCTATTTCTTTTATTTATGCTGAGATGCTGCTTATCTTATGCAAAGATAATGCAAATTTTCAGTTGACGGATAATTTGTATGTGTTTTTTCAACAATAATCAGCGTTAATGTTATTAAACGTAACTGAAAATATTATATATCTTACTTTCTGAACGTGTTAATAAGGCAAACGGCAAAGGATTGTTACCTGGCTTAAAAACGGCCTGTATGTAGGTCTCTGTTTACAGCTTATGCAGCCGTATGTTTAGTCGCACATTCAGTGTCATGACGGTTATTGTGATGTTTCATAATGAAAGCAATAAGTGCATAATACCGTTCAAAGTGATATCTGGCTTTTGTCAGGATTTTCTGCCGAAATAGAATTTTGAGAGCCTCTAATACGGTTCTTATGGTAAAGTATATTTACAATAACTCGCAAAAGGTATGCTTTTGAAAAATTACTCGGTCACTTTTTATCCGAAAGTGGCCCGTTTTCGCATCAAAAACAGCCCGCTTTTCAAGGCAAAAAGCCCTGTTCTCATGCCGTTTTAGGCCTGATTTTGTTGCACATAACAGCTGCGATTCATGATAACACACATTCAGTCAGCAATTTTTAATTGCACACGAAAACGGCCCGTTTTTACGCCCGACATATTTTATTTTTCAAATATCGCCGTCTGAGAGCGTCAAGGAAAATCAGAGTGTAAGCAAAAAAGAGGAAATTTAAGTTTAAGTGAAGAGTGAAGAACGAAGAGTGAAGAATTCAAATGCGTTGCAGCTGATTAAGGCTAACTCTTAGCCCGAAGGGCTTCACTTTAGTAACCGTGGGTGTGCCACCCACGGATTATTACTCAACAAACCGACAGCACCCGAAGCGGTGCTATTTCAAAATTATTTACTGACCTTTGGTTCTTATACTTTATGTTGTCTTATTTTTTTGCTGCGTTTATTAACTCGCATAAATTCACCGGAACAATAGTTTCACTCTGCATACGGCAAAGAGTTGTTGTTATCCGTTTTTAGGCTTGCCGTATTTTTTCTGAAACAGCTCGGTGTTCTTGTTGCCCCATTCAATCATGGCGTCGATAATCGGAATTAATGTTGCTCCGAGTGGCGTTATGGCATATTCAGAACGGGGAGGCAGTTCGGGGTATATGGTCTTTGACACCAGTCCGTCTTCAACAAGCTCTTTAAGCTGCAAGTCGAGCACGCGCGGCGTGGCTTCGGGAAATATCTTATGAAGCTCGCTCGGTCTGAGCGTCTTGTCGCGCAGCTCGTCCAAGATGCACGACTTCCATTTTGAACCTATCAGACTCATCGTAAGGCGTAGCGGACAGTCGAGGTTAACGGGTATCTTTCTTTCATACATGGTATTGTTCGTCTTAATGTTTGTGCAAAAGTAAACATAATAATCCGAAAAGTTAATATACTGATATATTTTTCAGTATCTGAATAATTTTTCGGTACTTGCAAAAATGTTTACTATCTCGTATCTTTGCACACGATAAGTTGCATTCCGGCCGGTTAGACGCCCTTGCGTCTTGTTTGCGCTTTCATTATAAAATGAATCTTTAAATTATGAAAACATTATGAGAGCAAGTATTGAAGAATACAAGGCTGTTGAGGCAGCAGCCATGAAGTTTGTCAGAAGTGTTGCCGAAGGCGACAGCAGTTATGCTAAAGAACTGTTTATAGACGAGGCCGTGCTGTTTGGCTATCTTGACGGAAAACTTGAGCACGGAAGCATAAATCAGTTTTATAACAATGTTGACTCGGTTGGCGGAGGCGCAGACTTCAAGGCGCGTGTAGACGTTATTGCCGTTGAAGAAACGCTTGCCGTGGTGCGCGTTCTTGAAGAAAAATGGGGCGGACGCATTGATTTCACCGATTATCTGCTGATGCTTAAAATCAACGGTGAGTGGAAATGCGTGGCCAAGGCATATAATCAGAATTCAGACACAATACAGAAATAAATAGAACTTTAGGTTATGAATATAGTTGTAGTTACAGGAAGTCCGCGTAAAAACGGCAACAGCTTTGCCATGACAGAGGCTTTTATAAAGGAGGCTGAGAAGTGCGGACACAAGATAGAACGTTTTGATGCGGCAATGATGAAGATTGACGGATGCCATGCGTGCATGACATGCTATAAGACAGGAAAGGCATGCTCGTTTGACGATGATTTCAATATAATAGCCCCGGCAATATTAAATGCCGATGCCGTGGTGTTTACAATGCCAACTTACTGGTATTCTATACCTGCACAGATAAAAGGCGTTATTGACCGTCTGTTTTCTCTTGTTGTAGGCGGAAAGGATATTGCAGGTAAGAAATTCGGCTTGATTGCCTGCTGCGAGGAAGACGACATGACGGTTATGGACGGCGTACGCATTCCGCTTGAGCGTTCGGCTGCTTTGTTGAAATGGGACGTTGTGGGCGAAGTGCTTGTTCCGGCCGTGCTTAACGAGGGAGACATAAACAAGACCGACGGCTGCGCCAAGGCTGTCGAGCTGGCTCATAAATTCTGAATACAATGAAAGTATTGCTTATTAACGGCAGTCCTAACAAGGAGGGCTGCACTTACACCGCATTGCATGAGGTTGAAACGGCTTTGAGAGCCGACGGAATAGACACAGAACTGCTTTATCTCGGCAAGAAGCCGCTGGCAGGATGTATAGCGTGCGGAAGCTGCATGCGCACGGGCCACTGCTTCAGAGACGATATAGTAAAAGACATACAGGCAAGGCTTGATGAGTTTGATGGCATAGTCATCGGTTCGCCGGTTTATTACAGCGGTCCGTCGGGTCAGCTTGTGTCGTTCCTTAACCGTCTGTTCTATTCTTCCGAAAGCCGTATGGCCGGTAAGGTGGGCGCCTCGGTGGTGTCGTGCCGCAGGGGAGGAGCGTCTGCCACGTTTGAACAGCTTAACCAGTATTTTACTATATGCAATATGCCCGTTGTGTCTTCTCAATACTGGAATTCTGTGCATGGCTTCACGCCCGACGATGTGATGAAGGATAAAGAAGGACTGCAGACCATGCGCGTGTTAGGTCATAATATGGCGTGGCTGTTGAAATGTATTGAGTGTGGGCGCAACAACGGCATTGACAAACCTCAGTCTGAACAAAGATTGCGCACACACTTCATTCAGGATAAGTATTAGGCTGTAATATAAAGATGATGGCGCGTCTGTAAAGACGCATTATCATCTTTTTATTTTCGTACGGAATGTTTTCCATGCAAATTTTGTGCTGTCTGCTATTTTGTTGCATGAAATTTGTTCCGGCTGGTTTATACGAATTGTTGAGCACATCGAAAGAACTGCCGGAATATAATAAAGTAGCCGATGGTCAGTAAAGCTAATTTCAGTCTATAAAACTTCTGATGTTAAATGAAAAAGTGAGTCTCTTAATTGTTCATTTGTCTTAATTTTATTAAATTTGTGGCGATGATTAAAGTGTAATTAGGCATGTTGATGTCTTTTGTGATAAAGAATTATGGGGCTGTACACTTTGTAACTTAAATCTAAAACAATAAAAACCTTGTTGTGTAAAGATGAAAATAGGAATTAAGAAATTTTTTTTGCCGATAGTGTTTCTTGCCGCATCTGCAAGCTTTATATTAGCCGGTCAAAGTTGTAGTATGCCTAAAGGCAATACACAGCCGGACACGATAGTACGTGCAGAGTTTGTTGATTCATCTGATGAATGGAAGGACACAGAATATTATGTGACAACAAAAAAAGATACTTCTGAGCTTTCGTGTATAATAACGACAAGAGATGGTAAAGTGAAAAATGTTGAGTTTAATCATTTGGTTGGTTCAAAAATTTGTTTTACTGGAAAAAATATCAGTAAAAATGACACTGCGGCAGTGGGATATGCATCTCCTATTTCTTATGATTTTTATAGTCCCACATATAAAGAAACAATCCATGAAATAGAGCTATGTTTAGACGCAGCATCCAAGGTCTACGATTTAACAACAATGGATGCGATGTCTGGATTTTTGTCTACATTTGGCGATATAGCCGTAATGACAACCAATCTGCTGAATGCAAATTGTAAGCTTAACGAGCATGGCTATTATTGGCATTCGGATATTGAAAAAGAACTTGCGAAGACTCCTTTGGCAGAAGACCTGAGCATAATGTTGAAAAAGTATAATCGTAGGGTGAAACGCATATCATGTTGGGAAGAAATATTGACTATTCTAAAAGAGGCAATGCTCGACAGAAATATTTCGAAAGATTTGTCAATTCCTGATAAGGTTTGGGAGGTCTCGTTATACATTAAGTTGGAGCCGTTGCAGCAGAAATAAAAGTAGACATCATATTGTGAAAGTTTTAGATGGACTGACAGTATTATTATGAAAATTTAAAAGCTTTTTTGTAGTGCTTTTGATGTAAACAAGTTATATTTGTGGCGATAATATATAAACCGAGCCTATGAAAATATCTTTGTTCATCGTTGCTTGCATCATCTTTATTGCTGCGCCTGTGGTGATGTCGGGTAAGGCAGACATGCTGATACCAGGACTTAAAAGAATGTACCCGGGAACATTAAGCAAGTCAGACTTGCGCGGCATACGTATTGTTTCAGGCATAGAATATATGCTTTTCAGTGGTGCCACGCTGGCTGTGGCGCTGTATCCTTCATGGGCTACGCTGCTTGTTGCCGCGTTGTTTATATTGGTTACGATGTTTCTCGCATACCTGTGTGTAAGAATATTCTTTAATGCCAAGTTCACCATCGGCGACGCCATTGCGTCTGTAGTCGACTCTGTGTTAACGCTAATAGCTTTTTAAGTGAAGAGTGAAGAACGAAGAGTGAAGAATTCGATACTCTTGTGGATTATTGTTATTTCACTTTTCATTTAACCGCCTGTGCAACCGATATGAACCAACAAAGCTAATGTGCCGGCTGATTTGTAATCTGCCGGAATTGAGTATAAGGATTTATCAATCCGCTTACTTCCTATTCTAAATTATCAGGTATGCATTTCGGATCACAAATTAGCTTCTCCGATTACTTCCAATTTTGATTAATAGGTATGAGTTGCGGATCAAAGATCCTTATATTTTATGCTGTCGGATAGCATATCCGACAGAACATTAGTCTTGTTGTTTTCTAACATTCCGTAGTTAAAGTCAAATGTCTTGCTGGTATTATCAACTTACTTGCATTTGGATTTTTCACTTTTCTCTTTTCACTTTTAACTTAATAAAGATTGCAGATTTTTTTGCTTGTTGACGAATAAACCTTAACTTTGTGGCACAATAACATATCATACTTTAAAATAACATGGACAAAATATTCCTCGAGACGCACGACGTAGTGAAGCGCTACGCTAACCATACTGCACTCAACGGAGTAAGTATAAAAGTGCCCGAAGGCAAGGTGTTCGGACTGCTTGGACCGAACGGCGCCGGAAAGACAACCCTGATAAGAATAATCAACCGCATAACCGTGCCCGACTCAGGCAGCGTTACCTTCAACGGACATCCGCTGTCGGTGGACGACATCTGCAACATCGGCTATCTGCCTGAGGAACGCGGACTGTACAAGAAGATGCGCGTGGGCGAGCAGGCCATCTATCTGGCACGGCTGAAAGGACTGGATAAGGCCGAGGCAGAAAAAAGACTTAGACAATGGTTTGATAAGTTTGGCATAATGCCGTGGTGGGGCAAAAAGCTCGAAGAACTGTCGAAGGGTATGCAGCAGAAAGTGCAGTTTGTTATAACCGTGCTGCACAGGCCGCAGCTGCTGATATTCGATGAGCCATTTTCGGGTTTCGACCCCTTGAACGCAGAACTGCTGAAGCGCGAGATACTTGAACTTAAAAACGAAGGCCACACCATAATATTCTCTACGCACAATATGTCGTCGGTGGAGGAGATATGCGACAACATAGCCCTGATAAACCATTCGGAAGTGGTGCTGCAGGGCGACGTCAACGAGGTGCGCTCACGTTTCAAGACCGACACTTACCGTCTTGGCCTTGCCTCCGGCAAGCAGCTTGTGCCCGTGGAAGGCATTGAGGTGACAGAGACAGAGAACAAGGGCGGCGAGACGATATACACCCTGCGCAAGAAGGCCGACATGAGCAACGCGCAGCTGCTGTGCGCGGTGTCGGCAAACAACGAGATAACATCGTTTGCCGAATGTCTGCCCTCTATGAACGAGATATTCATCAGGACCGTGGGAGGCGACGGCGCGACGGAAGAAAAGGCCGGAGAAGATAGCAAACAATAAATAAACTTAGAGCAAATCATGAACAAGACACTAATAATAATACAGCGCGAGTTTATCAACCGCGTTAGCAAAAAATCATTCATCCTGCTCACCATACTCATGCCCTTTGTCTTTGCGGCACTGATATTTGTGCCCCTGATGCTGTCGACGATAAAGAGCGGCGAGCAGAAACAGGTGGCAGTGATAGACCATACAGGCAAATATGCCAAGCTGTTCAAGGACGACGAGTCGTACCGCTTTGTGCCCACGCCCATGATGTTGGGCGAGTTTAAGTCGGACACCACCGCTTTTGCCGCCGTTATAGAGATAAAGGCCGACCTGCTGGAGCATCCCGAGGCAGCCACAATCTACTCGCGCAAGGAAGTGCCGCAGGGCCTCTCGCGCATTGTGAACAACACGCTCGACGAGCAGATACGCCACGACAAACTCGTGAAATACAACATCCCGCAGCTCAAGCAGATAATGGACGACTTCGACAAGAGCTACGACATAAGAACCGTTAAATGGACCGACGACGGCTCAGAGCAGGAGTCGAGCGCCGAACTGGCAATGCTGGCAGGCATGGTGCTCACGTTCCTCATATATATGTTTGTGATGTCTTACGGCGGAATGGTGATGCAGAGCGTAATGGAAGAAAAAACCAACCGCATAGTGGAGCTTATGGTGTCGTCGGTGCGCCCGTTCCAGCTCATGATAGGCAAGATTATTGGCATTGGCCTTGTGGGCATACTGCAGCTTGCCATCTGGGGAATAATGATAACCGTGATAATGAGCGTTGCAGGAGTGGGCTTCGGCCTGTCTAATCCCGACATGATGGCCACAGGCATGGCTGCCACTCCCGACATGGCTTCAGACGATATGGCCGCCTTCATGTCGGCCTTAGCCGGACTCAACCTGCCCATGCTCGGACTGGTGTTCGTTCTCAACTTCATAGGCGGCTATCTGCTTTACGCCTCTATATTCGCCGCCGTAGGCGCTTCGGTCAACCAGTCGGAAGACTCGCAGCAGTTTATGACGCCCATCGTCATAGTGCTTGTCTTTGCCCTTTATGCCGCAATGTACAGTGCCGACAATCCTGACGGACCTCTTGCCGTGTGGTGTTCGTTCATACCGTTCACCTCGCCTATAGTGTCAATGGTAAGACTGCCGCTCGGCGCTCCTGTATGGCATATAGTGCTTTCGCTCGTTGTGCTCTACGCGTCGGCCCTGGCCCTGATATGGATGGCAGGCAAGATTTACAGAGTAGGCATACTTATGTACGGCAAGAAGCCGTCGATAGGCGAGATGATAAAGTGGATGAGATACAAGTAAGCGCCACGGTAAGCACATACCGATGCGCAGAAAAGCATAATCAGATATAGACAAAATGTCGTCAGGCAGCATGTGCCCGGCGACATTTTTGGTTAAATAGCCCGGCGTCATGCAATAAAAGATAAATATGCTCGTTATAAATAAGGTAAAAAAGCAATACAGACAAGATAATGATAGAATACGTAAGAGGCGAACTGGCAGAACTTAGCCCGGCTTATGCCGTGATAGACACGGGCGGCGTGGGCTACGGACTGAACATTTCGCTAAACACATATACAGCCATTCAAGGCAAGAAAGAAGTAAAGTTGCACGTATATGAGAGCATACGCGAAGACGCGTATGTGCTTTTCGGCTTTGCCGCACGCGAGGAGCGCGACATGTTCCTGTTGCTCATATCTGTGTCGGGCGTAGGAGCCAACACGGCCCGAATGATTCTCTCCGAGCTTTCGCCGGCAGAACTGTGCGGCGTCATATCGTCGGGCAACGAGCGTGTGCTCAAGACCGTGAAAGGAATAGGTCTGCGTACGGCACAGCGCATAATAGTAGACCTGAAAGACAAGATAGCATCTCTGGGCATAACCGGCGAAGTGCCGCAGGAGACAGCACAGCAGGCTGACATGGTTAACAAGGAAGTGAAGGACGAGGCCGTGGGCGCGCTCACCATGCTCGGCTTTGCGCCTGCACCGTCGGCCAAGGTTGTCGTGGCAATATTGAAGGAGCAGCCCGAACTGCCGGTTGAGCAGGTGGTTAAGCTGGCCTTGAAACAGATAAAATAAGGTGCTGGATATAGCGATAAACGGATAATTTAAGAATAACTCAAAAAGCGAAGAATGGTTTTGTATTGTTGGCACGTGTGGCTGAACCGGCCTTTCTGATTGCCGGCCATTCTTCATCATTAACTTTGATATGCGTATAAAAAGGGTGATTTATGGGCTTTTGCTGATAATGCTTGCCGTGAGTGCGGCCAGCTACGGATTGGCTTTGCCCTACACTCAGGACGACCGCACACGGCAGAACAACCGTCAGCAGGGTGCGCGCGGCAATGTGGCTCAGGCCGATACGGCCAAGCGCACGGCAGTGGCCATGCCCGAAGTGATAATAGAGGACGACTCTATACCCGACTCGCTGCTGCATCCGCGCTGGAAGATACAGCGCATTGTGCCGATCACTCAAGACGATCTCGACCGCGGCATGGCCGACCTGTCTATGCCCGGAAACATTTCGCAGGAGGTAGTCTATAACGACACGCTCAACCGCTACTACATAGGTTCAAAGATGGGCGAGGGATATCTTTCGGCGCCGATAGCCATGACGCCAGAAGAGTATCGCGCGTGGAGCGAGAAAAAGGAGTTCGACCGCTTCTTCCGTTCAAAGAATGACGAGATAGTAAAGGAGCAGGGCAAGGAGAAATTCTCGTTCACCGACATGCACTTCGACCTCGGGCCGGCAGAAAAGATATTCGGTCCCGGCGGTGTGAGGATAAAGACGCAGGGTACGGCCGAGCTGAAGTTTGGAGCCACGCTCAAGAACATAGACAACCCTTCGCTGCCTATCAGAAACCGTAAGACCACGACGATGGACTTCGACGAGAAGATAAACCTGAGCGTGAACGGTAAGGTGGGCGACAAGGTGAACATGAACCTCAACTATAACACCGACGCTACCTTCGACTTCGACTCGCAGAACATGAAGCTGAAGTATGAAGGCAAGGAAGACGAGATAATAAAGCTGGTTGAGGGCGGTAACGTGTCGTTCCCGAGCAACTCGTCGCTCGTCAATGGAGCCACCTCGCTCTTTGGTATCAGAACCGACCTGCAGTTTGGCAAGCTGTCGCTGCAGACCGTAATCTCACAGAAAAAGTCGTCGTCAAAGAGCGTGTCGTCGCAGGGTGGTGTGCAGCTTACGCCGTTCGAGATCGATGCTGCCGACTATGAGGAAAACCGCCACTTCTTCCTTTCGCAGTATTTCCGCGACAAGTATGACGCAGCCATGCAGAAGTTGCCTAACATAACCACAGGTATAACCATCAACCGCGTGGAGATATGGGTGACCAACAAGACGGGTACGACATCAAACTCGCGCAACATCGTGGCTCTGACTGACCTCGGAGAGAACACCAAGGTGAGCAACTCCATGTGGGGACTGACAGGGCAGAATGTGCCGGGAAACAATGCCAACAGCGAATATTCGACAATGGTGAACAGCTATGCTGCCGCACGTGATATTAACCAGACTTCTTCCGTACTCGATGCTATTCCTGGCTTCGTGGGTGGAGTAGACTATGAGAAACTGGAGAGCGCACGCCTGCTTAACAGTTCTGAATATACCGTCAACACATCGCTGGGATACATCTCGCTGAAGTCGACGCTGCAGACCGACCAGGTGCTGGCCATTGCTTACGAATATACCTATGGCGGCGTTACATATCAGGTGGGAGAGTTTGCTTCCGACATACAGGACGTCAACCAAGCCTTGTTCGTAAAATCACTCAAGAACACGAGCAACAACCCGCAGCAGGGCAACTGGGACCTGATGATGAAGAACGTTTATTATCTTGCTTCGTCTGTGGAGAAAGACAAGTTCCGTCTTGACGTCAAGTTCCAGAGCGACACCACGGGCGTCTACCTGTCTTACATCCCCGAGCAGCAGGTGAAGGACCAGACCATCATAAAGCTTCTCGGTGCCGACCGACTCGATAATAACAACAAGGCAAACAGCAACGGATATTTCGACTATGTTGAAGGCTATACCATAAGCAACGGACGCGTGTTCTTCCCTGAGGCAGAGCCGTTCGGCGACTATATGTATAAGGCTCTTACGGCCAAGGGCGTGGCTCCGGATGTGGCTGCAAAATATAGCTTCACAGAGCTTTACGACTCAACAAAGACCGTGGCAAAGCAGATAGCTGAGAAAGACAAGTATCAGCTTGTAGGACAGTTTCGCGGAACACTTGCCAACGTAATATCGCTCGGTGCATACAATGTGCCGCAGGGATCCGTAGTTGTTACGGCCGGAGGTGTTACGCTTACCGAAGGTTCTGACTATACCGTAGACTATTCGTCAGGCGAGGTGACAATCCTTAATCAGAGCATCATTGACGCCGGCACGGCCATTAATGTGTCGCTCGAGAGCAATACCGACTATGCCCAGGAGCGCAAGACCATGCTCGGACTCAACTGGCAATACGACTTCTCGAAAGACTTCCAGATAAGCGGTACTATACAGCACTTGTCGGAACAGGCGCTCACCACGAAGGTTACGATGGGCTCTGAACCTCTGAACAACACCCTATGGGGCTTCAACATCAACTGGAAGAAAGAGAGCCAGTGGCTGACAAACATGCTCGACAAGCTGCCTTTCCTTCACTGTACGCAGCCCTCTGTGATATCATTCACCGGAGAGTTTGCTCAGCTCATCGCAGGTCAGGCAAGCGGAGTGCAGGACAATGCGTCGTATATCGACGACTTTGAGAACACCAAAAACACTATTGACGTCTCATCGCCTACATCGTGGGTGCTTTCGAGCGTGCCTTCCATGTTCCCCGAGCAGTCGGACAAGACGACGCTTTCCAGCGGATACAACCGTGCGCTGCTGGCATGGTATAACATCGATCCGCTGTTCACGCGCCGCAGTTCATCGCTCACTCCGGCTCACATCAAGGGCGACCTTGAGCAGCTAAGCAACTATTACGTGCGTGAGGTGTATGTAAAGGAACTTTTCCCTAACCGCGACAACAACAGCTACAGCGGCGCAACAGCCACCTTGCCTATACTCAACCTCGCATATTATCCTTCTGAGCGCGGTCCTTACAACTTTAATCCAAACCTCAACTATGACGGAACGCTGCAGAATCCTACGCAGCACTGGGGCGGTATGATGCGTAAGCTCGACACAAGCGACTTTGAAACTGCCAATATTGAATATATCGAGTTCTGGCTGCTCGACCCGTTCATCTATTCTAATGAACAGAGCGATGCCAACCAATATGGAGGCGACTTCTACATCAACCTCGGAGAAGTGAGCGAAGACATCTTGCGCGATGGTAAGAAGTTTTATGAGAGCGGCATGTCTGTCGACGGTTCAGGCAGCTACACTACCACACAGTGGGGTAAGATACCTACGCAGGCCACCGTTACTTACGCCTTTGCAACCACAACCGGTTCAAGAGCTTTGCAGGATGTAGGTTACAACGGACTTACCGACGCAGAGGAAAGAGAGTTCGGACCATATCAGGAGTTCCTCACAGCCATTCAGGGTAAGGTGTCAGCGGCACAGCTCGACTCTATAATGAACGACCCTGCCAACGACGACTACCATTACTTCCGCGGATCAGACTTCGACCAGATAGAGGCGTCTATCCTGCAGAGATATAAGAGGATAAACAATCCTCAGGGCAACTCGCCTGACAGCGACAGCCGTACAGAAAGCTATGACACGTCTTACAAGACGACGCCTGATGTTGAGGATATCAACCAGGATTACACGCTGAACGAATATGAGAAGTATTATCAGTACAAGATAAGCATCCGCCCCGAAGACCTCGTGGTGGGACGAAATTTCATTGTCGACAAGCGCGAGACATCGCCCACGCTGCGTAACGGCAAGCCAGGACATGCCACATGGTATCAGTTCAGAATACCTCTGAGCGAGTATGAGGAGCGTGTAGGCTCGATAAACGATTTCACATCAGTGCGCTTCATGCGTATGTTCCTTACAAACTTCCAGAAGCCTATAGTGCTGCGTTTTGCCACGTTCGACCTTGTAAGAGGTGAATGGCGCGTCTACGACCAGTCGCTCAACACCGGAGCAAATGAAACCGGAAGCATGTCGGTAAGTGCGGTGAGCATTGAGGAAAACAACGACAAGACGCCTGTCAACTATGTGCTGCCTCCGGGCATACAGCGCGGACAAGACCCCACACAGCCGCAGCTTACAGAAGACAACGAGCAGGCTCTCAACATAGTGATTGAGAACATGTCGACAAATGAGTCGAAGGCCGTATACAAAAACACCACGCTCGACATTCGTCAGTATAAGCGCCTGCAGATGTTTGTGCATGCCAATGCCTTTGAGCAGAATACAACTAATCTGACAGACAATCAGCTTGCCGTGTTTGTCCGTCTTGGAAGCGACTATAAGAACAACTACTACGAGTATGAGATACCTCTGAAACTTACTGCTCCGGGTGAATACAACAGATATAGCCTGGCTGACTGTAAGCTCGTATGGC
The DNA here is from genome assembly GCF_057607445.1 of Xylanibacter sp. Taxonomy (NCBI): domain Bacteria; kingdom Pseudomonadati; phylum Bacteroidota; class Bacteroidia; order Bacteroidales; family Prevotellaceae; genus Xylanibacter; species Xylanibacter sp. The sequence continues at coordinate 28,333 of NZ_DBLZAX010000017.1, read as the reverse complement.
CGGAGGAGAATATGCTCGACATACCGCTGAGCGTGTTCACATCGCTGAAGAAAGAACGCAACAAGGCCCGCGGACTCGGACTTGCATCATACAACACCGTGTATTCGGCCTATGATGAAGACAAGCCTAACAACAAGGTGAGTATCATGGGTAATCCTACCCTTGGCGAGGTTAAGGTCATGATGATAGGTGTGCGCAACCTTTCGGGCGAGATGAAGTCAGGAGAGGTGTGGGTCAACGAGCTCCGTCTGAAGGAATATAACAACGAAGGCGGATGGGCAGCACAGGGAGCGCTCAACGTTCAGCTGTCGGATGTTGGAACTATAAACGCTACAGGAAAAATAGTTACCGACGGATTCGGCGGACTTGAAGACGGCGTAGCCGAGCGTTCGCAGGACGACTATAAGACTTACAGCTTCACGGCAAACGTCGAGCTGGGCAAGTTCTTCCCCGACAAGGCCAAGGTTACTGCTCCGCTTTATTACTCTATAACGCAGGAAGAAACACGTCCGAAGTATAATCCGCTTGATACGGATATGCTCCTTGAAGATGCTCTCGAGGCAACTGCCAACGAGCATGAGCGCGACTCTATAGAGAGCATTGCCGTGACGAAGACCACAAACACCAACTTCTCACTGTCGAATGTGCGTGTCGGAATACAGACTAAGCGTCACCCCATGCCGTACGACCCGGCTAACTTCTCGTTCTCTTACAGCCACAGCCACCGCCACACGAGCGGCGAGACAACCGTCTATGAGAACGAAGACAACTGGCGCGGAGCCATCAACTACAGCTACACTCCTGTCTACAAGACCTTCGAGCCGTTCAAGAAGATGATAAAGAGCAAGAGTAAGTGGTATGACATCGTGAAGAACTTCGGTCTTAACTGGCTGCCGCAGAACATAACGTTCGACACGGAAATGCTGCGCAACTATTATGAACTTCAGGAGCGCGACATGGAAAGCACCGACGGCAATCAGCTGCCGCTGACCTTCAGCGAGCAGTTCTTGTGGAACCGTGAGTTCTCGATACGCTGGGACTTGACCAAGAATCTCCACATGAACTTCAACAGTGCCACACATGCCGAGATAGAAGAGCCTTACACGCCTATAAACAAAGACCTCTATCCCGATCAGTATGCGGCATGGAAAGACTCTGTGTGGACAAGTATAAAGGACTTCGGACGCCCGCTTGACTATAACCAGACGTTCAACATGTCGTATCAGTTGCCGCTGAATCTTATTCCGATATTCGACTGGATCAACTCTGATGCCAACTATAATGCAACCTACAGCTGGACCCGCGGAACCGACCTTGAGGACGGAACGTCGCTGGGTAACGAGATATCTACAAACCGCACGTTCAACCTTAACGGAACGTTCAATCTTGAAAGGCTTTACAACCATGTGCCGTTCCTGAAGAAGGCCAACGACAGATTCAACAAGAGTTCGAGAACGTCGCGCACGTCTCAGCTGAAGAGACGCAACCAGCTGAAGCAGGCAAAGAACTCGGCCAACAACAAGACGTCGAAGGCCGACGACAAGAATGGCAGAAACGGCGGTAAGGACGGAAAGGACGCCGACAAGGAAAAGAGCTTGCTGCCGAAGAACAAGCGCAGCTTTGAAAAGGAGATTGTGCTTAATCCTGACACCACGCTGATAGTGTCTCACGGCAAGAACAGCAAGAGGCTCATGGTGACGGCCAAGACAAAGGACGGCAAGGCCTTCAGACTGAAGTATAAGGCTGTGGACAACAACCGCATAAAGATAACGTCGAAGGTTGACAGCACGACGACGCTGAAGCTCACCGTTACGCCGAAGGCTCCGCTGGACGAGAACGTCTGGTATAAGACAGCCCAGTGTGTGGCACGCGGACTGATGCTCGTGCGCAACGTTAGCTTCTCTTACCGCAACCAGTACAGCATGTATCTGCCGGGCTTCATGCCCAACGTTGGCGACGTGTTCGGTCAGCGCAGCGGCGGAACAATGGCTCCGGGTCTCGACTTTGCGTTCGGCTTTGTTGACGACAGCTATATCGAGAAGAGTGCCGAACGCGGCTGGCTGCTCATGAACGACAGTGTGGCCACGCCTGCAACGACAAGTCTGACAGAAGACCTGCAGCTCAGAATGACACTCGAACCGGTGAAGAACCTGAAGATAGACCTCAACGCAAGCCGCACCGAAACCAAGTCGAAGAGCATACAATATATGTACTCCGGCTCGCCGACCACACAGAGCGGAACGCTCACCATGACCACGATAAGTCTCGGCAGCGCGTTTGAGGGAATGGGCGACGCCACCAACGGCTATCATTCGGCTACATTCGAGAAGTTCTGCAACTCGCTAGAGTCGTTCCGGAGCCGTGTCGAGGCACAGTACACCAATGCCGAATATCCAGCCGGAAGCTCGCTTGCCGGACAGAAGTTCGACCCTGCCAACGGATCTGTCAGCAAGTACAGCGCCGACGTAATGATACCGGCTTTCCTTTCGGCCTATACGAGCATGGGCGGCAACTCGCTGAACATATTCCCCGCACTGTCGCGCCTGCTGCCTAACTGGACGGTGAAATATAGCGGACTGTCACAGTTGCCGTGGTTCCGCGACGTGTTCAAGAGCTTCAACATCAACCATGCCTACAAGAGCATCTATGCCATCGGCTCATACAGCTCTTACAGTACGTTTATGGAATATATGAACGGTCTGGGCTTCGTCAGCGACGTGTCAACCGGCAACCCCGTGCCGAGCAGCATGTATAACATCAGCACCGTGAGCATCAACGAGGCCTTCTCGCCGCTGCTCGGAATAGACATGACCTTCAACAACAACCTTACCTGCAAGCTGGAGTACCGCACAACGAGAGTGCTCAGCCTCAGTATGACAAGTATACAGATCAACGAGGCCACCAGTCACGACTGGGTTGTGGGCATGGGTTACAAGATAAACAACTTCAAACTGTTTGGCGGACGCCGCCGTCGCAAGGTGAAGAGCAGCCGCAGCAACGACGAAAACAACAACAACTCAACGTCGAACAGCTCGCGCAGCACCGGATTCAACACCGACCTCAACTTGCGTCTCGACCTGTCTTACCGCAAGCAGGCGTCCATCTGCCGCGACATAGCCTCGATGACAAGTTCTGCCAGCAGCGGCAACTCGGCGTTCAAGCTGTCGTTCTCGGCTGACTACACGCTGTCGCGCCTGCTCACAATGAGCTTCTATTACGACCGCCAGACCAACACGCCGTTGCTTTCGAGCAGCAGCTATCCTACCACCACTCAGGACTTTGGCCTGAGTCTGAAGTTCTCGCTTACGCGATAAAGACATACGCCAAGGCGCACACATCCCTGCGGAACAAAGCCTATGCCATGCGGCATGGCTCCTCGGGATATGTGCTCCTTGGCGTTTTTATGTGCAGCCTGTTAGAGTTAACCCCCAATCCGTTATTATGATTAGGTCTGTATTTTTGCTTTATATTGAGCAGCTTTTTGTTGGATCTTTTGCAGGCATAGCGGGCTATGTCAAGAAAAAGCGAACAAAAAGACGCCAATAGAAACAAAAAGGCAGGCTGAAAGCATGAATACACAGAATTGATAAAGCTATGTGCGGCCTAATGACTGATTGGGGTTAGATGCTGTCGAGAGCCTGACTAAGGTCGTCTATAAGGTCGTCTGCATTCTCTATGCCTACCGACAGGCGTATCGTGTTTGCCCCAATGCCCTGGCTAATCTGCTCTTCGGGCGTGAGCTGAGAGTGGGTCGTGCTGGCAGGATGTATCACGAGCGACTTTGCGTCGGCCACGTTTGCCAGCAGAGAGAATATCTTGAGGCTGTCTATAAACCTGAAAGCCTCATGCTTGCCGCCCTTGATGTTGAACGTGAAGATAGAGCCTGCGCCCCTGTCGTAGTATTTTTTGTAGATGTCATGCCCCTTGTGCGACGGCAGCGAGGGGTGGCTCACGCTTTCAACCTTGCTGTGGCTGTCGAGGAAATTTACTATCTTCAGCGTGTTCTCGATGTGCCTTTCAACGCGTAGCGACAGCGTCTCCAGACCCTGCAGCAGCATGAAGGCGTTAAACGGACTTATGGCTGCCCCCGTGTCGCGCAGCAGCGTAGCCCTTATGCGTGTTATGTATGCCGCCCGTCCGGCTGCCTCGGTGAACACCAGTCCGTGATATCCGGCATCGGGACGCGTAAGCTGTTCAAACTTTTGTCCGGCATTCCAGTCAAAGTTTCCGCCGTCTACAATCACTCCTCCTAACGAAGTGCCGTGGCCGCCGATGAACTTCGTGGCCGAGTGCACCACGATGTCGGCGCCGTGCTCTATCGGTCTTATTATATAAGGTGTGCCGAAGGTGTTGTCCACAATCAGCGGCAGGCCGTGCCTGTGGGCAATGTCGGCTATGGCCCTTATGTCCGCCACGTCAGAGTTGGGGTTGCCCAGCGTCTCTATAATCACAGCCTTGGTGTTGTCTCTTATGGCGCTTTCAATGGCGTCGAGATCGTATATGTCCACAAAGGTTACGCTTATGCCATAGTCAGTCAGCATGTGCGCAAGCAGATTATATGTTCCCCCGTATATGTTCTTCTCCGCCACGATGTGGTCGCCCTGCCTTGCCAGGTTCATTACGGCATACGTTATGGCCGCCGCCCCCGATGCCACAGCCAGTGCGCCCACGCCGCCTTCGAGCGCTGCCATGCGTGTCTCGAGCGCCTCCTGCGTGGGGTTGGTCAGCCGGCTGTATATGTTGCCCTGCTGTTTCAGACTGAAGCGCGCCTCGGCGTCGGCAGCGTTGTCAAACACGTATGCCGCCGTCTGATATATGGGCACGGCCCTTGCTCCCGTGGCAGCGTCGGCATGTTCCTGTCCGGCATGCAGCTGCAGCGTCTCAAATCTAAGTTTTCCGTCATTCTTGCTCATGTCGTTTGTCTTGTTAGGGTTATACGTTATCCTTAATGTTGTTTTCGTCCTGCAAAGTTATAAAGTATGGATTATTCTGCCAATATGTGTCTGTAATTTAGAAAATATCACTATATTTGCCTTTGTATTTAGAAAAATAATATTTACAAATGCCGCTTTCGGCATCTAAAAAGAAAAATATTCTATGGCAGCAACAGACAAACTCGACAAGGTAGACCTACAGATATTGCAGGCACTGCAGGATAACGCCCGGCTCACAACACGCGAACTGGCGTCGCGCGTCAGTCTTTCGTCCACACCGGTGTTCGAGCGCCTTAAGCGTCTTGAGCGCGAAGGCTATATAATGAAATATGTGGCCGTGCTCAACGCCGACAAGCTCAACCGCGGCTTCGTGGTGTTCTGCAAGGTAAAGCTGACGCGCCTCAACAGCGATGTGGCAGCCATGTTTGCCGGCGTGGTCAGGTCGCTGACGCAGGTTACTGAGTGCTACAACATCTCCGGCGGATACGACTATCTGCTCAAGGTGAACGTTACCGACATGAAGAGTTACAGGGATTTCATACTCAACGTGCTCGGCCGTCTCGACTATCTGTCGTCTATCGAGAGCGTCTTTGTCATGGACGAGATAAAGCACGACTATGGTCTGTCGCTTATTTAGCGTCCTGCATCTTACAGTCTGTAAGCATCCCGACGCCTTGAAGTACTATTGTGCCGTTTTGTTTGCGTGCGTCGTGCCGGCAGGGTGGGGCGCATGCCGTTCAGTTGCTATGCTTTTGCCTTGTAAAAGGTGACCTTTCGCAGTGTGAAAGATGCCCTTTTGCATCCTGAAAGGATAGCTTTTAGTTTATAACCAAATGCTTGTTGTTTTCTTTTGATTATAGAACTATTTGTAGAGTTTTTGTGATAGATACAAGCAAATACAGGTGTTTTACTTGCGGTTTTTATCTGCCTGTGTCTCTCCGGGTGTGTCTGTCGGGTGCTTTTCGGCCTGTCGGGACAGCCGTTTAGATGGTTCTGCTTTCAATTCGTAACTAACGTTTTGTGTAATAAAGTGCTAATCTTCGAGCTTATTGTAAATATAAGCCATGATATACACCTGTTGGCTGTGTGTTTTAGTGCCGTTGTGATATAAAACACCGCATTTTTCGTATTGATTGGTCTAAGATTCTTTAAAACGCATTATTATTGCTCTAATTATTTTGAAGTTTGCCGTTGAAACACTATCTTTGCACAAAACAAGGCGATTTGTGCAGTTAATGACAGTCCGTGAGTCTGTTCATGCCCGCAAAATCAGTCTATATACTCAAATCTTATTCGCTATGGAATCAATACAAAATTTTGACGACATTGTCAGCCGTCAGTGTTCTGTTACTAACAGAAAGCGTGTGGCAGTAGTCTGCCCGGCCGACTCTCACACTGAATATGTAGTAGGACGATGTCTTAAGGAAGGAATTGCCGACTTCTTGTTGGTGTGTGCTGGTGAGTGTAAACCCGAGTTCGAGCGTCTCCGCTCGATGTATGAGGGACATGTAGAGGTGTATCTGGAGCCTACTCCCGACGATGCGGCCTATAAGGCTGTGGATCTTGTCAGGGAGGGTCAGGCTGCCGTGCTCATGAAGGGCACGCTCAACACCGATAACCTTTTACGCGCCATTCTTAATAAAGAGCACGGACTGCTTGAGCCTGGCAGAGTATTGAGCCATATAACTATTGCCCAGATACCGAGCTACCGCAAGCTTATCGTGTTCTCAGACGCAGCAGTGGTTCCGCGTCCTACTCTCGATCAGTTTGATGCCATACTGCGTTACACCGTCAGCGCAAGTCGCCACATGGGCGTAAGCTGTCCTAACGTGGCTCTTATCAACTGCACAGAGAAGGTGAACGAGAAGTTCCCTCACACAATCTGCTACGAAGAACTGAAGAAGCGTGCAGAGGCAGGCGAGTACGGCGACGTGTGTCTGGGAGGCCCGATGGATGTCAAGACGGCATGCGATGCCGACAGCGGCAGCATCAAGGGTATAACATCGCCCGTTGTGGGCAATGCCGACGTGCTGATATTCCCCAATATCGAGTCGGGCAACGTCTTTTATAAGACAATCACATTGTTTGCAAAAGCCGAGACGGCAGGCATACTCTGCGGTACAACAGTGCCCGTTGTTGTTGCTTCACGTGCCGACTCGTGCGAGTCAAAATATTACAGTCTGGCTCTTGCCTGCACAGGCATACTTGGCTGACGCGCCCTCAGGGCAAAAACATTTCCATGTGAGCGTGGCTGCCTCTGGCGGCCATGCCATAGATAATTGTTCTTTAACTTATCATTTATACAATTTGTCTTGAATGAAAATTTTTGTAATAAACCCTGGCTCTACGTCAACTAAACTTGCTGTTTATGAAGACGAAAAGTCTGTATGGATGACCGGTGCACACCATCCGGTGAGCGAGCTTGCCGCATTCCATCATATCAGTGACCAATACGAATATCGTCGTGATTTCATCCTCAAGTGTCTTGAGGAGGCCGGCATCGAGCTGAAGTTCGACGCCGTTATCGGACGCGGCGGACTGCTGAAGCCTCTTAAGGGAGGCGTTTATGCCGTCAACGACAAGATGAAGCACGACCTCATACATGCCCAGATGGAGCATGCCTGCAACCTCGGAGCGCTCATTGCAGACGAGATTGCCGTGCGCTGCTCTTGTCCGGCATATATAGCCGACCCTGTGGTTGTCGACGAGCTTTGTCCCGAAGCACGCTTCACGGGCATTCCCGGCATGGAGCGCAAGTCGGTGTTCCACGCCCTCAACCAGAAGGCTGTTGCGAGAAGATACGCCGCTTCGATAGGCCGCAAGTATGAAGACCTTAACCTCATCGTCGTGCATCTTGGCGGAGGAATATCTATTGGTGCGCACCGCAAGGGAAAGGTGATTGATGTAAACAACGCCCTCGACGGCGAAGGACCTTTCTCAACAGAGCGTGCGGGCACGCTTCCGGCAGGCCAGCTCGTTGCGATGTGCTTCAGCGGAGAATACACACAGAAGCAGATCAAGCAGATGATAAGCGGCCGCGGAGGTCTCACGGCTTATCTCGGCACCAACGACATGATAACAATCTCGCGCAATGTTGAGGAAGGCGACGAGCACGCCAAGAACGTAGTAGACGCCATGCTCTACACCATCGCCAAGCAGATAGGCGCCATGTATGTGGCCCTTGTAGGAAAGGTGGACGCCATTATCTTTACCGGCGGTATTGCCTACGACACTTATTGCACCGACAGACTGAAGACACAGGTAGAATATATAGCTCCTGTGGTTATCTGTCCGGGCGAGGACGAGATGGGCTCTCTTGCCTACAACGCCCTCGGGGCACTCAGGGGAACGCTGCCGCTGCTCGAGTACACGGGCGAGGATCTGTAACAGAATTTTACTTATTAGCATATACGCAGCACCGCACTTTGTGTGGTGCTGCGTAGCTTAATTGTAACACCGGTGAAACATTCGTGTAAACCGGTGTTGTTAATTTAGCACCCTGAACAAACTGTAATTAATATACACAAAAGATGAAAAGATTTTCTTTACTTGCTAATGCCGTTGCGGCGGTGTTGATGTTCACGGCCTTTGGCAGCGCCAGAGCGTTGGCTGCGGGAGCCGATAGGCCGAAACTCGTTGTGGGAATTGTTGTTGACCAGATGCGCTGGGACTATCTTTACCGTTATTACGACATGTTTGGCGAAGGCGGATTCAGGCGTCTTATGAACGAGGGCTTCAGTTGTGAGAACACGATGATAAACTATGTGCCCTCGATAACGGCAGTTGGCCATGCGTCGATATACACCGGCACCGTGCCTGCCATACACGGAATAGCAGGCAACAACTTCCTGCTGAACGGCAAGATGGTGTACTGCTGCTCCGACTCAACCGTCAGCACAGTGGGCAGCAAGTCGGCTGAGGGCAAGATGTCGCCCCGCAACATGCTCACAACCACCATCGGCGACGAGCTTAAAATAGCCACCGACTTTAAGGCAAAAGTCATCGGCGTGTCGCTCAAAGACCGCGCCGCAATACTCCCTGCAGGACATGCTGCCGACGGAGCTTACTGGATTGACTATTCAACAGGCACCTTCATAAGCAGCACCTACTATATGAAAGAACTGCCGGAGTGGGCCGTTGACTATAACAAGAGCATCGGAAAGGTGACGAAAGACCAGATATGCTACACGCCGCTCGGCAACAAGATAACTGAGGAAATGGCCAAGGCTGCCGTGGCAGGAGAGCAGCTCGGCGGCGACAATGTAACCGACCTGCTTACTGTAAGCTTCTCTTGCACAGACATGATAGGCCATAAGTATGGCACTCACAGCGACAAAACGTGTGAGATTTATGTTGACCTCGACAAGCGTCTGGCCGACCTGTTCGGCTATCTCGACCAGAATGTAGGCAAGGACCAGTATCTCGTGTTCCTCATGGCCGACCACGGAGCTGCCAACAGCATACTTCTGTCGCGCGAACACGGCATTCCTGCCGACGGCTTTGTGGTGCCGAAGGTTGAGAAGGAACTTGACGCGTATCTCATGAACAAGTTCGGTTCAAAGACCAGTCTGGTGCGCTGCATAGACAGCTACAAGGTGTTTATCAACCATGAGGCCGTTGAGGCTATGGCGGTAAGTCTTGACGACGTGAAGAAGGCTGCCATTGAGTGGCTGAAGAAAGACCCGATGTTTGCTTATGTGGTTGACCTTGAGCACGTGTCGGATGCAACGGTTCCTGCACTTATCCGCGAGAAGATTATCAACGGATACAACCGCATGCGCAGCGGCGACATACAGCTGATAGTGCAGCCGGCCAACTATGATGTGTATGGAGAGAAGATTGACGGCGGAACAACTCACGGCACATGGAACCCCTACGACGCGCACATTCCGTTCCTGCTGATGGGATGGCACGTAGAGCCGGGCGAGACTCACGAAAGAGTGTGGATGACAGACATCGTGCCTACGGTGTGCGCCATGATAGACATACAGATTCCTAACGGCAGCATCGGCAGTCCTGTTACAGCCGTTACTGACCGCTAAGACCAAGGGCGGCGAGCCTGCTGCTCATCTCGGCCACGCTGACCGTGCCAAGCACCACGCGGCCGTCTTTGTCGATAAGATATAAGGTGGGAATCCACCTGACGTTATAAGCCGTGGAAATAGAACTCTCTTTCCACGGCTTTAATTCGCTGAACTGAATCCAGCTAAGACCGTTCTCGCTGATATACTGCTGCCATTGGTCTCTGTCGGTGTCGAACGAAACGCCAACAAACACCACGCCCTGCGGAGCATAAGTGGCATACATCTGCTTCATGTTTTCGGTTTCTTTCTGGCAGTCGGGACACCACGACGCCCAAAACTCTATCAGAACATACTGTCCGCGCAGCGAGCTGAGCGCGAAGCCCTCGGGCCGGCTGTCGGTGTATATCATGAAGTCGGGGGCAATGGTGCCTTCTTCCAGCATACCTTTTCCGTATTCGTTGTCGTCGTCTCCGCCTACCGTGCATGAAGCCATGCATAGCAGTGCCGTCAGAAATGCAGTCAGCTTGATTATCAAAGTGTTGTTCATGTTGCCGTGTCTTTTGTTTTTGCCGGCCGGCCTGTTGGTGTGTGCCGTAGCCTGCCGCAAGGTTTAACATGTGTCTCTGTCTGCAAAAATAAGATATTTATGTCACTTCTGCAAGCCGCAGGGCTTACAACTTAATGCTGTCTGACGGTTTTTCTGTGCCTGATCGTATGCGCCTCAGCCTGTTAGGGCAGGTTACGCTTGTCGTGTTTTGTGGCATTGCAAACAGAAAACTTTTTGATTTTGACGCTCTCAGAATGCCCATGCTCTTGGCAAAAGCATGGTTTCGGATGAAAAACTCCAATTTTTTAATGTACTATGTAATGTCTTGTCTATCAGATGGTTATGCTTAAATGTACGATTATGCGTATGGTTTGAGAATGCAAAACGTGGCCTTTTGTATGCCAAAAGCATAGCTTTCATGATGCAAAACGGCACAAATCATGACGCAAACTCACTGCTTTCAGTGTGGAAAACTGATGATTTGTTGGCTATTTTATGCCGATTTTGTGAACGTAAGTTAATGAAATGGGACTTTAGTCAGTATTAAATTAACATCCGTTTAAAGTCCGTCTTCCAGATTACAGAAAACTCTGTACATAATTATCCGCCTTGCCTGCCATGCGAAAAGGCACAAAAAAAGTCTGCCGTCCGTGAGTTAAGGGCGGCAGACTCTTGTCTGTTTTATCATCAGTTTCAGGCGTGCGTCCGGCGTTTGGGCATCTTTCCTCGCGCTGGTAGCAAAGCCCTCGGCTTGTCAGTCTTTCTTGTTGTCGTAGGCGTGGAGCGGATAATCTATCGTGTAGTGAAGTCCGCGGCACTCCTTGCGCTCTATTGCCTGACGCGTAATCAGGTAGCCCACGTTGATCATGTTGCGCAGCTCGCAGATGTCGCGGCTTGCCTTTACGCGCTTAAACAGGGCTTCGGTCTCCTCATACAGCAGGTCGAGGCGGTCCCATGCGCGCTTCAGTCGCAGGTTACTTCTTACTATGCCCACGTAGTTGCTCATGGTCTGGCCAACCTCCTTTACGCTCTGTGTTATGAGAACCTTCTCCTCGTTGGTCATCGTTCCCTCGTCGTTCCACTCGGGAATCTGCGTGTTGAAGCTGTATTCGTCAACATGCTCGAGGCAGTGGCGTGCCGCAGCGTCGGCATATACAACGGCCTCAATCAGCGAGTTGCTTGCCAGACGGTTGCCTCCGTGCAGTCCGGTGCATGAGCATTCGCCTATGGCATACAGGCGGTGTATGCTCGATTCGCCGTTGAGGTCAACCTTGATGCCTCCGCACATATAGTGGGCTGCAGGTCTTACGGGTATATAGTCTTTTGTGATGTCAATGCCTATCGACAGACACTTCTGGTAGATGTTGGGGAAGTGATGCTTGGTTTCCTCTGCGTCCTTGTGCGTAACGTCAAGGCATACGTGGTCAAGTCCGTGAATCTTCATCTCCTTGTCTATAGCGCGTGCAACGATGTCGCGTGGCGCAAGCGACAGGCGCTTGTCGTATTTTTCCATGAACGACTCGCCGTTAGGCAGCCTCAGTATGCCTCCGTAGCCGCGCATTGCCTCGGTGATGAGGTATGCCGGATGAGTCTCTCCGGGATGATAGAGCGCTGTCGGGTGGAACTGTACGAACTCCATGTCCTGCACTGTTCCCTTTGCGCGGTATACCATGGCCTCGCCGTCGCCCGTAGATATAATCGGGTTGGTGGTCGACTGGTACACGGCTCCGCATCCTCCCGTACACATAAGCGTAACCTTGCTCAGGTAAGTGTCCACCTTCTCTGTGTCAGGATTCAGCACGTAGGCACCGTAGCACTCAATGTCAGGTGTGCGTCTTGTCACCTCGATGCCCATATGGTGTTGCGTTATAATCTCTACCGCAAAGTGATTTTCCTTTATTTCTATCTCCGGCGTGTTCCTCACAGCCTCCATCAGGCCTCTCTGTATCTCGGCTCCCGTGTCGTCGGCATGGTGAAGGATACGGAACTCAGAGTGTCCTCCTTCGCGGTGAAGGTCAAACTCTCCGTTCTCTTTCTTGTCGAAGTTCACTCCCCATTTGACGAGTTCTGCTATTTGCGCCGGCGCGTTTCTTACAACTTGCTCCACAGCCTTGCGGTCGCTTATGTAGTCACCCGCAATCATTGTGTCCTCAATGTGCTTTTCAAAGTTGTCCACCTTGAGGTTGGTTACTGACGCTACGCCGCCTTGGGCAAACGCTGTGTTTGCCTCGTCAAGTGTAGTTTTGCAAATAATACATATCTTGCCTTTGTGTGCTCTTGCAATTTTAAGGGCATAGCTCATACCGGCAACTCCTGCGCCGATAATCAAAAAGTCGTATTTGAATACCATAAAGATATATTATAAAACATTTGCAAAAGTAATAAGAATTTTTGAAATTGAGTGTGCCTGATTTCTATTTTTGACATATATAAGGTTACTTTAAAACATCAAAATGCCACTTTTAATGATAAAATAGCTACCTTTGCATGGTCAAAAAAATAGATGTTGGTGGTCCGTGTGGCCTGTCTGCCGGCTTCGTCGGCGCGCTTTTGTCGCCCGCAGGCGTGTTATCTGCCGCTGCGCTGCTTTCGTGCCGTAAGACCGGCAATGGCATTCTGCCATACGGCAAATATTAAAAAACAGTGTTTCAGTGAACCGTTCTTTCCATTATCGTGCGTCGTGGCTCAATTACACGTGCATAGCTATAGTTGCAGGGGCAGCCATATATTCTTTATGGCACCGCTCTGCCGTCAATGCCCTTGTGGGCTTTTTGCTTATGGGTGTCGTCGTCCTGATGATAGAGAGGATAATACATACGGTCTATGTGCTCACGTCCGACGGACGGCTGATTATCAGTCGCGGCCGCTTTTCGCGCAGCCTGTCTGTCCCCGTCAACGAGATTATCCGCATGAGGGTGGTCAGACCCGGTCTGCTTGGCGTGAGATACATCCTTATAGAGTATGGCGCAGGCCATGAAACCACTGTGCAGCCGATCAATGAGGAGGCCTTCATGCGCGAGGTGAGAGACCGGCAGGAGCGCATAAGCTTAAACATTAATAAAGATGAAGATAAAGAATAACAGAAATACAGAATCTGCAATAAAGCTGTTTTTTGCCTTGATGCTGGTTGCCATGGTGTCTGTGACGGGCATGGCAGGCGCGGCAAGCGGGCGCGGAAGCATGGAGGCATATGCCGTTAATGACGAAGACACGGCCGACGCCGACACCGTTATATCCGAAGAAGACCTGCCCTGGCCGGCAAATGTAAAGGCAAGGATAGGCTCGCTTCTTGAGAACGACATGTTCGAGACGTCGACAGTGGGCATTATGGTGTACGACCTTACGGCCGACTCGGCTATATTCTGCCACAACGCGCGGCAGCTTATGCGTCCGGCAAGCTCGCTGAAGATGATGGTGGCTGTGGCCGCGCTCGACAGGCTGGGCTATGGATATAAGTATAAGACCACGCTTTCTTATTCAGGTACGATAGACAGCTGTGTGCTCAGGGGTGATATTTATTGCAAGGGCGACTTTGACCCTGCGTTCACAACGTCCGACCTCAACGACTTCGTAGACAGCCTGAAGAGTCTTGGCATCGACACTATTGCAGGCGACATCTGTGCCGATTTCTCCATGAAAGACGACGACCGCCTTGGCGAGGGATGGTGCTGGGACGACGACAACCCCGTGCTATCGCCGCTGCTAGTATCGCGAAAGGACGAATTTGTGGAGTCGTTCAGAAAGAAACTTGACAGGGCAGGCATCGTCGTAGACGGCAGCGTGCGCTCATGCCGCACGCCCGGCAACGCCCGCAGGATATGCACCGTTGAGCGGGCTATAGGCGACGTGATGATCCGCATGATGAAAAAGAGCGACAATCTTTATTCCGAATCGGTGTTCTATCATTTGGCAGCGTCTTCCGGTTCTTATGCTCCAGCCACGGCTAAGCAGGGCCGCCAGGTTATGAACCGGCTGATTCAGCAGCTCGGCTTCAAGCCTTCAAAGTATTACATTGCCGACGGCAGCGGCCTTTCTCTGTATAATTATGTGTCGCCCGAGCTTGAGGTGGCATTCCTGAAATATGCCTATAAGCATAAAAAGATATATGAGCCGCTGCGCGAGCTCATGCCTGTGGCCGGCGTTGACGGCACGCTCGACGACCGCATGCAGCGCGGATATGCTCGCGGCAACGTGCATGCCAAGACCGGAACCGTTACCGGCGTGAGTGCCCTTGCGGGCTATTGCACGGCTGCCAACGGCCATGTGCTGTGCTTCTCGATAATCAACATGGGCATAAGACACTCGTCTTCGGGCCGCCGTTTTCAAGACCGCGTGTGCGAGGCGCTGTGCCGTCCTTGACCATAAGGCAGGCTAGTCCGTCATGGCTAGCCTGCCTTTTTTAGTTTTTATGCCTAATTTTATTTAATAAAAAGTTTGGTAATATTACTTATGTTTATACCCGATAGGGTGTAATATGAGATAAAATTAATAAAATTATACCCTAAAAGGTATAATTGTTATATTTCTTTTGTATATTTGTACCCAAACGGGTATAAAATGGACGACAGACTGATAGCAGATTTTGTTAAAGAAATGCGAAAGAAGTTTAACCTCACTCAGGTAGACCTGGCCGACAAGTCGGGCGTTGGTCTGCGCTTTGTCCGTGAGCTGGAGCAGGGCAAGCAGACCTTGCGCATGGACAAAGTGAACCAAGTGCTGAGCCTTTTTGGCCGACAGGTGGGTGCCGTGGAGATACGCTCCGGGCGCGAACATGAGTAGGCTGTGCCGTGTGCCGTTATGCGGGGCATGGCCGTATGGCGTGTTTGTCTCCGTGTTTTTTATTCCTTACAGACTAAAACCTTGTGCCTATGAAAACAGCGATAGTATATCTTTACGACCGTCTGGCAGGGCGACTCACTGAAGACGAGAACGGATTTACGTTCTTGTACGACCCCGACTTTCTTGCTTCCGACGGGGCGGAGGCCGTCAGCCTTACACTGCCGCTTACCGACAAGCCTTATCACGACACCGTGCTGTTTCCGTTTTTCGACGGACTTATTCCTGAGGGATGGCTCCTCAACATTGCTGAGAAGAGCTGGAAGATAAACCAGCGCGACCGCATGTCTCTGCTTCTTGCCTGCTGCAAGGACTGCATAGGGGCTGTGAGCGTGGTGCCGGAACAGGACGACAAGGAGGAAGAACGGGAAGAATGAAAAATTAAAAGGTAAAAATTAAAAATTTAAATCCTCTTTCTCGGTGTTCTTTTGTTTATTCAATTATGAATTATGAACTAATAATTATGAATTAACCATGAGGTGTCTTTATTGTTACAAGGAGTTGAAGGAGGGGCAGACCGACTTTCATCCGGCTTGTGCCCGCAAGTTTTTCGGCACGCGCAATGCGCCTTCATTGCCTTATGTCAGGGCGCAGCTGGGCGACCTGGCGCGTCAGGTGGTGCGCAGTCAGACTACGCTTACGGGTGTGCAGGCAAAGCTCTCGCTCGACATCGACCGCGGAGGCAGGAACGAGCCCGACCGCTTTACCATCGTTGGCCTGTGGGGACGCTTCATCCTGAAGCCTCAGACCACCACATACCGCGCGCTGCCCGAGCTTGAAGACCTGACGATGCATCTGGCCGAGGCAGCCAAGATAACCGTCGTTCCGCATAGTCTTATACGCTTCAGCGACGGCGAGCTGTGCTACATAACAAGGCGAATAGACCGCACGGCCGACGGACACAAGATACCGATGGAGGATATGTGCCAGCTGACGGAGAGGCTTACCGAGTATAAATATAAAGGTTCTTACGAGCAGATAGCCAAGGCGATAAAGAAATATTCGGCCACGCCGAAGCTCGATGTGGTAAACTTCTGGGAGGTTGTCGTCTTCTCATGGATAACGGGCAACGCCGACATGCATCTGAAAAACTTCTCGCTTTACAACGCCATGGACGGCTCGTATACGCTCACTCCGGCTTACGACATGCTCTCAACGGCCCTCGTAATGCCCGAGGACACCGAGGAACTGGCTCTGACGCTCAACGGAAAGAAGCGCAAGCTGCGCAAGGCCGACTTCATAAAGTCGATAGCTTCGTCGGGCATTGAGGAGAAGGTGATAGAGAACATGGCGCGCAAGTTCAGCCGCGTGTTGCCTAAGTGGTTTGAGCTTATCGACATGTCGTTCCTGCCGGAAGACATGAAGCATCAGTATAAGACGCTCATCCTGCGCCGCATAATAATGCTGAAATAGTATGCGCCCAGGGCTTGCAGGTAGCGGCTGAGGCAGATGCATATCGTCGGTTAGTCTTGGCCGGTGTGGCGGATGCAGCCCTGCCTGCATGATGCTCTTGCCGCATCATGTCGCCGTTGCTTATGTCTTTCGTAACCTACACATATTCAGCACGTTACAAAAGGCCGTCTTTCACCTTCCGAAAGACGGCCTTTTAGCTTGTAAAAGGTGCCCTTTTGCAGGCTGAAAGATGACCTTTTGCAAAGCGGGTGTTCCCGGTCTTTGCTGTCTGACATTCATTTCGGGGCGTTATCCGTGAAATGTCAGACAAATGTCAGTAAGTTTTTTCACTGCAAAAAAGCCAAATCGTTACTTTTGCATAGTTGCCACAGCTTGCGCCGGGCTGCTGCCGCTCAGCCGTCGGTATGTGTGCCTTCGGCATGCAGACTGAATGTCCGGCAGCAGCGGCAGCATGCTTGCGCAATGTAACAACCCGGATAGTTCAGATTTAAGCATTATGCGAAAGATACTTGTTTTTGCCATCTTGCTCACGGCTTTGGCTTTCGGCATAGACGCCCTTGACCGCAAGGACGATATGCCCGACATGGAACGGCGGCTCATGGAGAGGCTCAATGTGGCGCCGCTTGCAGAATATAAAGACCGCGACTTTGGCTTCGTGGCACGTTATCCCGACATATTCGTAAAGAACAACGACACCACCGGCCGCTATTTCGGATGCTCGCGCTTCGACTTCTGGCAGCTTACGATAGAGTGCTACGTGGTCTACGACAGAAAGGAGCGCGGCTTCAAGGAGTATATGGACTCGATAGCCTCTGCCATGAAGGCCGACTCATGCCGCCGCAGGGGCAACAGCTTTGTGGTGTCGTCGCCGCTTTATGAGGACGGGATGCTCATCGACGGATTCCGTTATTATGCAAAATATGTCAAGGGCGACAATGTATGGTTTGTCTATGCGCTGCATTATCCGGCGGCATACAGCAAGTCGCTCGGCCGTCTGTTCAGTCTTGTAGACGGATGGCAGGTGTGGAAATGAGCGTCATGCGGACGTGCCTGAAACTTTCGTAGTGTGGCGCTGTGCGTTTAACCGTCAACCGTTCATTGCCCGAATTTGATTTATCCTACAGACACATATATGCTCTAAGCCGTTCTAGTCTTTTCCGTTGTCGTCTTGCCGTCTGCCTTTCGTATCGTGGTCGGCAGTCTCTGCCGGAAACATACCGCAACAAAGCAGAATAATGATGGCCGGTTTAGGGGGCGAAAAAGCGTCATGTGACGAGTTGTGATGAGTTGACAATTCAACTCGTCACACTGCATCTTGCTGATATTCTGCATGTTAAGGCCGGTTGTGACGAGTGACGAGTTTTTTAAGAAAAAGTTTTTCTGTCATTCTGCCTGGCAGCGAGTGGCTGCATAAGTCGGGCAGATTGTTATATGGCAGATAACAGAATATGGTAAAAACGAAGCCAGGCACATAGCGGAAACCGGTTCCGTATGTGCCTGGCTGTTGTTGTTACGCGTAGTAACGTATCAAATAAAAAGACTTTCAGATATCTTTGCCGAGACCGTCTTCATGTCTTTTCGTTTGTTCATTGTTTATTCCTCTGCGGCTTTCTCCTCAACTGCGCGGAAGTTTACCAAGTCTTCCTCGATGAAGCTCTTTACATAAGCAGAGTGGCCGATCACCTCAGCCTCAGCATGGCGTACATATACGTTGGCGCTCTTTGTGAAGAGGTGAGGAGCACGTGTGGCGTCGCTCAATATGAGCAGTGACATGATTATGTCGCCGGTCATCTCGTACAGACGGCGTGCAAGGAAATCCTGAACCTCTTGGTTGCCTGCCTCCTTTACATAGTTTACGGCCTGCTCATAGAGTTCTGTCATCTTGGCAACGCGTACCTGCAGCGGCTTCAGCTCTTCGGCAACCTCTTCAGCCAGCATCTCCTTGATGATAGAGAGGTAAGTTCCGTTGGTGATGTAGCGTATAGCGGCAACCACCTGCAGCTGTGTCGTACCCTCGTAGATAGAGAAGATACGTGCATCGCGGTAGAGGCGCTGGCTCTTATACTCCATGATGAAGCCCGAACCGCCGTGAACCTGTATTGCGTCGTAGGCGTTCTGGTTTACATATTCAGAGTTCATACCCTTTGCCAGCGGTGTGAATGCGTCTGCCAGACGTGTGTAGGTCTTCATCTCCTGGCGCTCCTCAGGTGTGAGCTTGCGCTCCTTCGAGATGTCCTCGAGAGCCTTGTAGAGGTCAACGTAGCGTGCTGTCTGATACAGAATGCTGCGTCCGGCGTCGAGTTTTGCCTTCATGCGTGCCAGCATGTCGTATACGGCCGGGAAGTTAATGATGGCCTTGTCAAACTGCTTGCGCTCCTTGGCGTATGCAAGAGCTTCGTTGTATGCAGCCTGGCTTACGCCCACGCTTTGTGCTGCGATGCCCAGACGTGCGCCGTTCATAAGTGCCATTACATATTTGATAAGACCCATGCGTGTGCTTCCGCAAAGCTCAGCCTTGGCGTTCTTGTATACAAGCTCGCAGGTAGGTGAGCCGTGGATACCCAGCTTGTTCTCAATGTGGCGCACTGTTACGCCGCCCAGACGCTTGTCATAGATAAACATTGACAGTCCGCGGCCGTCGTGTGTGCCGGCTTCGCTTCTTGCCAGAACGAGGTGGATGTCAGAGTCGCCGTTGGTGATGAAGCGCTTTACGCCGTTGAGCAGCCAGCAGCCTTCTTCCTCGCTGTATGTTGCCTTGAGCATTACGCGCTGCAGGTCGGAACCTGCATCGGGCTCTGTGAGGTCCATACTCATTGTCTCGCCTGCGCAGACACGCGGAATATACTTCTGGCGCTGCTCCTCGTTGCCGAACTCATAGAGAGTCTCTATACAGTCCTGAAGGCTCCATATGTTCTGGAAGCCGGCGTCGGCTGCGGCAACAATCTCAGAAGCCATAGAGTAGGGAGTTACCGGCATGTTGAGGCCGCCGTAACGGCGAGGCATTGATATGCCCCAGAGTCCTGCCTTGCGTGTAACGTCAAGGTTCTCGTAGGTCTTCGATGCGTAGTGCATGCGTCCGTCAACGAGGTGCGGACCCTCGAGGTCTACTTCCTCACTGTTGGGCTCGAGCACGTTGGCAGCAATGTCGCCTGTAATCTCAAGCACTCTTTTATAATTCTCCAAAGCGTCCTGATAGTCAACAGGTGCGTCTGCATATTCATCCTTGTCGGCGAAGTTGCGCTCCTTCAGTTCGACAATCCTTTTCATTAAAGGATGGTTGAGGTGAAACTCAAACTCAGGATGGTCTGTATAATAGTTTGCCATTGTTGTTATTCTTTTTATGAGATAAATGGGAGCTGTGTTGCGGCTGGCGTCGTGTCAGGGCCTTGCCTTGTGTCTGCCGCCGTGCGCCGGCTGTCGCGATGCGTAGGGCATGCTGTGCCGGCTTGTGGCTGTGAGGCTCAACTCCCGGTTTATTTGATTATTTGCTGTTCTGCTTGTAATACTTGATGAGTTTCGGAACCACGTCTTCAACGTTGCCTACGATTACGTAGTCGGCAATCAGGTTGATAGGAGCGTCGGGGTCGTTGTTCACCGAGATGATGATGCCTGAGTCCTGCATGCCGGCTATGTGCTGTATCTGGCCTGAGATACCGCAGGCGATATATACTTTAGGATGAACGGTTACACCGGTCTGTCCGATCTGTCTGTCGTGGTCAACGAAGCCTGCGTCAACAGCGGCGCGGCTTGCTCCAACCTCTCCGTGAAGTTCCTTTGCCAGCTTGAACAGCATGTCGAAGCCTTCCTTGCTGCCTACGCCGTAGCCTCCGGCAACAACGATGGGTGCGCCTTTAAGGTTGTTCTTAGCCTTCTCAACATGGCGGTCGATAACCTTTACGATATAGTCGGTTGTGGGAACATACTTCGCAACGTCGGCATAAACCACCTCGCCCTTGTAGTTCTCGTCGAGAATCTCGCGCTTCATCACGCCCTCGCGCACTGTAGCCATCTGCGGACGGTGGTCAGGGTTGACGATAGTGGCAACGATGTTTCCGCCGAAAGCGGGGCGTATCTGATACAGGAGGTTCTCATAGTGCTTGCCTGTCTTCTTGTCGTCGTAGTCGCCAATCTCGAGCTGTGTGCAGTCTGCGGTGAGTCCGCTTGTGAGAGATGACGATACGCGCGGACCGAGGTCGCGGCCTATTACGGTTGCTCCCATGAGGCAAATCTGCGGCTGTTCTTCCTTGAACAGATTTACCAGGATAGATGTATGCGGTGCGGATGTGTAGGGGAACAGTCCTTCAGCGTCGAATACAAACAGCTTGTCGACGCCGTAGGGCAGTATCTGGCTTTCCACTTTGCCCTTGATGCCTGTACCGGCAACCACGGCGTTGAGCTCAACACCGAGCTGGTTGGCCAGCTTGCGTCCTTTGGTGAGTAATTCTTGAGATACTTCGGCAACGGCAGTACCCTCTATTTCGCAATAAACAAAAACGTTATTCATAATTTACTTGCTTTATTTGTGAAAGAAAACCGGGAACGTGTCCTTGTGCATTTCTGTGGTATCATGCGTCCGCAGTTGCCGTTAAGGCGGCGGAAGGCATGTGCGGCGGGCAGTTCCTCAGGTTCTTTTTATCCAATAATCTTTTCGTCCAACAGTTCTTTGATGAGGCAGTCGATCTCGTCGTCACAGCATGTGAGAGTCTTGCATTCCTTTGCCTGGAACACGATGTTCTTAACGGCTTTCACCTTTGTGGGCGAGCCTGCCAGTCCGCACTGCTGCGGGTCGCCGTCAACGTCGGCCACTGACCATTGGTTAAGTGTAAGATAAGGACGCTTCTCGTAGAGCTCGGCATAAGGCATGTCGGGTGTGCGCTCGAGCGGAACGGTGGCGTATTTGTATTTCATAACGAGTTTTGCGTTGCAGGGGCGGCATGGTGCTGCGCTTCCGTTTACGGTTATCAGCACGGGCATCGGAGTCTCTACTGTTTCAACGCCTCCGTCGATGTGGCGGCGTATGGTGAGCTTTCCGTCCTCGCATTTCAGTATTTCCTCTGCATAGGTAACCTGAGCGAGACCCAGCTTCTGAGCCACCTGAGGTCCTACTTGTGCGGTGTCGCCGTCGATAGCCTGACGTCCGCCTATGATGATGTCGGCTCCGCCAATCTTCTTGATGGCTGTAGCCAGTGCGTAAGAAGTGGCCAGGGTGTCAGCTCCGGCAAACAGGCGGTCGGTAAGCAGCCAGCCTGTGTCGGCTCCACGATAAAGTCCCTGACGGATTATTTCGGCTGCACGCGGAGGTCCCATGGTGAGGATTCCTACGGTTGAGCCCGGATTCTGTTCTTTCAGTCTGAGTGCCTGTTCAAGGGCATTAAGGTCTTCAGGGTTAAAGATTGCCGGCAGCGCGGCGCGGTTAACAGTGCCTTCGGCTGTCATCGCATCTTTGCCCACATTCCTCGTGTCGGGTACTTGTTTTGCAAGTACGATGATTTTCAAATTCATAGATTAAGCTTATAATGTAAATTCTTAGATTGCAAAAATACACTATTTTTGCTTTTTGACAAAAAAAACGGGCAAAAACGTACGTTTTTACCCGTGTATTTAAACCCTTTTAAACGGTTGCGGCATGTGCAACGCGCGTTGTGTCCGCACACATAATAATGCTCTGTTTCACTGATGTCAGGCGCTGATGCCGCCTCACCGTCTTGCAGGCTGTTGTTACTTGTTGCGCTTCTGCAGAGTCATCAGCACTTTTCCGTCGGCTGACTTCAGCGTAAGCGTGCTGTTGTCCTTCAGCTCGTAAGCCTTAACTTCGTTGACAGCCTTGAGCACCTGCTCCTCGGTCTTCATGTCGTGGCACATCATCCGTGTGCTGCCTACTGTGCCGAAAGATATCGTGCCCTTCTTTGCGTCAGCGTCAAGCTGGCCGAAGATGCGGTTGCAGCTTGTGCTTCCGTACATGCTCTTCTTTTCAACGTCGAATCCTATGAAGGCTTCGTTGTCGTTGTCTGCCTTTGTTATGCTTTGACCGTTAACTTCGGTTATTTTCCATTCTCCGTTTAGTGCAGACACTGATGATGCAGCGCTGTTAGATGTCTTGCATGACGTTGTGGCTGCGAGCAGTCCTGCCATGCATAATGCTACAAATACTTTTTTCATTCCTTTTACTCTTTATTGTTAATAAAATGTTGTCTTTCAGGCTTTTGCCGGTTGCGTCCGGTCTTTCTGGCCGGTGCTTCCAGCCTGATTGCAGTGGCCTTTTTGACCATTTGGGGTGCAAATTTAAGTAAATTATCGATGAAAAAGTAAAATAAAGACCATAAATAACTAATGTTTCGCATAATTCCGTTTTTTTTGCATATTGTCTTATGCGTGGTCATGACGCCTTCCGTATGCCGTTGCGTCAGTGGTGCGGCGCGCCTTTTCCGGCAGCTTTGCAGCGATGAAAATTCATGTCGTTTAATCGGCTGCTTTGCTTACATATTGATTTCTGCTGACGCTTCCGTACTGCGATATTTGCAGATAAAACTCCGCCGGACGAGAATAATGCAGATATTGGTGTGCAGCGTGTAAGGCGCACTTCTACAGTGGTTTACGGGCTACTGCTGTCGACGTGTGCATCTTTTTGATGCGCTTTATTGGCTGAAAGCATGCCTTTTGCATGTCGAAAGTTGCCGTTTCGGGTTGTGATTTGCACTCTTTTAGGTATTAAAAAGCACTGTGTTATATCGGCGGTGCAGTTCGTTTTTGCTGCTGTGTTGGTCGTTTTGTCGTGTTGAGGCTGCCGGTCTGCGTTGCGCCTCGTGGCTTTCGGTGCGGATATTTCTCTAGAATGGTCAGTAAAGTTGTATTTTCTCTGTTTACGTTTTGCGCGTCATGCTGCTCCGCCGGTTTGCAAAGTGTCATTCTGACGTCATGGCTCACTTTGTCCATAATATCCCGTAATGCCTTCATGACAGGTCTGTTTGCCGTTCCGTCGTACCGATAAATATATGTTCCGATTATACAAAAATCAGTCGGCCATTTGCTTATCTCGCTATTTATATTTAATTTTGCATTAGTTCGTCCGCAGCCGTTCCGTCTGCCTAAGGCGGCAGGGCGGTGATATGCCGGACGTTTTAATGCTTATGATAGATCAGGCAACGATAGACAAGATAATGGATGCCGCCAACATTGTTGACGTGGTGTCTGAGTTTGTTTCGCTCCGCAAGGCGGGCGTAAACTATAAGGGACTGTGCCCCTTCCATAACGAGAAGACTCCTTCGTTCGTGGTGTCGCCCGCCAAGGGCTACTGCCACTGCTTTTCGTGCGGCAAGGGCGGCAATCCCGTAGGCTTCATCATGGAGCACGAACAGATGACATATCCCGAGGCGCTGAGGTGGCTTGCCAAGAAATATCACATAGAGATACAGGAACGCGAACTCTCGGACGAGGAGAAGCGCGAGGCGAGCGAGCGCGAGAGTATGTTCATCGTGAACGACTGGGCGCTTAAATACTTCCAGGACAACCTGATGAACACCCGCGACGGGCAGGCCATCGGCATGCAGTATTTCCGTTCGCGCGGATTCCGCGACGACACGATATATAAGTTCCAGCTGGGCTATGCGCTGCCTGAACGCGACGCGCTGGCACGTGCAGCCCTGGCAAAAGGCTTCAAGGAGCAGTTTCTGATAGAGACCGGCTTGTGCTACCGTAAGGAGAACGGACAGCTTCAGGACAGATATGCCGGCCGTGTGATATTTCCCGTGCATACAATAACGGGGCGCGTGGTGGCCTTCGGCGGGCGCATACTTACCAACGATAAAAATGTGGCAAAGTATGTCAACTCGCCCGAGTCGCAGATATACCACAAGAGCAACGAGCTCTACGGCATATATCAGGCCAAGCAGGCTATAACGCGAAACGACCGCTGCTATCTCGTCGAGGGATATATCGACGTTACATCGATGCACCAGAGCGGCGTAGAAAACGTAGTGGCATCGTCGGGAACATCGCTCACCACGGGGCAGATACGCCTCATACGCCGCTTTACGAAAAACATCACCGTGCTCTACGACGGCGACTCTGCCGGCATACATGCTTCTATACGAGGCATAGACATGCTCCTGGCCGAGGGAATGAACGTAAAGGTGCTGCTGTTGCCCGACGGCGACGACCCCGACAGCTTTGCGCGTAAGCACACTGCACAGGAGTTTCGCGACTATATCGAAGCGCATCAGACCGACTTCATCGAGTTTAAGACCAACCTGCTGCTAAAGGGCGTAACCGACCCGATAAAGCGCTCGCAGGCCATAAGCAGCATTATCAAGAGCGTGTCTGTAATAGACGACCAGATAACCAGGGCCACATACATGACCGAATGTTCACACCGGCTTGGCATAAACGAGGCTACGCTCGTTAGCACTGTCAACAAGTTTATACAGGGCGAGATGGAGGAGCAGCTCAAGGAGGCAAGGCGCGAGGAGGCAAGAGCCGCCGCACAGCCGCCTGCAGTGGAGGTAGACGCCAAGTCGGATGTAGAGTCGAAGGTAGAATACATGCTCACGCAGATGGTGGTACGCCACGGCAACGAGGTGCTATATAAAGATGTGGAGACCGAGGACGGCGGAAAGATCAACCTGAGCGTGTCGCAGTATATCAGCTACGACCTCGGGGCAGACGGACTCAAGTTTCACAACGAGCTTTACAACCGCATACTGCAGGAAGCCGTTGAACACAACGACGACGAAGGCTTCAACTCAGAGGCCTACTTCACCCATCATCCCGACATCGAAGTGAGCCGCGTGGCCACCGACATGGCTATCGACCATTTTCAACTGAGCCGCAGCCTGCAGGTGAAGAGAGATGAGGACACGCTCCGCAACCAGGTGATACATCTCATACTCGACTTCCGCCTTGACTATGTTGAGCATAAGATGGAAGACCTGAAGCGCGAGATAACCCAGGCATCAGGCGACACCGAAAAGATGATGAGCCTCATGGCCGAATATAAGGACATGCAGGGCATACGCAACTCGATAGCCAAAGAACTCGGCAGCGAGATAATCGTGTGACGTAGCATCTCATGCAGCATCATGCTGCGTGGCCGGACGTTGCACTCAGGCAGTGAGAATACAGCCGCAGGCATCTTGCGTGCAGGCGGAATAGATAACGTAAAAAGGCATACCGTATGATTTACGTACACTGGATATTCTTCTTGCTCTATGCATTCATAGTGATAGCAGCAATGGTAGCCGTGCTCATGGACAACCGTCAGCCGGCCAAGACCATGGCGTGGATACTCGTGCTTGTATTCCTTCCCGTTGTGGGCTTCGTGCTATATTTCTTCTTCGGGCAGAACACACGCAAGGAGAAGCTCATTAGCCAGCAGAGCATGGACCAGCTGACAAAGCGCTCCATGCTCGGATTTGCCGAGCAGCAAAACCTCGTGCTGCCTGACGAGCACAGCGTGCTCATAAAGCTCTTTGCCAGCCAAAACTGGGCTTTGCCTTTCAAGAACAATGAGACCGACATCTATACCGACGGCTGCGGATTCTTTCATGCTCTGCTGCGCGACATCTCCCAAGCCCGCCATCACATACATCTCGAGACCTATATTATATGCGACGACCCTCTGGGCTGTCTCGTTTCCGACGCACTCATTGCCAAGGCAAAAGAGGGCGTTGAGGTGCGTTTCATCTACGACGACGTGGGCTGCTGGAACGTTCCCAATTCGTTCTTCGAGCGTATGCGCAATGCCGGAATAGACGTGCATGCCTTCATGCCGGTCAAGTTTCCTGCATTTACCAGCAAGGTCAACTACCGAAACCACCGCAAGCTGTGCGTTATAGACGGCCGCGTGGGCTTTATCGGCGGCATGAACATAGCCCTGCGATATATCAAGGGCCGCAACGGAACCGCATGGCGCGACACTCATCTGCGCATAAGGGGCGGCGCCGTCTACGGCATACAGCGCGCCTTCCTTGTCGACTGGTTTTTCGTCGACCGCACGCTCATCAGCAACCGCTGCTATTATCCGCCCCACGACGACATCCGCCCTAACGACTGCATAATGCAGATAGTTACCAGCAGCCCTATCAGTCCGTGGCCCGAGATGATGCAGGGGTATGTCCGCATACTGCTGGAGGCAAAGAAATATGTATATATGGAGACGCCATATTTCCTGCCAACCGAACCGGTGCTCTTTGCCATGCGCACCGCAGCCCTTGCCGGAGTAGACGTAAGGCTGATGGTTCCGCTGCACTCCGACGCCAAATTCGTTGAGTGGGCAAGCCGTTCATACGTGCAGGAGAGCGTTGATGCCGGTGTTAAGGTCTATCTGTATAAGCCCGGTTTCAACCATTCAAAGCTGCTTGTCAGCGACGACAGCCTGTCAACCTGCGGTTCTACCAACATCGATTTCCGCAGCTTCGACAACAATTTTGAAGTCAACGCCTTTATCTACGACCGTGATATGGCCCTTCGCATCAAGTCGGTCTTTATGGAAGACGTGAAGCAGTGTGTCGACTATGAAAAGTATATGAGTACGCGCCGTCTTTCGTTCCCTCACCGTTTGCTTGAGTCGCTGATGCGTGTGTTCTCGCCGCTGATGTGATTTTCAGTCAATATTTCCTTAATGTCTTTCTTGTCTTTAGTCTCGTGTATAGCCTGTTTTTCCGGCAGTCCACGGCCGGGATATTTTTATGTTGACGTCTGCCTCTGCTTGTTCAGGCGGCAAGCCGCAAATAGTAAACAAAAAGACGGCTGAAAACATAAGTTTAATTGTATAATATAAACCCAATATACTGCCAGCCGACCGTTTGTCTATAAAATCGTTTCAATGCTAGACAAATTGGCGATTGTGTGTAAAAATAATACCGTGTGACATAAAAAATAAACATAAAAACTTTTTTATTTGATATAATATTGTTATTTTTGCCACCGACGATGCCAGTTCCCTGGGAACGGGCGGGGTCATAACATCGATGGATTGAAGTTTAGGCATTTTTAGGATGCTGACTTCAGAAAGGCGTTTACGGACGTTAATTCTGTGCTCTCAAAACTTCGCAAACTTTGAATCAGCTCACAGAAATAATGCAACGGAACGTCTGCGTGGGTGAATTATATCCCAATGATGGCCATATAAGTTTTATATGGCTGTGTGTTGTATATATAATTCCACTTGGCGTGGGCTGGCTGCGTTGCTTATCCTTGAGTTGAGGCAATGCGAAGGCCTGAGAGCAGGGATGGGCGAGAAGTAGAAACTCCCATGCCTTTTTTGTTTCCATTAATCTAATACCAGTTTGTTAACGCTGAATTTGGGGAGTATAAGAAGCAACCTAAAACTTAAATGCTATGAGTGAAATGATGTTGTCGTTGCTGGCTTTGTCTCCTTTGTCATTGTTAAGTTTTAGTTTTGCGCCATGCGGATTTTTTAAATGTGAGAATGATAGTGGTGTAAACCAAAACAGATATCTGTTACAGCTTATCGGTGAATTCAGGGCTCACCCGATAAATAGTGGGGAAAGAAAAAAAATCTTATCTTTGCATCATGGAAAATTCAATGTTAGAGTCTTTGGTAAGCTTCATGCTGCCATCCA